>DASRVZ010000088.1:0-10932 GCA_035654835.1 Dermatophilaceae bacterium | reverse complement strand
GCCGGATATGACGACGGTGCCCCCGGGCTTGAGCGAGTTGATCGAGTGGGACCAGGTCGCCGCACCGACGGTCTCCAGCACTGCATCCACGCGCTCAGGCAGGCGCTCGCCGGACGAAAACGCTTTGTCGGCGCCGATTTCAAGGGCCTTGGCCCGCTTGGCCTCGTCACGTGACGTCGTCCAGACGCGATAGCCGGCCGCCGAGCCCAGCTGGATCAGCGCCGTGGCGACACCGCCGCCGGCACCTTGCACCAGAACCGTGGCCCCAGGGGTGAGCCCGGCGTTGACGAACAACATCCGGTAGGCAGTCAGCCACGCGGTGGACAAGCATGCCGCCTGTTCGAAAGAGAGCCCGGCGGGCTTGGGGACCAGGTTGCGCGTGGGCACCGCGACGTACTCAGCCAGCGTGCCGTCATACAGCTCGGACAGCAGGGTGCGCGCGGGGTCCAGAGTCTCGTCGCCGGTCCAGCCCTCGGAGGGCACGACGGCATGAATGATGACCTCGTTGCCGGCCTCATCCACGCCGGCGCCGTCGCAGCCCAGGATGATCGGCAACCTTTCGGCAGGCAGCCCGACCCCGCGCAGAGACCACACGTCGTGGTGGTTCAGTCCGGCAGCCCGCAGCTTGACCACGGACCAACCTGGTCGAGCGACTGGATCAGGACGCTGGTCAATGACCAACCCTGACAATGGATCCGTGGACGACTGACTGACGGCGTAGGCGGCAAGCATGCTCCGACAATAGTTAGGAGTGGTGGATGATGCTGGGCAGCGCCTCAGTCAACGCCCGGCGCCAGTCCCGTAGCGCGGGAAGTCCGGTGTGCGCCCAGGATTCATGCCCGAGCACGCTGTATGCCGGTCGCGGAGCCGGTCGCGGGAAAGCGTCGGTGGTCGTGGGACTCACCCGCGCAGGGTCCAGCCCCAGCTCGGCGAAGATCGCCTGGGCGAAGTCGAACCAGGTCGCCTCCCCCCCCGACGTGCCGTGATAGATCCCGAACGGCGCCTCAGCCTCGACCATTCGCACGATCGCGTGCGCCAGGTCGACGGTCCAGGTCGGCTGCCCACGCTGGTCGTCGACCACTGAGATCGTGTCCCTCTCAGCGGCCAACGCCGCCATGGTCTTGACGAAGTTCGGCCCGTGGGCGCCATACAGCCACGCCGTTCGCACCACCCACGAAGCGGAGGGCAGATGCGTCCTCACGGCCCACTCCCCTGCCGCCTTGGTCCGCCCGTAGGCCGACCGCGGCGCGAGCGGCGCGTCCTCGGCATACGGGGTGGTGGCGTCACCAGCGAAGACATAGTCGGTGGACACCTGCACCATTCGTGTACCGGTCGCCGCGCACGCACGGGCCAAGTTCGCCGCCCCGACCGCGTTGACCGAAAAAGCTTGTGCTTCATGGCTTTCGGCATCATCGACGGCGGTCCAGGCTGCAACATTAACCACGAGATCATGGCCCGCCACGACCGCTAGACAGGCCTGCGGATCGATGATGTTCACCTCGTCGCGGTCGACGGCGGTCACCTCGTGAGCCCCTGGGGTCTCACCCAGGGCGGCGACGAGATCCTGCCCCAGCATCCCGGCGGCGCCGACAACCAACCAGCGGGTCACGGTCTTGCCTCCAGGGTCCAGGTGCGCATGCCGCGAGGGTATCGGAGGACGTAACGGGTGTCGCAGGACGCTGCCGGCCACGGCCACGGCCACGGAGCACCGAAATCGGACAGCACGCTAGCCTCGCCACCATGAAGGGAATCATCCTCGCCGGAGGCTCCGGGACACGACTTCACCCGATCACCCGCGGAATCAGCAAACAGCTCATGCCGGTCTACGACAAGCCGATGATCTACTACCCGCTCTCGACGCTGCTCATGGCCGGGATCCGCGAGGTCCTGATCATCACGACGCCGCAGGACCTCGCGCAGTTCGAAAAACTGCTCGGCGACGGCTCAGCCTGGGGCATCAGCCTCTCGTATGCCGTGCAGCCCAGCCCCGATGGCCTCGCGCAGGCTTTCATCATCGGCGCCGACTTCATCGGCACGGATGCTGTGGCACTGGTCCTGGGCGACAACATCTTCTATGGCACCGGCCTGGGTACTTCGCTTCGCAAGAACACCGACCTCTTGGGCGGTCACGTGTTCGCCCACCATGTATCGGAGCCGAGTGCCTACGGCGTGGTCGAGTTCGACGAGAGCGGCACGGTGCTCTCGATCGAGGAGAAGCCGGCCAAGCCCAAGTCAAGCTACGCGGTCCCCGGGCTGTACTTCTATGACAACGACGTCATCGAGATCGCCCGGGATCTGGCGCCCAGCCCCCGGGGAGAGCTTGAGATCACCGGGATCAACGAGGCCTACCTGCAGCGAGGCGACCTGACCGTCACCGTCCTGCCCCGCGGCACCGCATGGTTCGACACCGGCACCTTCCAGGGCCTGCTCGAGGCGAGCCAGTTCGTTCACGTCGTGGAGGCCCGGCAGGGACTCAAGATCGGCTGCGTCGAGGAGATCACCTGGCGCAACGGGTGGCTGACCGACTCCGAGCTGTCTGACCTGGCCGACCCGCTGGTCAAGAGCGGCTACGGCAGCTACTTGCAGAGCGTTCTCGCCGAGGGAAGATCCCGCGCCTGATGGACATCAGAGCGCTGAGCATCGAGGGCTCCTTCGAGATCACCCCGCGGCAGTTCCCCGACGACCGGGGCATGTTCATGGAGTCCTTTCGCGGTGACCGGCTCGCCGAGGTGATCGGGCACCGGCTGGACGTCATCCAGACCAATGTGTCGGTTTCATCGCGGGGCACGGTCCGGGGTGTGCACTTTGCCGATGTGCCGCCGTCACAGGCCAAGTACGTCACAGCGCTGTCCGGCTCCTTCATCGACTTCGTCATCGACATCCGGGTGGGCTCGCCCACGTTCGGCCAGTGGGACAGCACCGTGCTCGACACCCTCGACCGCCGGGCAATCTACCTCGCAGAGGGCCTGGGCCACGCCATCTGTTCCCTGGAGGACGACTCCACCGTCATGTATCTCTGCTCCGCCACCTACAACCCAGCGCGCGAGCATGGCATCAACCCCCTCGATCCCGAGCTGGGCCTCACGATGCCCGAAGGAATCACCCCGGTGCTGTCCGCCAGGGATGCCGTGGCACCCTCGCTGAGCCAGGCCGCCGCGCAGGGGCTGCTTCCCCGGTATGACGAGTGCGTCCGTTACTACACCGAGCTCAACTCGGGCGCGTGACAACGCCACGATCACCATCACGAGTGATCGGCCACCGAGGTGCTGGACACGGTAAGGATCCAACAACTGTCCGACGCGCTGGCGCCCGGCGACCTAGCGCCGTACACGCTCGCCAGATCAAACTGAAGTAGGACCTTCGTCCTCTCCCACACCGGGATCCATTGCGCGACAATGAATATGGCGGTGGAGGTCGACAATGATGCCGATGTTGCGTCGTGGGGCCGGCGTCACAACGTTCGCGGTGGGGCTGCTGTTGCTGGCCTCTGCTTGTGCCTCCTCACCGGAGAAGCCAAGCCCCGGTTTGACCACCGGCACAACCTCGTCATCAACCGCGAGCTCGACGACCTCGACACCAGCCCCAACCACGAGCTCACCGGCCCGGACCGGCCACCCAAGCACACCGAAACCAACCACTCCCAAGCCGACGACCCGCACCACCACACCCGCCCCGATCACTCCCAAGCCGACGACGCCAGCTCCCACGGCGTCGGTCCCCCCGTCTCTCGTGGGTCATGTCGTCAGCCGCGTTCCGACAAGCCACAAGGTCGTCGCGCTGACGTTCGACGCGGGGGCGAACGGTGACGGAGTTAACTCCATCGTGGCGACGCTCGCGAGGGAGAAGGTGGCAGCGACCTTCTACCTCACCGGTGACTTCGTCGACAGCTTTCCGACGCTTGCGGTACGGATGTCCACGGCCGGCCGACTCGGCAACCACACCGCCGACCACCCGCACCTGCCAACCCTGACCGACGCCCAGGTGCGCACGCAGGTCACGAGCGCGCGGACGACGATCTTGCGCGTCACGGGTGAGGACCCGCGCCCGCTCTTCCGCTTCCCCTTCGGCGACTCAGGCCCGCGCGAGCTGCACCTGGTCAACGACCTCGGCTACGTCGCCGTCGGCTGGACCGTCGACACCCTCGGCTGGCAGGGGACCTCGGGCGGTCGCAGCGCGGACTCCGTGGTCCAGCGAGTCCTCGCGGCCGCGACACCGGGCGAGATCGTGCTCATGCATGTCGGGTCCAACCCGACCGACCACAGCACACTCGACGCCGACGCCCTCCCGCGGATTATCTCAGGGCTCCGCGCTGCAGGCTACGGCTTCGTGACCCTCGACGCCCTGGGCGCCGGCTGACCCGGTTGACCCGCGTCCCCGGCACCTCGTCACCCACGCATTAGTCCTGCTGGGCGATGAAGGCGTGCACGCCGGGAACGCTCCGGGGCGTACAGCAGGCCCTTCTTGATCACCTCGTTACTGGCGACCGACAGGTCTGAGACTCGTCGTCTGCCCATGGCGGCCGCCAGATCAGCGATCGCCAATGGCTTGTCACCGCAGAGTTCACCCATCGCCCTCAAGAGCAGACGCTGGGCAGTTGTCGTGCACAGCGGTGTTGACGGCGGTGAGGTCTGCCGGGCTGGCCTCCTGCAGCTCATCGACCAGGATCAGCGTGCCGGTCGCGGCCCGCATCGCCCGGACCGGGGCCGAGGACAGTGCTACCGGAAGCGGGATGGCAGGGGTGACTTCGACCTTGGCCGCGATCCAGCCCTTGGCGCTCACCTGGGCAAGCAGCTCGTTGGGCAGCACGGTCTTGCCGAGCTGGGCCTCACGATGCCCGAAGGAATCACCCCGGCGCTGTCCGCCAGGGATGCTGTGGCTCCCTCGTTGAGCCAGGCCACCGCGCAGGGTCTGATTCCCCGGTATTGCGAGTGCCTCCGTTTTCTGCGGAGCTCGCTGCCGGCGTCTGAAGTCTCGGGAACGAGCTAGATGGGCAGGGCGAAGACGAAGATGTTGCTCTCATAGTGGCCGGTGCGGTTATCGAACGTACCGCCGCAGGTGAGGAGGAGCAATCGACCCGACTTGGGCCTCCCCGCCGGTCCGAAGGAATGAGTCTGGTCGAACAGCTCCGCACGGCGAGGTCCCAGCTGGTCCTTGTGCACACCGACAGGAGGTGCGGCCACCGCATAGTTCATCGTTCGACCGTCAGCCGCGACCAGGGTGATGACCTCCCCAACTCGGTAGTCGGCCAGATCGGAGAACGCGCCAGGCACACCGCCGGAGTTGACGTGGCCCACCAGGATCGTGGTGCCGTATGAGCTACCTAATGGGGGTTACCGGGCCGAGATCGTGACAGGCTCGGTGTCTGGTAGCCGCCGATGGATGAGCACTCTTTGCTACCTGGACCTCGAGTCCTAGGGCCAGATCGTGCCTCCATCGGTGGTCGGGAAGACGAACCGCTGATGGGATGTCGTGCCCGCCGTGTTGGTGTGAGCACTTGACCATTAGGTCGCGGGTTTTCCTGCAGGCTGCTGACCGAGGTAGTCGAGCGAAGTGGAGGACATCAGATTGCTGTTCGTCGGAGATGACTGGGCTGAGGACCATCACGATATGGAGATTCAGGACGAGGCCGGGCGGCGACTCGCCAAAGCCCGCCTACCGGAAGGCATTTCAGGGATAGCGCGGCTGCACGCCCTGGTTGGGAGGTTCCTACCCGAAGACGGCGACGCCGCCGGGGTGAAGATCGGCATCGAGACCGACCGTGGCCCGTGGGTTGCCGCGCTGGTCGCCTCCGGGTACCAGGTGTACGCGATCAACCCGTTGCAGTCCGCTCGTGCCCGCCAGGGCAACGGTGTCTCGGGAGCTAAGAGTGATGCCGGTGACGCTCATGTCCTGGCCGACCTGGTCCGCACCCATTGCCACCAGCTGCGCACGGTTGCCGGGGACAGCGAGCAGGCCGGCGCGGTGAAGGTTCTGACCCGGATGCACCAGACGCTGATCTGGGACCGCACCCGTCAGGTGCTGCGGCTGCGCTCTAGCCTGCGGGAGTTCTTCCCAGCCGCACTGGAGGCCTACAAGGACCTCGCTTCCTCCGAGGTCCTGGAGCTGCTGACCAAGGCACCCGAGCCGCACATCGCCGCCCGGCTGACGCGGGCGCAGATCACCGCTGCCCTGAAGCGGGCCCATCGGCGCGACCGGGACACCAAGACCACCGCGATCATGGCTGCGCTTCGCACTGAGCACCTCACCCAGCCGCCGGTTATCGCGGCCGCCTACGGCGCGACCGTCCGCGCCCTGGCCGCCCTGATCACGACCTCCAATGAGCAGATCACCGCCCTGGAAGGACCGGTCGAGGCCTGTTTTGGCCAGCACCCGGACGCTGAGATCTACCTCAGCCAGCCCGGACTGGGGCCCATCCTGGGCGCCCGGGTGCTCGCAGAGTTCGGCGACGACCCCACCCGCTACGACGGCGCCCGTGCCCGCAAGAACTACGCCGGCACCAGCCCCATCACCCGAGCCTCAGGCAAGAAGAAAGTCGTCCTGGCCCGATACGTACGCAACAACCGTCTGGCCGATGCCCTGCACCAGCAGGCATTCAGCGCCCTGAGCGGATCACCGGGAGCCCGCGCCTACTACGACGCACTGCGGGACCGCGACATCAGCTACAACGCGGCCCTGCGCCAGCTCGGCAACCGTCTCGTCGGCATCCTGCACGGCTGCCTCAAAACCCACACCCCCTACGACGAGGCCACAGCCTGGAACCAGCACACCCAACAAGCAGCAGCTTGACACCTCAGCCCATGGGATGTCTGGTCTGGGTCCCGTACGTCCATGGAGTGGGCATATGCCGCACCGCCCGCGGCCCGGATCTCCTGCACCACCTGGTCGAGCTTCTCCATACGTCGCCCGGCTACCGTGACACCGGCTCCCCGGTCGGCCAATGTGCGCGCAATGGCGGCACCGATTCCGCTGCCGCCTCCCGTCACCAGATAGGCGCGACCGGTGAGATCTTCTGTGGGGTTTGTCATGGTGATCGTTTCTCCTTCTATCGGCATGCACACTGGATTTCGAACGGATTGGTCAAACCTCGGCCCGCTGAACGCGGTAGGTCGCCCGCTTGGGCCAGAGATGTTGAAGGATGAGGAGTATCGAGACCGCGCCCGACGCCGCACCGCCCAAGAAGGCGGTGGAGTATGAAGCGGTCCAGGTCACCAGCACACCCATCCCTGCGGCGCCCAACCCGGCGCCGATGTCGTACGAGACGCTGTAGGCGCCGACGACAGCTCCCTCCTCGTGAGCCGGAACACGGGCTAGAGCGATTCGCAGCAAGGTGGTGTAACTAAGTCCGATGGCAACAGCCATGAGAACCGCGGCGACGTACAACGCGGCGACGTCTGCCCAAAGCCACACCGTCACGAGACCGATGACGTTGGCGACGGCACCCCACAGAACGATCTCCACAAGGGGCAGGCGGTCGAAGAGACGGGCTCCGCCCACCCTGATGACGATGACCACGGCGGAGTAAGTGAGGAACACCGTTCCGGTCGCGGGTAGCCCCAGTGCCGGCCCGTACAACGGCACATACGCCTGGAACGACGCCCATCCGGCGACGATGAGCGCAAGGACCACCGCGGGCACGCCCGCAGCCGGATGAGCGACGGTGCGCCAGATTTCCGATCGGGTCATTGCGGGCACATGGGTGCCGAACGGCGTGCCGAACGGCGTGCCGCTCACCACGACATCCCCCACGGGCGTCGCGCGCCGTGGTTGACGGCCACCGACCAGGCAGAACGGGACTGCCATGAGCATGCAGAGGCCGGAAGCAACCCAGGACCAGTCATGCCCTACCGCCGAGGTCAACCAGTCACCGACAACCGGCCCGATGGCGACGCCAAGGAACAACGGCACCGAGAAGTAGCTCAGGGCGCTCCCAAGCCGCTGGGGCGGAGTATCACGTACGAGTCCCGTGGCAGCCGCCGTGTAGAAGGCGCCCACCGTGAACCCGCCGACGAATCGCAGCCAATACATCCAGCCGACCTCATGCACGATCGGTGTGGCCGCCAGCGCGAACGCGCCTGCTAGTGCCATCGCCAACATGAAAGTCCAGGGTTCGTGCCGCCGAAGATACGCGGCGGCCAGCGGACGCGCCAACACACCGGCAACGGCGTAGATAAGGACGGTCACGCCAACGACACTGCTGTCGGCAACGAGTGTCCTGTTCACATACAGCGGGAGGAGCGGGATCAGGATGCCCACTGACAGAAAGACCCACCACATACCAGCCAGCACGCAGATGAACCGTGTCTTCGTCATCAACTGGAGCCGTCTCAGCGCGGCGCTGGCTTAAAGGCCGGCAGGTTGTAGCCGTTGGCCACGGGCTTCCAGGTCAGCACGACGGCGTCACCTCTGGTCACCGACCGGTCGTCGGTATCGACGACATTGGCCAGGAACCGAACTCCTTCATCCAAGTCGATGAAGGCGACGATGTAGGGACAGTCCTCAAGTGACATTGCCCCGAAGGGACGGTGGTGGACCGACATGGCATGAATGGAGCCCCTGCCCATGGACTCGACCCAGTCGAAGTCCTGGCCGAGGCAGCGCGGGCACGCTTCCCTGGGATGATGCACATACCTCGTGCATGCAACGCATCGCTGCAGTACCAGCCGACGAGCCTTAGTCGCCTCCCAATAGGGTCGCGTCGCCTCGGAGATCGTCGGCGTGAAGTCTGCCTGGCTCATAGGACCGCCTCTGTTCCCAGAACCACGGTGGACATGGCGGACAGGAACTGGCCGGAGCCGTGTGCCACCGCGACGTCCGCCTTCTGGAGCTGCCGCGCACCAGCTTCGCCCCGGAGCTGCCGCACCGCCTCGGTCAGCAAGAAGATGCCGTACATCCCGGGGTGCGTGTAGGAGAGTCCGCCACCGTTGGTGTTCATCGGCAGGGCACCTCCGGGTGCGGTTCCGCCCTCGGCGACGAAGCCCGCCGCCTCACCCTTCTTAAAGAACCCGAGGTCCTCGAGGTGGAGGAGCGCGGTGATGGTGAACGAGTCATAGCCCATGAGGAGATCCACTTCGTCAACCGAGATCCCCGCCGCCCGGAATGCACGAGGCCCGGAGATGGAGCCTGGAGTCAGCGTCAGGTCCGGCATGGCGTGGATCATGTTGTGCGAGTGGCATGACGCGGCGCCCAAGACGTAGACAGGAGCCTTGCGCAGGGCCTTCGCCCGCTCCGCACTCGTGATGACGATGGCTCCCGCGCCGTCCGTGACGAGGCAGCAGTCCAACAAGTGGAGCGGTGAGCAGAAGACCGGCGACGACATCACGTCGTCCACCGTCAGTGGTGACCGCAGTTTGGCGTCGGGGTTCAATGACGCCCACGCCCGGGTGTTGACCGCAACAGCGGCCAGCTCCTCGGACGTCGTTCCGTAGGTCGTCATGTGCCGGTCCGCGGCCAAGGCATAGGACCCCATGAGACCGAGCCCATACGGCACTTCGAAATCGTCCCGTGGGCCAGGCGTCTCCACCCAACTGCGGGTACCACGCTTGCGATCACTCCGCGGCGTGGCCGCATACACCACCACTATCGTCTCCGCGAGGCCGACCGCGATTGCTGCCGCTGCCTTCTCGACGTATAGCTCATATCCTGAGCCACCGGTGTAGGTGGCCTCCGTGAAGACGGGCGAGATCCCCAAGAACTCCGCCAGGTCGAGCGACGACCAGGCATGGGCAACGCCATCGACGTCCGCAAGCGTCAGCCCTGCGTCATCGAGCGCCTCCTTGATGACCTTGGCCTCGAGTGCACGCCCCCAGAGTTCGAGCTCGCCTGTGGAGGACACGGATTCCGCGATGCCCACGATGGCCGCCGCGCCGCGCAACGTCTTCTGCCCACTCATACTCAACCTTCGCGTCGAGGCGTGAGCGGGCACGCACGCATGTAAGGTGCCCGCTCACGCCGATAGGATCATGACCTGTCGTTACGACACCGCGAACTCAGTCCATCGCTTGAGGACTGCCGCGCGGTTGGCGCCCCACCACACCGCATCCTGGAGGAACTGCTTGTCAGCGTGCTCCGGGGCAGTCGGAAGCTTACTCGCGTAACTCACGGGCATGGTGTCGTAGGCTTTGGAGTTCGTGGGCACACAGGGATAGTTGCCCCACAGCTTCGACTGCACCTCGGGCTGCAACGAGTACTCCGCCAACTGGAAGGCGGCGTCCTTGTTCTTGGCGCCCTTCGGAACGATCCAATGTGCCGGCTGGTACATACCCTCGTTCCAACTGAAGTCGATCGGCGCCTTCTGCTCCTGCAAGGTGAACACCCGCCCGCTCCAGATGCTGGCCGCAGTGACCTGGTTGCTCACCAGCATCTGTCCCGGCTGCGCACCCGACGCCCACCACTGCGGCACTGAAGCCTTGAGCTCCCCCATCTTGCGGAAGGCGCGGTCGATGTCCAACGGGTACAAGGCTTAATGCCGATATCGGCATGTGGGTTATCCATTTCACTGCCACGTGCTGCATGGCTCATTCGAGGCTCTGCGTCGCACGCCATGGCCGGTCCTCGGGTGGTTGGGCGAGACTGCCGGGCCGGGAGCGTGGCCCCTTCACGCCGGGCGGTTTGATCGCCTTCGGCTGCGGGTTGGCCACGAGTTGTCGGTAGGTCAGCGGTGGCGCGACGACGGCATACTGCAGCAGGCGGTAGAACAGTAGGCCGCGGGCGCGGGAGTGGCGACGGTTGAAGCGGAAGCAGAACTCTTCCAGGTAGGACTGCATGTGCTCGGCGTCGACACGGCCTTGATGGGTGCCCAGCAGCCACCGCTTGCACAGCGCGGCGACGCGGTGCACCGCGGGCAGCAGCTCGTTGGCTTGCTTGCCGGAGCCGGCGACCGGGTGCGGCTCGTGGTCGAACCAGTCTCGGCACGCCTTGGGGTAGGCGGACCAG
>DASRVZ010000087.1:0-6069 GCA_035654835.1 Dermatophilaceae bacterium | reverse complement strand
CCAGCGGGCCAACACGGCGGTGGAGCGCATCCCCAAGGCGGAGGTCGAACAACTCGTCCTCGAGCAGGTTCCCGACATCACCTACGACCAGATCGGTGGTCTCAAGGACCAGGTCGAGGCCATCCGGGACGCCGTCGAACTTCCGTACCTGCACGCGCAGCTGTTCGAGGAACACGAGCTGCGGGCACCCAAGGGCATCCTGCTGTACGGACCGCCGGGCTGTGGCAAGACCATGATCGCGAAGGCGGTCGCCAACTCGTTGGCGCAACGCGTCGCGGAGCGGACCGGTCGCGACGACGTCCGCAGCTTCTTCCTCAACATCAAGGGCCCCGAACTGCTCAACAAGTACGTCGGCGAGACGGAACGTCAGATCCGTCTGATCTTCCAGCGTGCCCGTGAGAAGTCGGTTGAGGGATTCCCCGTCATCGTGTTCTTCGACGAGATGGAATCGCTGTTCCGCACGCGCGGAACCGGGGTCTCGTCCGACGTCGAGACCACGATCGTGCCCCAGCTGCTCGCGGAGATCGACGGCGTCGAATCCCTGAAGGACGTCGTGGTCATCGGTGCGTCCAACCGCGAGGACATGATCGACCCGGCGATCCTGCGTCCGGGGCGGCTTGACGTGAAGATCAAGATCCAGCGTCCCGACCAGCCGGCCGCGCGCGAGATCTTCGCGATCTACCTCCACGCCGGCCTGCCGCTGCACCCGGACCTGGTCAAGCAGCACGGCGACGAGCAGGCCGCGGTGGAGAGCGTGATCCTGGAGACCTGCCAGCGGATGTACGCCGAAGCCGAGGAGAACCGCTTCCTGGAGGTCACCTACGCCAACGGTGACAAGGAGGTGCTCTACTTCAAGGACTTCAACTCCGGCGCCATGATCGAGAACGTCGTTTCCCGCGCCAAGAAGATGGCCATCAAGCGCTATCTCGACGAGGGCCAGAAGGGCCTCAAGGCCGACGACCTGTACCAGGCGATCCGCGACGAGTTCAAGGAGAACGAGGACCTGCCCAACACCACCAACCCCGACGACTGGGCGCGGATCTCCGGCAAGAAGGGCGAGCGCATCGTCTACGTGCGAACCCTCATCGGCGACGGCACGGAGCCGGGCAAGTCCATCGAGAGCGTCCAGACCGGCCAGTACCTGTGAGCCTCGGCGCGGGGAGCCACGGCGCCACCGCAGGATCCTCTCCGCTCCGCGCGTGCAGCCCGACGGTTGTCGACTGAGGCGGCGTTCGCGGGCCTGAGTCGACAACGCCCGGGGGCTCGCGACCGTCCGGGCCCGCGGAGACTCAGCCGGCGCGGTCGAAGGCCTCACGAAGCCAGCCCGTCACCTCGTCATCGATCTCGTCCCAGTCGTTGATCTCAAGATGGTGCATCCAGTGGGCAGCCGCTGGGTGCACCACCTCCTTGAACCGGGGCGAGTCGTCCGGGCGCCCCAGCGCGACCGAGAGGACCACCTCGGCGTCTGGCCTTGCCAGGTACTGGCCAGGCAACCAGAGGTAGGCGAACCCGCGCCTTCGTCGGAACGCAACCTGGCTCTTCGAGGTGCGGATCTCAACCTGTCCCTGCTGCTCAACGACCGAGCGCACCTTCTCGAACACGGCCAGGGCCAGGTCGTGGCCGGCGAAGAACTCCTCTGGGTTCATGGTGGGCTCCATCGTCGCACCCGGCTGGCTGGGAGGAGGCCGTGGCTGGATGACGGGGCCGTGGTTCTCAAGCGCCGCCCAGCGCTGCGCCGAAGGCGGGCGGATGCTGCCCCGGGTCGCACCTGCCACACTGGGGCCGCGTGGTTCGATCCCACAGCGCGGAGGAGCACGACCGACGTGGCCATCCCGAAGTACCTCGGCACCGAGACGGAGTACGGCATCTCGGTCCTCGGCCGACCGGACTTCAACCCTGTGCTGGCCTCCTCGATCGTGGTCAACAGCTACGCGGGCGACACCCGCTCGCGGGCGCGCTGGGACTACGAGGAGGAGAACCCGCTGCGTGATGCGCGCGGCTTCACCCAGCCCGGCGCGCACGAACCGCCGACCGAGGACGAGATCGGTCCGGCCAACTCGATCCTGACGAACGGCGCGCGCTTCTACGTCGACCACGCCCATCCCGAGTACTCCTCGCCCGAGTGCTCGAACCCGCGCGACGCGGTCATCTGGGACAAGGCCGGCGAGCGCATCCTCGAAGCAGCCGCCCGTCGCGCGGCGGTCCTGCTACCGGCGGTGGCCGGCAGCGCGCCGGGGCGCGTGCTGATCCACAAGAACAACACCGATGGCAAGGGCGCGGCCTACGGGATGCACGAGAACTACGTCGTCGACCGGGCGCTGCCGTTCGGCGAGATCGTGCGCCAGATCACGCCGTTCTTCGTGTCCCGGCAGATCCTGGTCGGCGCCGGGCGCACCGGCAACGAGTTCGAACTCGACGACGTCCCGTTTCAGATGTCGCAGCGCTCGGACTTCTTCGAGGTCGAGGTCGGGCTGGAGACGACCCTCAAGCGTCCCATCGTCAACACCCGCGACGAACCGCACGCCGACCCCGACCGCTTCCGCCGGCTGCACGTCATCATCGGCGACGCCAACATGAGCGAGATCGCGACCTACCTGAAGCTCGGATCGACGGCGCTGGTGCTGGCGATGGCCGAAGACGGCTTCCTGCCCGACCCGCCGACCCCGGCGGCGCCGGTGAAGGCCCTCCACGCCGTCTCCCACGACCTCACCTGCCAGCGCGGAATCGCCCTGCGCGACGGCCGCACCATGTCTCCGGTGTCGATGCAGTGGCACTACCTCGAGCTTGCCCAGAAGTACGTGCGCAACGGCGAGGCTCCCGGCTGGGCCACAGAGGTCGTGGCGACCTGGGAGCGACTGCTGACCGCGGTGGACACCGATCCGATGTCGCTCGACGGTGTGGCCGACTGGGTCACGAAGTACCGGCTGCTGTCGCGCTACATCGAGCGCGACGGGCTGACGTGGCACGACGACAAGGTCAAGCTCATCGACCTGCAGTACCACGATGTGCGCCAGGACAAGGGCCTGTACAACCGCCTGGTCGCCGGTGGCCGCTTCGAGACGCTGGTGGACGAGGCCGAGGTGCAGCGGGCCATGACGTCTCCGCCGAGCGACACGCGCGCCTACTTCCGGGGCCGTTGCCTGCAGAAGTACCGCGATGCCGTGACGGCGGCCGGCTGGGACTCGATCATCTTCGACGTCGGCGGCGAGTCGTTGCAGCGGGTGCCCATGATGGACCCGGGCAAGGGCGGCGAGGACTCTACCGGCGCGCTGATCGACCGCTGCGAGACGGCCGCCGAGCTGCTGGAGGCGCTGCAGGGTTGAACGCGATGCGGCGCTGCTGCTTGCACCGACCGTCACCGGCTACAATGCGGGTCCCGCGACGCAGGTCGGAGGCCATCCATGAGTGACGGCGGACAGGTCCGCAAGCAGCGGCCGAAGCACGACGAGACCGAGGCCACGGAGGCCAGCGGCACCACCGAGTCGGTCGACACCTCTGAGGTCGATGACCTGCTCGACGAGATCGACGAGGTCCTCGAGGAAAACGCCGAGGAGTTCGTCAGGAACTACGTCCAGAAGGGTGGCCAGTAAGGGGCAGCGCTTTGCGTTGATGCTCCTTCGCCACGCCGGTGATTTCCCCGAGCGCGGCCTCCGTAGCTGAAGCCGGGTCAACAGAACCAAAAGTTTCCTTGACCACGGCAACTTCGTCTGCGTACAGTGCGCCGGCGGCTCGCCGCGACCCGTCTGGAAACGCTGCAAGGATGGGGCGCCAGGGTTCTCAGCCACCGCAAGGCGCAGAGTGAGGTCGGTTTCCGCTGCGCACAATCTGAGAAATGTGTGCGTTGGCGGAAGCCTTCATTTTTCTGTGTCGATGTTGAGATGTCATTGGTACGCCTCGGGCCCGTGAGCCGCCCTTGCAGAAGACGAAGGTGGCACCTGTTGCAACGACCCTGGACGCGAGTTATCGGCGAATGGCTGCTCACCGTCAGCCAAGTAGCACCAAGCGAGCCGGTACGCCAGGTGGCCGCACGCACAACCCTCGATACCGCCAGCTGCGCCATCGCCGGGTTGCAGCACCCGGCAACACAGGCCATGGCGAAGATGGTGCGCTACCTGGGCGAGGGCGGCGACTGCTCCTTGGTGGGCCAGCCCGCCGGCCGGCCGGTGGTGTCGGCGATATTGCACAACGGGACGGCGATCCGGGCACTGGACTGCAACGATGTCTTTTGGTCCGACGGCGAGGTGCATGGCCATCCCAGCGACAACATCGCCGCTGCCTTGGCCTTCGCAGAGATGGTCGACGCGTCCGGACTCGACTACATCCGCGCGATAGCGGCCGGATACGAGTTGTATTGGCGGTTGCAGCACCATCTGCTGACCACCTCGCCCAGCTGGGACCACGTGTCGGCGAGCGGCATGGTCACCGCCGCGGTGGCCGGCATCCTGCTCGAGCTGGATGTCGACAGGTTGACCGACGCGATCGCCATCGGGGCAGCGCACTCCTACACCCTGGGCCAGATCCGCTTCGGAAGCATCCCCATGGCGAAGGCCTCGGCCAACGCCGTTGCATCCGTGGGCGGAGCCCTGGCTGCGCTGATGGCCAAAGAAGGCGTGACGGGCCCTCCGGAGATCCTGGAAGGCAAGAGGGGCTTGGTTCCAGCGCTCGGCCTGCCGGTGCAGACAGAGCTGCTTGAGGCCTTGACCGCCCCGGTCGAGGAATGGCACATCCTGCATTCGTGTCTGAAGCCCTACCCGGCCGTGGGCACGGCTCAGGCAGCGATCGAGGCCACCATCCGCCTTGTCGAGCGGCATGACGTCGATGCATCGACCATCGAGGCCATCACCATCCACCTGGCCGACTCGGAGACCAATCGCAGCCACATCGCCGATAAGGATCGAGCGGATCCCCGGTCGCATGAAGCCGCCGACCACAGCTTGCCCTTCCTGGTCGCCGTCGCAGCCGAGGACCGCGATGCGGGCGTCGCTCAGTTCCGCGATGAGCGCTGGCTCAGGCCGGGTACGCGCGCACTGATGGCCCGAATCGCCTTCGACGTGGATCCCCTGCTGCGCGCTGATGCCTACACCGCACAACCGGCGGTCGCGACCTGCCTTCTGGCAACCGGAGAACGGCTGCAGGAAGAGGTGTTGGCTGCTCCCGGTGCGCCGAATGAGCCCTTGTCCGCCGCTGAGATCAACCGCAAGTTCCTCAGAATCACGGGACAAGCGGCGGCGCTGCCGGTGGAGATCTCCGACGCCATGTCGAGCGTTGCCGAGTCCAGCAGCATGCGGAAGACCGGTGCCGTCCTGCGCCGAGAGCTGCAACCGCCGGATTCCCGGCCACCGTCCAGCAGTTGACCACCGACCAGGAGCAACAGCATGAGGCGAACTCTTCCGTTCATGGCCACGCTCGTTCTCGCCGCGCTTGTTGCGACCGCTTGTGGCGCGTCGACCAGCGCCGGAGATGCGGGCTCCGGGGAAGGTACGGTGCAGGAGCTGTTGACGTACGACGGCGAAGATCGCCAGGAGCGCCTGCTGGAGGGCGCGCGCGAAGAGGGGACCGTGGTCGTCTATACCAACTCCCAGCAAGCGGAGGAGGTCACCAAGGGGCTTTTCGAGGAGGAGTACCCCTTCATCGACGTCGAGCTCTTCTACGGCAGCTCAACTGATATAACGTCGAGGATCAGCGAGGAATATGCCGCGGGCCGCCATGACGTCGACGTCGTGCAGACAGGCCCCAATGACCTACGCGGGCTGGACCGGCAAGGTTTCCTCCAGGCGTTTCACACCTCGGAAGCCGAGCACTTCCCCGAGGAGGCGTTCGGCCCCGACAACCTCTGGATCACCTCGAATGAGTCGCGCTACGCCATGGCCTACAACCCCGACAACTTCGATGCGGCGGAGCTGCCGACCGATATCGAGGACCTGCTGGATGAGAAGTACAAGGGCAAGATGGCCATAGGCCCTGGTACCGGTACGCGTTGGCTGGGCACATATGTGGAAAGTGGCTATGAGGACGTCATGCGCGGGCTCGCCGACCAACAGGTGACGAGTCACAACATCAAGGGCCGGG
>DASRVZ010000086.1:0-2873 GCA_035654835.1 Dermatophilaceae bacterium | reverse complement strand
TCAAAGGCCTATGGCTGGTTGGCGACGCTGATCCCACATCTCATGGAGAGCGAAGGCTTCACCGAGGAAGAGGCCATCGATGTGGTCCGCGACGCAGCCGCCGGGTGCTCCGCTGCGGTACCGGGCAACACAGTCGTGACCACTCTGGTGGCAGCGGGGCAGTACGATATCGTTTTGGCTGCTTACCACATCAGCGCACGTCAGCGGCAAGACGAAGGCGCTCCCATCGAATGGATCGACCCGCCAGCAGCGGTCTTCGGCCAGGCGAACGGCTTCGGTTTGAACACGATCGCGCCCAACCCCGCTGGGGGCCTGCTGTTCGCGGAATTTGCGCTCAGCCAAGAGGGCGCCGAGGTCATCGCCGAGTTCGGCCGCACCGTGGCGCATCCGGAGGTTGAGACCGGAAGCATCGATCCTGGCTACGAGGTGGTTCCGGTGCCCCTCGAAAGCGTGATCGATGAAGCAGAACGCTGGCAAGCGCTGTATGACGAGCTCAATGGCTTGACCAGCAGCGGTGTGATAGAGCAGTGACGCCATGAGCGGCAGGTACGACGGGTCGGGGGAGCTTGCACTTGGCGTGAGATTCCCATTGGGAGCGGCATCGCCGGTGCGATCGTCGGTGTCGTGCCGGACAGGTTCGGCATCTGCGCCTGGTCACCACCCTGGAGTCGCCGGGAAACTTCACCCCATGATCGAGGAACTGAACTACGTGGCCATCGTTGCCGCGGCCGCGGCGGCGGTTGTGGTGTCCTTCGGCTACTACATCGTCTTTGGCAATCGGCTGCAAGCCCTTGGTGGCGCCGTTGCTGACGTGGAGAGCCCACCCGCATGGATGCTTCCTGCCGAACTCCTCCGGAGCCTTGTCGTCGCCGCTGTCGTCGCCGGCCTCGCCGCAGGCATGGGCCTCAAGGCGTGGGGAAGTTCGCTGACGCTTGCTGTGGCCCTGTGGATCGGATTCCCCGTGGTCCTGTTGAGCGGCTCGGTGATCCACGAGCATGTGCCGTGGATGCTCGCAACCATCCATGCAGGTGACTGGCTCCTGAAACTGCTCGTCATCGCGGCGATCGTCACGCTGTGGTCATGACCAACCGCACAAGGGCAGGCTTCGCCCGGGTCTCCGCTGCCGACCCCCGAGTCCCTCCGGTAGATCATCGCCGACGCATGCGCCTAGAGAACGGCGTTGACCGTCCGTAGACTCACGGCTTGTCCACGGCACGCCGCATCCGCGGAGGCGCCGCCATCAAATGCCAGGAGGGCTGATGTACGTCATTCGGCGGGTGTGGGTCGTCATGCCAAGGCAAGCTCGGAAGGCCGCATCGCTTGCACTTGCGGCGGCGGCCGAGTACGAGCGGGCCGGCCAGCGTTCCGACGTCCGGGTCACCTACAACGGGGGGACGCTGCCAGGTGAGAGGGACCGTGTGTACATGGAGTGGATGACCGACTCGATCCAGTCCCCCCACCGGGCCGACAATGCGATCCCCGAGCGCGCGCGCGAGCTGCAGGCCAAGCTTCGCGAGGTGACGAGTGATTCCTGGATCGAGTTCGCCGAGCTGATGACTCCGGAGAAGGCCGTTCCGATCGACGGGTGAAGCAACCGCGTTCAGCGGGGCTTCACGCCATTCCTTGCGGCCCGACGGGATGGGCGGGGCCCCGATCAGGCATGAGCACGGAGTAGCGCCCGGCGTCGACGCGCACGATCTGGATGAAAGGAAGGTCCGGAATGACCCTCGAGCCGCGCGGCGACGTCCCAGCCGATGTCACGCAACCCTGGGTCTGCGCAGCCTGCGGCAACTCCTACCCTGGCTCCGGGCGGCCTCCGCAGGTATGCCCGATCTGTGCGGACGAACGTCAGTGGGTTTCTCCGGACGGTCAGCGGTGGACGACCCTGGAGACCCACCGGCTGCCCTTCCTCGAGGTACCGGTGTGCGTGCTCATCGGTTCGGGTGACGTGGCGGGCGGTGGAGCACATCTGCCCGCCTCCCACGAGCTGGCCGAGCGCATCGATGGATCAGAGCTGAAGGTCATTGACGGGGTATCCCACGGCTTCTTCTGGCAGAAGCCGGAGGAGGCCACCGCTGAGTTGAAGACTGGCTGGGGCGCCATTGACTATGAGGCCAAGCCTGAAATGCACGGACAAGCAGATAGTGCACGAGGTCCGCCTCGCCCAAATGGTCGCGCCCGCCCTGCGCTGAAGAGGCTGGTTCAACCTCCACCCGTCTCGCACGGCCTCAAGGTAGGGCGGTGTTCACGGGCGCCCGGGGCGACCTGATCAGGTCTGCGGTGCGGCCTCTCCCAGGCCGGTGAGCCGCTCGAGCTCGGACATCCACCGGTCCTGCTCGTCGGAGAACTGCTCCACGTCGATGGCGTAGGTCTCGACGTCGCCGAGTTGTTGCAGGTCCGTCTGCACCGATTCGATCCCAGCGTCGGAGATGTGCTGCTGGCCGTCGGTCAACAGCCAGTCGGTGAACAGCATCGCCCCGGCCGGGTTTGGGGTGTTGACGATCACCCCGATGCCGTTGGGCCCCACGATCAGCGGCTCCACGGGAGGTTGCCACTCCAGCGGGGCGCCGTTGCCCTGCGCCTCCTCCACCATGTAGCTGTACAACGACGGCACAGCGGCGAACTCACCGGAGATCAGCAGCTGGCGCAGCGGCGAGTGGCCCTGGACCATCAGGGCGCCCTGGACGATGTCCTCCCACAGCTGCTGGACCTCCTCCGGGGACTTCCCCGCTTCCTCGGTCCAGTAGTTGCTGAGCGCCATGTACCACTCGGCGTTGGTCCGCTCCATGCCCAGCCGCTCATCCCAGCGCGGGTCCGCGAGCTCCTCCCATGCGGTGGGGGGCTGGTCCGCCAGCTCGGTGTTCCAGGCGGGG
>DASRVZ010000085.1:0-26105 GCA_035654835.1 Dermatophilaceae bacterium | reverse complement strand
GACCGCCGAGCAGGACCCCCCGGCCGAGCTGCTCCATCACGAGGTCTGACGTGGCCTACGCCTGATAGGAGTCTGCCCGCATACGCAAGGCGTGGGTCGTTGTTCGTCTGTCGAGGGCAGTCCGATGCCAGGGACTCTTAGGGACCTTCGTCCCTAGCACGTCGCTGCGCCCACTGGGACTTTTGCCATAACAGCCCGAGCCATCTAGTTCCCGTTGGAGGGGCGGCGTTAGCGATTGTTAGCCCTTTCGCACTATCCCAGATCATGTGAGCACCTCATGAAACTTTCTTTCGGGCGCCGCGCCCAGGGTTCAGCAATTGTCTCGGCACTCTTTCTTGCGACTGCGCTGGCGTTCGGTTCGACCGCTGCCAGTGCCAGCACCGCTTGTTCAAGCACTGGCAGCGGCCTGCTTCGAGTCGGCAGCACTGGAGCAAGCGTGCGAAACCTGCAGTCTTGTTTGCCGACGCTGGGCTACATACCGCACGGCGTTGATGGCGCCTTTGGAGACAACACCAAGCATGCGGTGATCACTTTCCAGAAGGACCACGGTCTCAGCCGAGACGGCGTCGTTGGCCCTCAGACCCGTGCCGTGCTCAGAATTGCCGGGTCGGTGGTTATGCCCGCTGGCTGCCGCAGCGTCGACAAGGTCTGTGTCAGCTTGCACAAGCAGGTTATGTACCTGCGGCTGTCCAGCGGTATCAGAGCCGTCGACACGTCGAGCGAGAATGGTCAGTACTACACCACGACGATGGGAAGACGTGCACTTGCCGTCACCCCTACCGGCCACGCGGTTGTCTGTCGCCAGCTGCTCGGTCTGGACCGAAGCACTTCAGTGAAAAATGGTATTCTCTACGACCCCAGCTACCTCAACTACGGTAGCCGCTGCAGCGGAATTGCCTTCCACGGCGAACCCGGTATCAATAGCGTCCCGCCGTATCCGGTGAGCCATGGCTGTATGCGCGTCATCATGTCAAACAGTCGTTTGGTTCATGACAACCTTAGGGTTGGGAGCCCAGTCAGCGTTGTAGCGTAACTGACCACTCGGTTGATAGATTTCCGATCCTGCGCATCACCGGCAATCCGAGGGTGCTGCTTCGTGTGGGCGGTTCCTCGAGCGTCACTCCTGATAGGAGTAACGCTCTTCACGCCATACGTCACCGGTGAAGTGATAACCCCGCTGCTCCCAGAAGCCACGATCGGGATATCGCTGATAGTCGATGGCCCCAACCCATTTGGGGCCTTTCCAGCCATAGAGGTGCGGCAGGACGAGCCGAACCGGCCAACCATGCTCGGGAGTCAGCGGCTCACCGTCGAGGTGAGTGGCGAACAATGCCCGTGACGACGACAGGTCCTCGAGCCGGATGTTGCTGCTGTAGCCCCGCGCCGCCGAGACCAGCACGTGCTCCACGTCATCGGCAGGAGGCGCTAGCTCGATGATGGTCCGCGCAGCCACTCCGGACCACAGCAGATCCAGCGTCGTGTAGCGCGAGACGCAGTGGTGATCGGCCCGGACGACCGTCTGCGGCAACGACACGAGGTCGGCCCACGACAGCGACAACGACTCACCGTCTCGGGTGTTGCCGCCGATTCGAAGCGACCAGGTCGCCAGGTCGATCCGGGGCACACGCCCGTAGTGCACCGGTCGCAGCACCGGCGTCAGGCGCTGGCCCGGTGGCAGAGATCGTGGCTCGGCAAGCCCGGACGAGCTCACGATCGCTGCGCCACCTGAGGGTTCCGCCCCGCCAAGGGGATCAGGTCGTTGACCACGTTGCACGCGTAGTCCGTGTCCGGGTCGTCAACCTCGAGGTGCCAGACCAGTCGCACGGACCGTTCGCTCACGGCATACATCCGCAGACCTCTGTCACCAGCCATCGAGACGAAGTCCGCAGCGAGCCACCCCCGCTGCCCCACGTCGGCGATGACGATGTTGGTCTGGACATGTGCCGGGTCGATCACCCCCGGGAACCGGTCGGCGACGGCCTCGGAGAACGTCCGCGCGCGGGCGTGGTCATCGGCAAGGCGCTCGATGTGGTGGTCCAGCGCCCACAACCCGGCAGCCGCGAGGATCCCCGCCTGGCGCATGCCACCGCCATAACGCTTGCGCCAGATGCGAGCCTCGTCGATGTGCTCGCGGGACCCGACCAGGACTGAACCGACCGGAGCCCCCAGTCCTTTGCTCAGGCAGACCGAGACCGTGTCGAAATACTGGCCATATGCCGAGAGCGCGACGCCCGTGGCGACATGTGCGTTCCAGAGGCGGGCACCGTCGAGGTGCATGGCCACGCCCAACGGGAGGGTCGCGGCTCTCAGCGCACTGATCGCCTCGAGCGGCTGGACCGTGCCACCGCCGAAGTTGTGGGTGTTCTCGACGACGATCGCCTTTGTCGACACTTGATAGGCGCCGGCATCGGCATGCATCATGCGCAACGGCTCTGCCGGGTCCAGCAGGCCCCGCGGTGCCTGCCAGGAACGTGAGGTGATGCCCGAGAAAACTGCGGCGGCACCCATCTCGGCCCGCAACACATGTGCCAGCTCGTCGGAGATGAGCTCTTGGCCGGGCCCGACGTGCAGCCGGATGGCGAGCTGGTTGGCCATCGAGCCCGAGGGCGTGAAGAGGCCGGACTCGTGGCCGAGCAGGTCGGCGATGCGATCCTCGAGCGCCCTAACGGTGGGGTCCTCGCCATAGACGTCGTCTCCGACCTCGGCGGTGACCATGGCCATCCGCATCGCAATCACTGGCGCCGTGATCGTGTCGGACCGCAGGTCGACGACGCGTTTCGTCATGCCTGGAGCATCTCGGCCACAAGGAACGCCAGCTCGAGGCTCTGCTGGTGGTTCAGGCGTGGGTCGCACAGCGTCTCGTAGCGCTTCTCCAGATCGGCTTCGACGATCTCGCCGGACCCTCCCAGACACTCGGTGACGTCGTTGCCGGTCAGCTCGATGTGGATGCCGCCAGGGACCGTACCCAGCGCGCGATGCACCTCGAAGAAGCCGCGAACCTCATCGACGACGTCATCGAACCGACGCGTCTTGTAGCCCGATGGTGACTCGAAACCGTTGCCGTGCATGGGATCACAGATCCACGTCACCACCGCGCCGGAGGCCGAGACCTTCTCCACGATCGAGGGCAGCGCCTCTCGTACCGTGCCGGCACCCATACGTGTGATGAACGTCAGCCGTCCTGGTTCGCGGGTCGGGTCGAGCTTGTCGATCAGACGCAGGAGGTTGTCCGGCTCGGCCGCGGGGCTCACCTTGACGCCGATCGGGTTGCGAATTCGCGAGACGAAATCGATGTGCGCCCCGTCGAGGTCGCGGGTGCGCTCGCCCACCCAGACGAAGTGACCGGCGACGTCATACGGCAGACCCGTGCGTGAGTCGATCCGGGTCAAGGGCCGCTCGTAGTCCAGCACCAGCGCCTCGTGACTGGCGAAGAACTCCACCGAACGAAGCGCGTCGAAGTCGGCACCGCAGGCGGCCATGAACTTCATCGCCTTGTCGATGTCCATCGCGAGGCGTTCGTAGCGCACGTTCGCGGAGTTGGCGACGAACCCACGGTTCCAGTCGTGGACGTGGCGCAGGTCGGCGAAACCGCCGGTCGTGAATGCCCGGACAAGGTTGAGCGTCGCCGCGCTCGCGTTGTAGGCCCGTACGAGACGGTTCGGATCAGGGATCCGCGACTCGGGCGTGAACGCGAAGTCGTTGACCATGTCACCGCGGTAGGCGGGCAGAGTGATGCCGTCGCGGGTCTCGTTGTTGCTGCTCCGCGGTTTGGCGTACTGGCCGGCGATCCGGCCCACCTTGATCACCGGCATGCTCGCGCCGTACGTCAGAACCGCGGCCATCTGCAGGATCGTCTTGATCCGGTCGCGGATGTTGTCGGCCGTAGCGGACGCGAACGTCTCGGCGCAGTCACCACCCTGCAGAACGAACGCCTTCCCGAGGGCCGCGTCGGCCAGTCGGCTCTTGAGCACGTCACACTCGCCGGCGAAGACCAGCGGAGGGTAGCTCGACAGCGTGCTCACGGCCGCTGCAAGGGCCTCGGCATCCGGCCAGGTCGGTTGCTGGGCGGCCGGAAGATCGCGCCAGGCATCAAGGCCGGCGAGGACGTCGGGGCTTGCCTCGACGTTGGCTGGGGTGCTCACGCCCCCAAGGGTAGTGCGGAGTCAGCCGAAGAAGACCTCGGCCTCGGTCATCCGCTCCGGTGGCACCGTCTTGAGCGTGCCGACTGCTTCGGCCAGAGAAACCCGCACGATGTCGGTGCCGTGCAGCGCCACCATCTTGCCGAAGTCCCTGTCATTGACCGCGTCGGCGGCATGCAGACCGAACCGGGTGGACAGGACGCGGTCGTATGCCGTCGGCGTGCCGCCACGTTGCAGATGTCCCAGGATCACAGAGCGGGTCTCGATGCCGGTGCGCTTCTCGATCTCGCCGGCCACCCAGTCGGCGATCCCGCCAAGACGGATGTGCCCAAAGGCGTCCAGCTCGCCAGTTTTGAGAGACTCAGCGCCGCCGATCGGCAACGCGCCTTCGGAGGTCACCACGATCGGCGCCACGCCACGGTCGAAACAGGTCTGCGCCCACGCGGCGACCTGCTCGATGTCGAACTCGCGCTCGGGCACAAGGATCACGTTGGCTCCCCCTGCCATGCCTGAGTGCAGCGCGATCCAGCCGGCGTGACGGCCCATGACCTCGACAACGAGGGCGCGATGGTGGGACTGGGCGGTCGTGCGCACCCGGTCGATCGACTCGGTCGCGATCATCACGGCAGTGTCGAACCCGAAGGTGTAGTCCGTTGCGGACAAGTCATTGTCAATGGTCTTGGGCACTCCGATGACGCCGAGCCCATCGTCCGTGAGCTTCTTGGCCACTCCGAGGGTGTCTTCGCCGCCGATCGCGATCAGCGCGTCGATGCCGGCGTCCTGGATGTTCGACCTGATCCGGTCCAGCCCACCGTCAACGGTGTAGGGGTTGGTTCGCGAGGACCCCAAGATGGTGCCGCCCTGTGCCAGGATCCCACTGACGTCCGCGAGGCCCAGGGGACGGGTCAGCCCTTCGAGGGGGCCCTTCCAGCCGTCACGGAACCCCACGAACTCGTGGCCGTATGCCTGGATTCCCTTGGTCACCGCCGCCCTGATAACCGCGTTCAGTCCCGGACAATCTCCGCCGCCTGTCAACATTCCGATGCGCATGGAATCAACTTACCGGGTCACTTCCTAGGGCTCCAATCGCTAGGGTCGCGAGCATGACCTTCTCGATCGTGGCCCGTTCTGGTGATGCCTACGGCGTGGACCGCCAGCTCGGCGTGGTCGCTCTGGACATGGAACGCGCCTGGCTCGACAACCGAGTGCTCCAGGCTCTGCGTGAGGCGAACGCGTGAGCCCTCAGAAGGTGAGCCTTCCGAACGACGCGGGAGCCGTCGGCGTGGTGCTGGCCGTCGATGCGGGCACGAGTGGCGTCACCGTGCTGCTCGTCACCGAGGATGCCGACGTGCTGGCCCGCGGCTATGCCGAGTTCGCCCAGCACTTTCCCCGCCCGGGCTGGGTCGAGCATGCCCCCGAGGAGATCTGGCAGGCCACCCTGACTGCGACGCAGGTCGCCCTGGACGCCGCTCCCGACGCCGGGATCCTGGCAGTTGGGATCACCAACCAACGCGAGACTGCGGTCCTCTGGGACCGACATACCCTGGCCGCGCCACGTCGGGCGATCGTCTGGCAGGACCGGCGTACCTCAGCGATCTGTGAGCGCCTTGAGTCAGCCGGGCACGGTGCGCGGGTCACCGAGCTGACCGGCCTTCGGCTGGACCCGTACTTCACCGGGACCAAGCTGGCCTGGCTGCGTGAGCACGATCCACGCGCATGGGCCGGCGTCCGGTCCGGCCAGGTTGCCATCGGCACCGTCGACTCCTACCTCGTCGCACGGATGACCAACGGCCGCACACACATCACCGACGCCTCGAACGCCTCACGGACCCTGCTGTATGACGTGCAGCAAGGCACCTGGTCCGACGAGCTGTGCGAGCTGATGGGAGTCCCCCTCGCCGCCCTGCCTGAAGTCGTGCCCAACTGGGGACAGCTCGCCCGCGCCGACCCATCAGTCTTCCTGGGCATCGACGCCCCCGTCGCGGGCATGGCCGGCGATCAGCAGGCCGCCCTTTTCGGTCAGGCATGTTTTGACGTAGGAGACGCCAAATGCACCTACGGCACCGGCTCGTTCATCCTGGTGAACACGGGAAACACGTTGCAGCGCAGCGATGCCGGGCTGTTGTCAACAGTCGCGTGGCAGAGTCCTGAGGGCAGTCTGACCTACGCCCTGGAGGGCTCGATCTTCGTCACAGGCGCTGCCATCCAATGGCTGCGTGACGGGCTGCAGATCATTGGCTCGGCGGCCGAGACCGCTGCCATCGCGGGCACCGTCAGCGACTCCCAGGGAGTGGTGTTCGTGCCGGCTCTGACCGGGCTGGGCGCGCCACACTGGGATCCACAGGCTCGGGGATCGATCCACGGCATCACCCGTGGCACGACAAGAGCGCACCTGGTCCGCGCGACCCTGGAGGCGATCACCTTCGAGGTGCGCGACGTGTTCAACACCATCCGGACACCGATCCCGGTGCTGCGGGTCGACGGCGGTGCCAGCGAGAACCCCTTGCTCATGCAGCTGCAGGCCGATCAGCTGGGTGTGCCCGTCGAACGCCCCAGGGTCGTGGACACCACCGGGTTGGGCGCCGCGTTCCTGGCCGGTCTCGGCACAGGTGTGTGGTCCAGCCAGCAGGAGATCGCCGCAACCTGGGCGTTGGAACGCCGCTTCGAGCCGGCTCAGGGCGCGCGCAAGGCGGCCGATGCGGCATACAGCCAGTGGCTCAAGGCGGTCGAACGCAGCAAAGCCTGGGTCAGCTAGCTGGCTGCGCGCTCGTCGCCCTGAACCGTCGGCGGATGACCCTCGTCGTCCGGTGCCTTCCCGGGCGCCTCGTCGGAGTCTTCAGCGTCATTGAAGTCATCGGTATCGAGCGTGGCTCCATCGCCCTTGACGCCTTTGTCAATCCTGTCGATCCGGTCGGCGGCCTCGTGCTGCAGCTCCTTGGCCTTGCCTCTGGCCGCGGCAAGCAGACGATCCTTCATCGACGTGGCGTACATGTCGACGTACTCCTGACGCGACAGAAGCATCAGCTCATACATGAGCTCATCGGTGATGGAACGCAGGACGAACCGGTCGTTCTCCATGCCTTCATAACGGGAGAAGTCCAGTGGCTTGCCGATGCGCACACCGATGCGCATGATCCTGGGGACCTTCTTGCCGGTCGGTTGCGCCTTGTCAGTGCCAATCATCGCCACCGGCAGCACGGGACACCCCGCCTCGAGCGCCATCCTGGCCACGCCGACGCGCCCGCGATACAGGCGGCCGTCCGGCGAGCGGGTGCCTTCGGGATAGATGCCGAGCAGCTCGCCGCGACGAAGGACCTTGAGACCGCTGTTGAGCGCAGCATCACCGGCACCCCCACCGGAACGATCGACCGGCACCTGACCGGCACCTTTGAAGAAGGCTGCGGTCGCCCGGCCTTTGACGCCTCGGCCATTGAAATAGTCGGCCTTGGCGAGGAAGGTGATCCGCCGCGGAAGCACCAGCGGCAAGAAGATCGAGTCCGAGAATGAGAGATGGTTGCTCGCAAAGATTGCTGCACCCTCAGCTGGGATGTTCTCCTCGCCCTCGACCCACGGGCGGAACAGGAGTCTCAGGATCGGCCCGAGAACCAGTGTCTTGAGCACCCAGTAGAACAACCCGGACCACCTCCTCGATGTGAGATATCACCCCATTGCCGATGCGTGAACTCTACGGCACTATGCGTGCGTATCGCGGCGTGCGAGGATTCCCGTTGAACGGCTTTCGCCGTTTTCACCGACGACTCAGGAGTGAATCCGTGACCATTCTGCCCGGAGCCGAACCGTTCAACCATGACGGATCCGACGTCGGGGTGCTGCTGTGCCACGGCTTCACCAGTACGCCGCAGAGCATGCGCCCATGGGGCGAGTACCTCGCCGACCGCGGCTACACGGTGCGTGTCCCCCTTCTGCCCGGGCACGGCACCACCTGGCAGGAGTTGAACAACACACGGTGGGAGGACTGGTTCGCCTGTGTCGACACCGCTTTCCGCGAACTGAACGAGACCTGTGAACGGGTCGTCGTCGGCGGCCTGTCCATGGGCGGCACCCTGGCCCTCAAGCTGGCGCAGGAACACGGACCCCGCATCAGCGGTCTGATCCTGGTGAACCCCGCAGTCAAGTCCGAGGACCCCCGAATCCGCCTGCTCCCGGTGCTGAAGAACGTCTTGCCGTCGTTGGGGGCGATTGGCAATGACGTGAAGAAGGAAGGCGTCACCGAGCTGGCCTATACGCGGAACCCGCTGAAGGCTCTGCACTCCCAGCTGGTTGCATGGCAGGCGGTGGTCCGGGATCTGCCGGAGATCACCCAGCCGGTGCTGCTGCTTCGCTCAACACAGGACCACGTCCTGCCCGCGTCCAGCTCGGCGCTCGTCCTGTCCAGAGTCTCGAGCAGTGACGTCGCCGAGATCCTGCTCGAGGACTCTTATCACGTTGCCACCATTGATAACGACGCGCCGCGCATCTTTGACGAGTCCGCCAAGTTCATTGAGCGCACCACCCAGTCATGAACGACGCCGACCGCCGGCAGACGTCCGACGGTTTCGACCCTGACGCGATGTTCGCCGACATCGTGGCTCATTGGAATGACGCTGCGCCGGAGCCCGGACCCACCCCGAGGCCCTCGGCCGATGAGGCACCCGGCGACGCAGAAGCCGGTGCTCAGACTGCCGATCAGCCGCCAGTCGACCACCATCACTTTGATGTTGACCCGCCTGAAGCGCTGCCCACGCCAGCCCAGCCACAAGCCATCCCCGCTCCACAGGCCTGGCGAGCGCACGAGGTGGACCCTGAGTACGAGGAGCACTTCGAGCCCCCACCGACGGCCCCTCTGCCGGTCGGCGACCTGCAGTTCTGGGCCATCATCGCGGGGATGTGCGGCGGGCCCTTGCTCCTGCTCTACCTCGTGCTCTTCAACCGTGAAGCCGGCAGCGGCTGGATGCTCACGGCCATCGCGATGTCCGTCGGAGGCTTCGCTCTGCTCATCTCACGGTTGCCACGCGATCACGAGGATGACGACGACGGCGCACGACTCTGACACCGAATCGTCGCCTCAGTTGAGAGGGACGGTCGAGAGATCCAGATCCACCCAGACTGGCAGATGGTCCGAGGCCGCCAGAAGGTCTCCGGGGTCCAGCTCGACCGGGGTGCTCGGCACAACTGAGAGCTCCGGGGACGCGAAGATGACGTCCAGCCGATGTCGCGGGTTGCTGGCCGGGAAGGTCGGTCCGTCGCGGCTGACAGCACCCAACCTGGCGGCAATGGCAATCCACGCCTGCCCGTTCGGGCCCTCGTTCAGGTCACCGGCCACGACCAAAGGCCGATCATCGAGAACTGCATCAAGCACGGTGGCCGCGTGCGCCATCCGCTCCTCGGCGTCCAGGCTCAGGTGGATGCTGACAAAACCGACCACGTGGTTCCCCTGCAGCCGAACATGGCTGATGGCATACCCGCGCTCACGTTGTAGCCATGCGACCCTCAGAGACGCGTGCACCGAGTCTGCGACGTCCATTCGTAGACTCGACATCACCGTTGTACCGCCGCTTCCGCGATGTCCAGCGGGCCAGTTCAAGCCGCACCGCGCCGCGAACGAGGCGACCCGGTGACTCGCCATCGGGTGTCGCGGAACCTCCTGTAAACAAAGGACATCCGGGTTGATGGTGCGAATCACCCGGACCGCTGCGTCGGCGTCGTCCTGGAAATCGTGCAGGTTGTACGACGCGACGCGCAGGCTGTGATCCATGTCAGCTGTTTGGCGGTTGGACGCCGCTCCGGGCGAGGTCTGCGGCCCCGATCAGGCCCGCGTCGTTGCCCAGCAGTGCCGCGACGATGCGAGCCTCGGGCCGGTATCCGCGGCCAGTCAGCTGCCGTTTGAACGTCTCGCGCGCCGAGGCCAGCAACAGGTCACCCGCAGCGCTCAGGCCGCCGCCGATCACAAAGGTGCCGGGATCGAAAGCCGCCGCCAGGTTGGCGATGCCGAGCCCCAGCCAGTTGCCGATCTCGGCCAGCAGCTCACGAGCCGTTGGGTCACCCTCGCGGGCGGCCTGGGTGATCAACGGGCCGGTCAGATTGCCCGGAATACCCTCGGCGCGATCGAACAGGTCCCTGGCAAGCGGGGAGTTGGCCGAGAACAGCGAGCGCGCTTCTCGCACCAGTGCATTGCCGCTGGCGTACTGCTCCCAACACCCGCGGTTGCCGCACTCGCAACGGTGACCGCCCGGGACGATCTGCATGTGCCCGAACTCCCCCGCAATGCCGAAGCGACCACGCTGAACCTCACCGTTGATCAGGATGCCGCCACCGATGCCGGTGCCCAGCGTGATCATCATGAGCTGGGTCTCGCCCTGCGCCACCCCGAACTTCCACTCGGCCCACGCCGCTGCGTTGGCGTCGTTGTCCACAAAGATCGGCATGGCGATGCGTTTCTGAAGGGCCTCCTGAAGTGGTTCGTGCCGCCACGACAGATGTGGGGCGAACACGACCGTCGCCCGATCTGCGGCAACGAAGCCGGCGGCGCCGATCCCCACAGCGGCAACGGTCCCCGAACCGACGATCTGCAACAGCTCATCGACGACATCGACGATGGTGTCCTCGACGACCGACGGGCTCTTTGAACGATGAGGAGTGTCCCGGCGTGCCCGGTGGGTGATGTTGCCATCGACGTCAACCAGACCGCCGGCCACCTTGGTGCCACCAATGTCGATACCGACGGCAAGCTGGTCGCTCATCGGTGAGCCCGCGCGGCCAGGTCGGCCGCGCCGATCATCCCGGCGTCGTTGCCAAGAGTCGCCACGACGAACCGCGCCTCCGGCCGGTGCCCGCGGCCCGTCAGGTGGCGACGGAATGCGGCAACAGCGGGATCGATCAACAGCCCCCCAGCCTCGGCCACACCCCCGCCGAGCACGATGAGCTCGGGGTCGAGGATGGCGGTCACCGAGGCTGCGCCTTCACCGATCCATGTCCCGAGGTCGGACAGCAACTCAACTGCCGCCGGATCGCCTTCGGCAGCGGCGCTGGTGACGTCTGGTCCGGTGAGCCGGTCGGGATCACCAGCGCACAGCTCACTGAGTCGGGCAGCGTGCGGTGTGCCGGAGACCACCAGCTCGCGAGCTTCTCGCACCAGAGCGGTCCCGCTGGCGTACTGCTCCCAGCAACCGCGATTGCCACAACCGCAACGGATTCCCCCCGGGACCACTCGCATGTGGCCCAGCTCGGCGGCGATGCCGAAGGCTCCGCGCAGCAGGGCACCGTTGGTCACTACCCCGCCGCCGATGCCCGTGCCGACGGTGACCAGCACCATGTCGGCCGCCCCCACAGCGGCGCCGAACCGGAACTCGCCCCACGCAGCGGCGTTGGCGTCGTTCTCGACGGTGACAGGGAGGCCGAGTGCAGATTCGAGAAGCTGTTTCAACGGCAGGTCCCGCCAGGCCAGGTTCGGGGCGAACAACACCGTCGACCCCGCGCGGTCGATGAAGGCGGCACAGGCCACCCCGACCGCGTCGATCTCGCGCTCGAAGGACAGTTCCCGGATCAGATCGGCCGAGTAGTCGACGATGGCCCCGGGATCTTGGGCGGGGGTGTCCTTGCGTCCCTTGGCCAGGACCACCCCGTTCGAGTCGATGACACAGCCGCTGATCTTGGTGCCACCGATATCCAGACCGATCGTGGCTCTCAAGCGCGTCATCCTTCGTCCCCGTCGTCCACACGAATGTCCTGGACCACGGGGCCATCCGAAGGCCTCCCGGGACCTGACCCGGACCCTGAGCCCGGGCCGGATGCCCGCGACTGGGTAGCCATGTCCCGAAGGGTGGTAGCGACGACAGAGGCGAGGTCGGCCAGCCGATCCACCGTCTCTGGCCGAACCGAGCGAAGCAGCGCGATGCCTTGGCACAACGGACACAGCTTGCAGGCGACCGGGGTGCCGTCGTTGACGCCCCCACACGCGGTGCAGACATGCGGTGCGCCCGGACCGGGGTCACCGTTCGGTGCTTGCTCCGATGACGCTCGCTCCGGCGGCGCATCGTCAGGGCGAACGGTGTCCTCGAGAGGCGAGGAATGCTCCGTGGGCGGTGACGCGAGGTCCGGAGCCGGGCAACCGGAATACTGGCTGGGGTCGTGGGTGGTGGTGCCGGTGGAGGGAGCCATCGCGGCAACGGCCGAGATCAGCCGTGCTGCCTCTTCGGCAACCGTGCCGATCGAGGGCTGGGGTTGGTCAGTCATCGACAGGCCACACTTTCTCGTCAGGCATGAAGCTGACGCGAAGCGTGGCGCCCCTCACCGTCGCCCCCATGACAATGCACCGACGCAGAACACTGGGCAGCGACAGCACCCGGCGATGATCGCCCACCGCCACGAGCAGTTCGTCCCCGCGCCGTTTGAGGTCCACTTCGGCCGCCGTCACCAAAGGCAGGGGCAACGTCAGGAGGTACCCCTCGTCGTCCGGCTGCACGGTCATGCCAGGAACGGGCGCCAGCGTCATGACATCGCGAATCTCACCCGTGCGTGCCTGCGCCAGCGCTGCGAGCGCGTCCGCGCCCACAGGTTCGTGCGGTAGGTAGGGCGTGATCACGATCGGCAACGGCGCGAAGGAGTGTCGGACCTCGGACAGGCCTCTCTGCTGTGCTTCGTTCCAGCCGGCCAGCCACGCGGTGTCGGTCGACTCCTGGTCTGCTCGGGGGAAGACCCTGTTGACCACGATCTGGTCAACGGCAAACCCATAGAGCCGCAAGGATGTCAGCGTCCGCCGCGACTCGGCGATGACCACGCGCTCTGGGGTGAGGACCAACCGAACAGAGGTTGTCTCTGCGGTGAGGATCGACCGAATGTCTTGCAGGGCCTCGCGCCAACGACGCAAGGACTCCATCACCTGCAGCTCCGGGAGTGGGAGCCCGGCTGCTGCAGCGGCTGCGGGGCGCAGCCTTCGCAAGAGGCCTCGCTGCGCCGGCATGAGCCTCTCGAGGTGCCAGGCCAGAGCCTCGGGCAGCGCCAACAACCGCAACGTCTCTGCGGTCGGCGCGCAGTCGACGATGACCAGGTCCCACGGACCCGACTCGATCTGAGCTCGGAGCTCGAGCAGCGCGACGATCTCGTCTGCGCCGGGGAGCTCGGTCATCTCCTCGGCGACGACCGGATCCACGCCCACCGAGTTGAGCACGGTCAGGAGGTAGTCCTGCACCGACCGCCAGGATCGCCGAACACTGTGAGCTGCGCTCAGCTGCAAGGCGTACAGGCTGGACTCGACCTCGACCTCGACCTCGGCCACGGGGTCGGGGCAGTCGGTCGCCGCCGCCAGATCGACACCGAGGGCGTCGCCGAGCGAGTGGGCCGCGTCGGTCGACATGACCAACGTCTTGATGCCCTGACGTGCGGCTTGCACGGCGGTCGCGGCGGCTGTCGTCGTCTTGCCGACACCGCCCTTGCCGGTGAAGAGAATGACCCTCACGAGATCCCCCGGCCCCGGCTCAGGCCTCGACCCTCTTCTTGAGCGCCTTCAGCGCGGTGTCGATGATGACCCTCTCGGCCTTGCGCTTCAGCATGCCCAGCATGGGAATCTTGACGTCCACCGACAGTCGATAGGTGACGAGGGTGTCGGTGCCGCTGGCCTCAAGGGTGTAGGACCCATTCATCGCCTTGAGCACCTGTGCGCTGACCAGGGTCCACGAGACCACCCCCGTGCCGTCCTCGGCCACGTCCCAGTCGTACTCCAGGACGTAGGTGTCCTTGATGGCACCGGCGTCCAGCGTGAACTCGACCTGGTCAGCCCATCCGTCGCCGTCCTCGGAGAGCACCGCGACCTTCCTGACCTCGGCTGCCCATTCGGGATAGCTGTCGAAATCTGCGATGACGTCGAGGACCGCACCAGGTGCGGCGTTGATGACGGTGCTGGACTCAGTGCGATCGGCCATGCAGGGAAGGCTACCTTGGCCTCGTTGACGAGCACGCCGGACGCTTGCCGGCGGTTCAGGACGTAGTCTTCTCCCCAGTGCATCCGCCCAGGGGAAACGACCAGCGACCAGCCATGAGCATTGTGCCCAGGGCTTCCAATCGCTCAGGGTGTTTGCAGGGTGCTTGCTGGCACGATCGCGTCCCACTCGCGTGCTCACGATCCCCGCATCATCACGTCCAACTGACGTGCTCGCATGACCATGTCTCAAAGGAGACTGCGTGAAGAACATTACGGTTCCCCCGCTCGTGACCCCACAGGTCGCCGGCAACTTGTCGGACCTCCCCGTCCGCAACGGCCACATCCGACCTCACGACGTGGCGTTCTCCACACCGTCGGCAGGCGCGTGGACCGACATCACGAACGCCGAGTTCCTCGCTGACGTCCACGCCCTCGCCAAAGGTCTGATGGCTGCCGGGATCGGCCTCGGGGAGCGTGTCGCGATCATGAGCAAGACGCGCTATGAGTGGACCCTGGCTGATTTCGCCGTGTGGACCGCCGGCGCGGTCTCTGTGCCGATCTATGAGACGTCCTCGGCCGAGCAGGTCAGCTGGATCATCGGCGACTCAGGTTGCGCTGCCGTCATCCTGGAGACGCCGACGCACGCCCGGACGCTCGCCGCAGTACATCCGAACCAGCCCGAACTTCGTCACGTCTGGCAGATTGACGACGGGGGGCTCGACGAGCTCAAGGCGGCTGGTCAAGAGATCACTGATGAGGCCCTTGAGGCCCGCCGCGGTCATGCCACTCGTGCCGACGTCGCCACGGTCATCTACACGTCGGGCACCACTGGTCGTCCCAAGGGTTGCCAGCTCACCCACGACAACTTCATGGCCCTGGCCGAGAACAGCGTTGAGCGCATGAAGGTGGTCGTATCCGCGCCGGGCGCATCCACACTGTTGTTCCTGCCTCTGGCCCATGTGTTCGCGCGGTTCGTCGAGGTTGTCTGTGTCCAGGCCGGGGTCCGGATGGGGCACACCGCTGATATCAAGAACCTGCTCGCCGACTTCGGGACCTTCTCCCCGACCTTCATCCTGTCGGTGCCGCGCGTCTTCGAGAAGATCTACAACTCCTCGGAGCAGAAGGCGGCTGCCGAGGGCAAGGGCAAGATCTTCGCGACGGCAGCCGCGACGGCCATGGCCTGAAGCACCGCACACGATGACGGCAAGCCGGGTGCACTGCTCAACGCCAAGCACGCCTTGTTCGACAAGCTCGTCTACAGCAAGCTTCGGGCTGCCATGGGCGGCAAGGTCGCGTATGCCATCTCGGGTGGCGCCCCGCTGGGCGCCCGTCTGGGCCACTTCTACCGCGGGATCGGGCTTACCGTGCTCGAAGGCTACGGACTGACCGAGACCACGGCGCCAGCGACTCTCAACACCCCTGAGGTGATCAAGATCGGCACAGTGGGTCCGCCCCTGCCTGGGGTCTCCATCCAGATCGCCGACGACGGAGAGATCCTGGTCAAGGGCAACAGCGTCTTCTCGGCCTACCGCAACAACGAGAACGCAACCAAGGACGCCATCGTGGACGGGTGGTTCCACACAGGCGACATCGGAGAGCTGGACAACGATGGGTTCCTGCGGATCACCGGTCGCAAGAAGGAGCTCCTGATCACTGCCGGAGGCAAGAACGTCGCCCCCGCGGTCCTTGAGGACCGACTGCGGGCTCATCCTCTGGTGTCACAGTGCATCGTGGTCGGCGACCAGAAGCCCTTCATCGGCGCGCTGGTCACCCTTGACGCCGAGATGCTCCCCTCCTGGGCCAAGAACAACGGCCTTCAGGGTCTCTCCATGGATCAAGCCCGCACCAACGAGGTCGTCCTCGCCGAGATCCAGAGAGCAGTCGACGGGGCCAACGAGGCCGTGAGCAGGGCAGAGTCGATTCGAAAGTTCACGGTCCTTGCCGGTGACTTCACCGAGGAGAATGGCTATCTGACTCCGTCGCTGAAGCTCAAGCGCAACACCGTGATGAAGGACTATGCGCCCGCCGTTGAAGCGTTGTACGCCGCCCCCAGGGATTGACCGTCCGGCAGCTGACCCGCCAGCGACTCATCCCTTGGCACGCGCAAGGGTCATCAGGTAGTGCTCCCAACCGGTGACGAACTGCGCCTGTGTGACTCCAAAGCTGGCGGGGAACGCCAGCGCGGCGGTGGCACCGGGGTCGAGCCCCACCGCCTTGTCAGCGCTCGGTCCCCCGGCCATCGAGCGATAGAACGCGACGACCTTTGCCTGGCCGTAGAGGTCGACCAGATGAGACACCGCAAGCCAGGAGGCGGAGTAGAACGGCGCAATCGTCGTCTTCGCTGGGTCGAAATCGGCCTCGGTGGGCAGCGCCTTGGGGCCCTTGCCCTGACGAACGAGAACGAGCAGATCGGCGGCCACGCGTGCACGCGGAAGGTCGAGACCCGAGTAGCCCACGTAGTCGGCCATTCCTTCGGACAACCAGATCGGCACCGACCTGATGGTGGACGAGCGGGCTGCGACGTGTGTTAGCTCATGCGTGATGACCACGCGCCGTCCGATGGGCTGCAAGGCCGTGAATGCCTTGGGATTGATGACGACCCGGTCCCCCTGTGCCCGCTGGCTCGGGTCGATCACGCCCTGGGTGATCGCTGCCACCTGATCGAGCCCCTTGTCGGAGGAACGGAACAGCAGACTTGCGAACTCCTTCGTGGTGGACGGCGTCACGACCACCACGTGAGCGTTCCAGTCCTTGCCCCACACCCCGGCCACCCGGCGAACGGCTGAGTCGACGGTCGCGCTGTAGTCGCGCATCCGCGCCTCGGGGGCATTGCCGATCACGATGCCGGACCGGCCCTGCATCACCTTCATGTGTGGCAGGTCCCAGATCTGCATGGCCACGTCGCCGTCGGCGTCGTCCGCGATGCGCCAACCGCCTGGTCGTTGCACCAGCGTGTATATCGCGTCGAAAGAGCGTGGAGCGCGGTCGTATCCGGCCAGCGAGTACGTCCCGGCGGCCGTGAACACCCACGCATTGGGCACCACCCGCTGGGCGCGCTCCTCGGCCAGCGGAGGAGCCAGAGCTACCGTGCCATATGAGAACTCGCCGAGTGGCAGCTTGAGGAGGTTGTCGAAGACCGTGGACTGACGCCCTCGAAACGCCGCGGCGGGAACGTCGACCGTGGCCATCCACGCGCTCTTGTCCCGGGTCTTCACGGCCGCTGCTCGGGCGGACAGCAGATCCTGGGCGGCCGCCATACGGGCTGTCCGCTCGTCCACCTTCGGCACCGATGACGCGGCCCGGTCGGTGATGTCATTGCCGGGCAGCGCAAAGGGGACGACGTGTGGCACCCGGCCGTTGCCGAGGCGCAGGTCAAGGTTGCCGCTCAGCTGTCCTGCGACGGCGGCGACAAGGCCGACGCACAACGCGATCGCGGCGACACCCCTGCCCTTGGTCATCTCGCCATGGTAGTTGGGACGGTGTGCTCGCCGTTTCAGCTCTGCGCGCAGCATGTCGGCGCTCGGCTCACCGGATGGCGTCGGCAGAACCCTCAGCCGACGGCGTCGGCAGAACCCCAGTGCTCCACGGACGACATGGGCTCGTGCCGCGCGAACAGACCGGCCGCGGTATCAGCGCTGGCCATCCCGGCGCCGACGAACATCGACACCACCCTGCGCTCCGCCCTGTCGAGTGGGAGCTCAACAGCCCCGGGCGCAAGCAGCACCGAGACCACGCAATCGTCACACCGATGGCCGCGCACCGGACATGTGTTGCAGTCGATGATCATCACTGGGCCTCCTGATCCAGCTCGTGGGCGGACCCGCATGGGTGCCGCACCTTGTGAAGAACGCTAGATCGACGGTCTGACAGCCCAACGGACCGCTTTCCCCAACCACCATTGCCTGCCGCGGCAGCGCGCCTGTCGGGGCTTGTCGGCGGCAGCACCTAACGTCCTCTGACATGAAGGGACTCCAGGGCACGCTCGACAAGCTCGGCACCCCTCTGTCAGATGTCACCTTTGTCGTCGTCGACCTCGAGACGACGGGCGGCAGCCCCGCCGGCGCACACATCACCGAGGTCGGCGCGGTCAAGATCCGCGGCGGCGAGGTGATCGGCGAGTTCCAGACCCTGGTCAACCCGGCCGAGCCGATCCCCGCGTTCATCTCGGTCCTGACCGGCATCACCAACCAGATGGTCGCCGACTCGCCACGGATCGGCAGCGTGTTCCCCGCTTTTCTCGAGTTCGCCGGCGACAGCGTGCTGGTCGCTCACAATGCGCCCTTTGACATCTCCTTCCTCAAGGCTGCAGCCGTGATCACAGGTCACAGCTGGCCTCCCTTTCACGTGGTCGACACGGCCCATCTGGCTCGACAGCTCGTCAGCAAGGACGAGGCCGCCAACCGCAAGCTCGGCACGCTGGCGCTGTTGTTCGGGGCCGCGACAACCCCGGATCACCGCGCGCTGCACGATGCCCGCGCCACGGTCGACGTTCTCCATGGACTGATCTCACGAGTGGGTGGCCTCGGCGTCGTGACACTCGAAGAGCTCAGCACGTTCTCCTCGCGGGTTACCTCGGCCCAGCGCCGCAAGCGTCATCTGGCCGAAGGCCTGCCCTCCGCGCCGGGCGTCTACATGTTCAAGGACAGCCAGGGACACGTCCTCTACGTGGGCACCTCCCAAGACATCCGGCGCCGGGTCCGCACCTACTTCACGGCCTCGGAACAGCGCACCAGGATGGCCGAGATGGTCGGGGTCGCCGCCTGCGTGACTCCGATCGTCTGCGAGACCACCTTGGAGGCACAGGTCCGCGAGCTTCGGCTGATCGCTCAACACAAACCGCGCTACAACCGTCGTTCCAAGAACCCTGAGAGGGCGCCCTGGGTCAAGCTCACCGTCGAGCCCTTTCCGCGGCTGAGCATCGTCCGCAAGGTCATCGCCGACGGCGCCCGATACTTCGGTCCCTTCAGCTCACACCTGGGTGCCGAGTCAGCCATCGCCGCTGTTCACGAAGTGCTCCCGCTGCGCCAGTGCACCAAACGGCTGCCGGCCAACGGCAGATCCGTTGGCTGTGCGCTCGCCGAGATGGGGCGCTGTGGCGGCCCGTGCATGGGCAACGAGAGCGTCGAGGACTACGCCGTGGTCGTCGCGCAAGCCGCCCAGATGATCGCGGGTGACTCGCGCAGGGTCGTGGGAGCCCTGTGCCAACGGATGAGCGGCCTCTCACGTGAGGAACGGTACGAGGACGCCGGCGCGGTCCGTGACCGGATGCTGCACCTGGTGCGAGCTGCAGCACGGGCTCAACGGATCGCGCCGCTGGCCAACAGCGCCGAGATCGTCGCGGCACGCCCGGCCCTCAAGGGTGGGTGGGAGATCATCTGCGTCCGGTTCGGCAGGCTGGCGGGCACCGCCGTGTCACCCCCGGGCGCTGATCCTCGCCCCTATGTCGAGGCGCTGGGCGCGAGCGCCGAGAACGTGGAGCCCGTGCCGGGGCCGGCCTCCTCCGCCTCGGCTGAGGAGACCGAGAAGATACTGCGCTGGCTGGAGTCCGCCGGCGTCCGTCTGGTCGCCATCGAGGGTGAGTGGACCTGTCCCGTGCACGGGGCCGGCGCAGCCCGCGCAGCGCTGGATCCCGACGCCACGGCGTACCGCGACGTCGTGGGGTTCGACGAGCCGACGGGGCCGGGACTCCGCCATCGCCCGCCCCCGGTCGTTCTGGCTCTTCCCGAGACCCTCCCCGCGGCGGGCTAAGGTGGGATTGTGATTTCTGCCATCGTCTTGATCAACGCCGAGGTCGACCGCATCCCCGAGGTGGCCACTGCTATCGCCGAGATCGACGGCGTCAGCGAGGTGTACTCCGTGACCGGCGATGTCGACCTCATCGCCATCGTGCGAGTCCGACAGCACGAAGACTTCGCCGACGTGATCGCCGACCAGCTCAACAAGGTCAAGGGCGTCCTGCTCACCCGGACGCACATCGCTTTCCGGACCTACTCCAAGCGCGACCTCGAGGCGGCCTTCAGCCTCGGTCTGGACAACGCCTAAGCGCGTTATGGCATCGGTGGGTTGGTCGCGGCGATCCATCGCTGCAGCACGGTCGTTGCGCCACCGTCATCGATGGCGGCGGCGGCACGGTCCATCGCGGACCGAAGCCCTGCAACGAAATCAGTCGGGCGTTCTCCCCGGTCTGGCGTGGTGAGCGCCAAGGCAATACCAGCATTGAGCACCACGGCATCCCGAATTGGCCCGACGGCCCCGGCGAATACATCGCGCACGACCTGGGCGTTGTACGCCGCGTCGGCCCCCCTCAGCGTCTCCAGAGGGTGCAGCTCGAGTCCGACCGACCTGGGATCCACGTCGTATTCGCGGATCGTACCTTTGCGCACCCACCAGACCGTCGAGGTCGTGGAGATGGTCAGCTCGTCGAGGCCATCGTCCCCACGGAAGACGGCAGCATCCTTGCCCCGGCCTGCAAACACCCCGGCCATCAGCGGTGCCATCCTGGCATCCGCGACACCAACGGCGGCATACGTCGGCTGAGCCGGGTTGGTGAGCGGCCCCAGGAAGTTGAAGGCAGTCGCGATACCCAGGTCGCGACGTGGTGCAGCCGCGTGCCGCATCGCGGGGTGGAACTGCTGAGCAAAGCAGAAGGTGATGCCTGTCTTCTCGACGACTGCAGCAACGTCCGAGGGATGCAGCGTCAGGTTGATGCCGAGGGCCTCGAGGACATCGGCGGAACCCGATGACGAGGACGCAGACCGGTTGCCGTGCTTGACGACTCGCACGCCACTGGCGGCGGCAACGAGCGAGGCCATGGTCGAGATATTAACCGTGTGCGCGCGATCTCCGCCCGTGCCGACGATGTCCAACGTCGTGCCGGCCACCTCGATCCGGCTCGCGTGCGCAAGCATCATGTCGGCCAGTCCGCGCATCTCCGCAACGGTCTCTCCCTTGGCGCGCAAGGCCATGAGAAGGCCAGCCACCTGCGCCGCGCTAGCCTCGCCGCTCATGATCTGGTTCATTGCCCACCCAGACTCGGTGGCGTCAAGGTGATGTCCGGACAACAGCGCAGTGAAGATCGTCGGCCAGGTCATGCCGCCGCCTGACGTCTCGGCCGTCATCGTCTAGCCGCTGGTCGTCGAGGCGTCGACCGTGCGACCCAGCTCGGCAACCGCGCCGGCGACGGCGATGGGGTCGAGCGGGTGCGGCACAGCCAGATCGGCCTGTGACCAGGCCGCCAGCCAGCCGTCCTGCGGTCGTCCGGTCAGGACCAGCACCGGCGGGCAGCTGAAGATCTCGCTCTTCAGCTGACGGCACAGTCCGAGACCGCCGACCCGCGCCGCCTCACCATCCAGGACCAGCAGGTCGAACTCTCCAGTCTCCACGGCCTCGATCACGGCCGCGGCGGTGGCGCACTCGAGCCAGGTGGTCACCTCGACGTCTCGCGCCGGCCGACGACCGACCGCAATGCGCACGGCGTCACGCGTGGCAATGTCGTCGCTGTAGAGCAATACCGACAGCCGGTGTACGGTCCCCGGCGAGGCCGTGTCAGCGGGAGCAGCGGCTGGCGTCACGTGCGAAGCGGTCATGAGCCTGATGCTACCGGTGCCCGTCTGCGCGAAAGGCCAACCCATGCACGTTTGTTGATGCAATCGGAGCCCGAATCAGGCAATAATGGCGCCTGTGTCGACCGAAGCCGCAGTTCACTCAAGCACCCCGAGCCCCCCCGCGAGGTCAATCCCCGGCCATGGCCCGGTGACCCGCCCCAACATGGTGTCGGTCGGCACCATCGTCTGGCTGGCCAGCGAGCTGATGTTCTTCGCGGGGCTTTTCGCGATGTACTTCACGATCCGCTCGGTGTCCCCCGACCTGTGGAACGAGAGGACGGACCTTCTCAACGTCCCGTTCGCAACGGTCAACACCCTGGTGCTGGTCATCTCCTCGGTGTGGTGCCAGCTCGGCGTCTTCAAGGCGGAGCACGGTCAGCCGGCCCGCACCGGCTCGTTCCTCCAGGTCAAGCTGTGGGGCATGCGCGAGTGGTACGTCCTGACCTACATCTTTGGCTCTCTCTTCATCGCCGGACAGGTCTTCGAGTACGCCAACCTGATCAGCCACGGCGTCACCATCTCCGCGGACGCCTACGGATCCGTCTTCTTCCTCACCACCGGCTTCCACGGGCTGCACGTCACCGGGGGGTTGATCGCATTCCTGCTGATCATCGGTCGGACCTTCACGACCCGTCGCTACACTCACGCACAAGCCTCCGGCGCCGTCGTCACGTCGTACTACTGGCACTTCGTCGACGTCGTGTGGATTGCCCTGTTCGCCACGATCTACCTGCTCAAGTGATGCACGCCTTCTCCCTCGACGTCCGCACCGAAGACAGGAACCTCCTGTGAACGCACTGGCCTCCCGGCGCCGACATCCCGCTGCGATCCTGCTCCTGCTGCTGTTGGGGCTCGTGGCCACCGACGGGCTGTACTCCCTGCTGGCCCCCAAGCCCGCACAAGCCGCGACGGCCACGGCTGATGACGTGAACGCGGGCAAGATGCTGTTCCTGGCCAACTGCGCCACCTGTCATGGCCAGAACGCCGAAGGCGGCAAGGATGGCCCCAGCCTGGCCGGGGTCGGCGCCGCGGCCGTTGACTTCCAGGTCGGCACCGGCCGTATGCCGCTCGCCGGGCCGGGGGTTCAAGCCGCGGCCAGCAAGAAGATCAAGTTCACCGATGCGCAGATCGCGTCTCTGGCCGCATACGTGGCGTCGCTCAGCCCCGGCCCGGCGATTCCCGATGACCAATACACCAAGGGCGATGGCAATATCGCTCACGGCAACGAGCTGTTCAAGGTCAACTGCGCGATGTGCCACAACTTCGCCGGCTCGGGTGGGGCACTGACTCGTGGCAAGTACGCGCCGAGCCTGCGCAACGTCACCGGCACGCACATCTACGAGGCAATGATCTCGGGACCGCAGTCGATGCCGGTCTTCAACGATGCCAACCTGTCCCCGACTGACAAGAACGACATCATCAGCTACCTGCACGAGCTGGACAAGAACAAGAACCCGGGCGGTATGAACCTTGGCAACCTCGGACCTGTCTCCGAGGGCATGTTCATCTGGGTCTTCGGCCTGGGCCTGATGGTTGGTGCCGCCGTCTGGCTTGGCGCGAAGGCAGCGTGACCTGATGCGAAGCCCTGGCAACAACATTCGACGCCATGACCCAACACACCAGCGCTGCGAATCGACGGGATCGATCTCACGATGAACGAGAAGGACATGGAACCCACAGGGGCCGACGGCGTCGATCCGGGCGCCGCGCTGGGCCTCGACCGGGGCCATACCGAAGGCGAGGGCGGGATGCCCGAGCGTTTTGCCAATCCCGGGCTTCCCCCGCACGTCAGCCGCTCAGCGGACCTCGGTGAGCATGCCGCCCGTCGCGCGGAACGTCAGGTTGCGGCGTTGTTCGGTATCTCGATGGTGGCCACCGTCATCTTCCTGGTGGCCTACTTCGCGATCGACCTGGACACCTACCGGTTCATCCCCGGCATCGGGCAGGCGAACCTTTCCAACATCGTCCTGGGCGTCACTCTCGGCCTGAGCCTGCTGTGCATCGGCCTCGGCGCGGTCCACTGGGCCAAGACCCTGATGCCTGACATCGAGATCACCGAAGCTCGGCACCCGCAGCGCTCCTCGGACGACGCACGTGCTGAGGCGGTCGAGACGATCATGGCCGGTGGCGACGCGTCGCAGCTGGCTCGCCGTCCGCTGATCAAGTACACGCTCGGGGGCGCCCTCGGCCTCTTTGCGCTCCCGCTGGGTCTGCAGCTGGCCGGCAGCCTCGGCCCTCTCCCCCAGGCCGAGCTGTCAACCACGTTCTGGCGCAAGGGAATGCGACTGGTGCGCGACCCGGAGCTGACGCCCATCAAGGCCTCGGACGTCACCATCGGATCGGTGTTCCACGTGATGCCAGAGGGCATCGACAAGTCTCACGACGTCCTCGAGGAGAAGGGCAAGGCCGCAGTCCTGCTCATGCGGCTGAACCCGGACGACATCAAGATCGCCAAGGAACGCGACTGGGGTCACGACGGGATCGTTGCCTACTCCAAGATCTGCACCCACGTTGGATGTCCAGTCGGCCTCTACGAGCAGCAGACCCACCACCTGTTGTGCCCATGTCATCAGTCGACCTTTGACGTGACCGAAGACTGCAAGGTCATCTTCGGCCCGGCACACCGGCCCTTGCCGCAGCTGAAGATCACCGTTGATGCAGAGGGCTACCTTGTGGCCGACTCGGCGTTCCGCGAAGCGGTCGGCCCAAGCTTCTGGGAGCGTGGATGAGCAACACAGCAACTCCGAAGGGCGCCGCAGGTCTGCGCGCCAAGGATGTGAAGCCCGCACCAGCCAAGGGCGGCGGCCTGGCCAGTTGGGTGGACGACCGCAGCGGTGCCGCCAAACCGGTGAGCTACCTGCTCAAGAAAGTCTTCCCCGACCACTGGTCCTTCATGCTCGGCGAGATCGCGATGTTCTCGCTGATCATCCTGCTGGTGACCGGAACATTCCTGACCTTCTGGTTCGTCCCGAGTGCCGGCCAGGTGATCTACAACGGCTCCTACGTGCCACTCAAGGGCATCGCGATGAGCGAGGCGTTCAAGTCCACCGTCGACATCAGCTTTGATGTCCGCGGCGGGCTGATCATGCGCCAGATCCACCACTGGTCGGCGCTGATGTTCACCGTCTCGATCACGGTGCACATGTTCCGGGTCTTCTTCACCGGAGCATTCCGCAAGCCGCGCGAGATCAACTGGGTCATCGGCACGATCTTGTCCCTGTTGGCCATCAACGAGGGCTTCACCGGCTACTCCCTTCCGGACGACCTGCTCTCGGGCACCGGTCTGCGGGCCGCCGAGGGCTTCATGCAGTCAGTCCCCGTTGTGGGCTCCTACCTCGCCTACTTCATCTTCGGCGGCGCGTTCCCCGGCGAGGCGATCATCCCGCGCCTCTATACGACCCACGTGCTCCTGCTCCCGGCCATCATCATCGGGCTGTTCACCGCCCACATCGTGCTCGTGGCGGTTCACAAGCACACGCAGTACCCCGGCCCGGGCAAGACGAACGACAACGTGGTCGGTTACCCGATGATGCCGGTGTACATGGCCAAGGCCGGGGGCTTCTTCTTCATCGTGTTCGGCATCACGACCCTGATGGCCGCCCTGGTCACGATCAACCCGATCTGGTTGTACGGCCCCTATGACCCGTCACCGGTGACCGCCGGTTCACAACCCGACTGGTACATGGGCTTCGCCGATGGCGCACTGCGCCTGTTCCCCGGCTTCTTCGAGTTCCAGGCCTTTGGTTACACCCTCAGCCTGAATGTGTTCATCCCCTCCCTGGTGGTCATGCCGCTGCTCTATGGCATCGCCGGGGCCTATCCGTTCATCGAGTCCTGGGTCACCGGCGACAAGCGAGAGCACCACCTGCTCGATCGCCCGCGAAACGCCCCGACCCGAACCGGGCTGGGCGTCATGGCCATCAGCTTCTACCTCATCTTGTTCTTCGCAGCCGGCAACGACCTGATGGCCATCAAGCTGGGGCTGTCCATCAATGACATCACCCGAGCCTTCCAGATCCTGCTGATCGTGGTCCCACCGCTGGCGTACTGGGTCACCAAACGGATCTGTCTGAGCCTGCAGCGCCATGATCGCGACATGGTCCTGCATGGCCGCGAGACCGGGCGCATCGTCCGCACCGCCGAAGGCGCCTTCTTCGAGGTGCACCAGCCTCTCCCTGAGCACCAGCGCTGGGCGTTGGTGCAGCACCAGTCCGAGAAGCCCTTGGAGCTGACTGCCACTGTCGACGCCAACGGCGTACGCCGACCGGGCGCCTTCAAGGAGCGGCTGCGCGGCAAGGTGTCGAACTTCTACTTCGCGGACAGCGTCGACCCTGTGACTCCGGCCGAGCTGGCCGCTGCTCATCACGACGGCTCGGCACACGAAGCGATCGACGCCGCTCAGGACGACGTTGGGCAAGGTTGGGTCGGACAGCTGCACGGTGGTGC
>DASRVZ010000084.1:0-26064 GCA_035654835.1 Dermatophilaceae bacterium | reverse complement strand
GCCAGGATCGCCGCGCCGGCCGCATACTCACGGGCATCGATCGGAAGGCCCAGCTCGGTCTGCGCATCGACGGTGTCAAAACCCTTGTCCTGCAGCTCATAAGCCTGCAGCTTGCTGAGCAGACCGACCCCCCGGCCCTCGTGGCCGCGAAGATAGACGACAACCCCGCCCTCTGCCGCGACCCGCTCCAGAGAGCGCTCCAGCTGCGGCCCGCAGTCACAACGCTGAGAGGCGAACACATCTCCGGTGAGGCACTCAGAATGCAGTCGTGCCAGCGGCGCTCGCCCCTGAAGGCCTTTGGGGCTGACCAGGGCAAGATGCTCGGTGCCGGTCACCAGGTCGCGGTAGCCAATCACGCGGAATACCCCATGCTCGGTGGGCAGCCGAGTTTCGGCAATGCGCTCGACCCTGTCGTTGTGCTGACGCCAGGCAATCAGCGCCGCAATCGTGATGACCGGCAGAGTGTGCTCTGCACCCAGCTCGAGAACTGCCGGCAGCCGCATCATGGAGCCGTCGTCGTGCACCAGCTCACCGATCGCACCCACCGGCGGAAGCCCGGCCAAGCGGCACAGGTCCACGGCCGCCTCGGTGTGCCCGCCGCGAACAAGAACTCCGCCGTGTCGGGCACGTAACGGGACCACGTGACCCGGACGGTTGAAGTCCGAAGCGGTGGAGTCGTCCTGGGCGAGAAGACGAATCGTATGGGCTCGGTCAGCTGCGCTGATGCCGGTGGTGACGCCCTCGGCGGCGTCCACGGTCACGGTGTAGGCCGTGCCACGAGGGTCCTGGTTGTCCGTCACCATGGGCGGCAGTCCGAGGCGATCCGCCAGGGCCTCGGTCATCGGCACGCAGATGTATCCGGAGGTGTGGCGGATGGTCCAGGCCATCCACTTCGTCGTCGCGGTCGCGGCCGCAAGAATGACGTCGCCCTCGTTCTCGCGGTCCTCGTCGTCGGTCACCAGAACCGGGAGACCGGCCCGGAGCGCTTCGAACGCCTCTTCGATCGTGGACAGTCGTGTGCTCATGCCGATACCTCACTCATTTCACGGTCGGGCGACTCGGTGCGAGAGGCCTTGAGCCAGACGAAGAAGCCATAGATGACAAGCCCGCCGTAGACGGCGAACAGCACAGCCGTTGGATAGAAGTGCGAGTGGATCAGCAGCGGAACGCCGACCATGTCGACGGCGACCCACGCCAGCCAGAAGTCGGTCCAGCCTCGCGCCATCGCGTAGGTCGCAACCATGGAGCCGATGAAGATCCAGGCATCGCACCAGTAGTACCAACGGGGGGCGGGCCAGCCGGCGCCGATCTGCGCGAAGACCCACTGCGTGACGACCACGCCACCGACCCAGACCGCGACGTACTGCAGTCGTTCTGTGGCAGTCGCCCAGCGCGGGGTGATCGCGGGGGCGCCGGCGGCCCGCTGCTTTCGGATCTGGCTCCAACGCCAGTAGCCGTAGACGCTGGTGATGAGGAAGAAGACCTGCCGACCGGCCTGGCCGTAGAGCGTCTCGTGCTGGGGAGTGACGAAAGCCACTCCGAAGAAGACCGTGAACAGGAGCACGTTGCCGACTATCCCGACCGGCCATGCCCAGACCCGACGCCTGAGCCCGCCGATCGCCGACGCGAACCCGAAGGCGTTGCCGACGATCTCACGCCAGAGGATCTGCTGGCCGAAGATGCTCAGCTGCGCGTCGAACCACTGCTGAAGGATGCTCATGCGGTTGGTCCTGCCCCGGTCGCCGGGTGAGTGTTCGACTGGCTTTCGGCATGGGTGAGCAGTCGCTCGACGTACTTGGCAATCACGTCGACCTCGAGGTTGACGAGATCGCCAACGCCCTTGTGCCCCAACGTGGTCAGCTCAAGGGTGGTCGGGATGAGGGAGACGGAGAAGGTGTCGTCGGTAATCGCCGAAACAGTCAGTGACACCCCGTCGACCGTGATCGAGCCCTTCTCGACGACGTAGCGGGACACCTCAGGCCGCAGCTCGAACTGCACTACCTCCCAGCGGTCGCCGGGCAGTCGGGCCAGGATCCTGGCAGTGCCGTCGACGTGGCCCTGGACGATGTGGCCACCGAACCGGTCACTGGCGGACATCGCCCGTTCGAGATTGACCTTGGCACCGGGCTCGAGACTGCCCAGGCTGCTGCGGTTCAACGTCTCGGCCATCACGTCGACCGAGAACGTATCCCCCTCGTTCTTGACCACGGTCAGGCACACACCGTTGACCGCGATCGATGCACCGTGCGTGGCGTCGCTGGTCACCATCGGGCCACGGACGCTGATGACGGCTGACTCTGCCCCGTGCTCGATGGCGACGATCTCGCCGAGCTCCTCGACAACTCCGGTGAACATCACAGTCCTTCTGGGTTGGGTATGGCGGTGCTGGACGTGGCCGCGCTGGATGTGGCGGCGCGCGGGGTGATGCTGGCGCGGATCCTGATGTCGGCTCCTATCGTGGTGACCTCGTGCGTCGTCAGTCGCAACGCCTGGCCGATGGTCTCTATGCCGAGGTCCCCCACCGCCGGCGCGCCGGAGCCAAGGAATGCCGGGGCGAGATAGGCGATGACCTCATCCACGAGACCTGCCTCAAGGAACGCGGCGGCAACGGTTGGCCCACCTTCAAGCCACACGTGGTGAATTTCATGCTCTGCCAACGACTTCAGTGCCTCAGCCGGATCATGGGTGGCCAGATGCAGAGTGGGTGCGTCGACATCCAGGACTCGGGCGGGCTCCGGGATCGGGCGCAGCCCCATGACAACGCGTAGTGGCTGACGGCCGGTCGCCTTTCCGTCTGCCCCCCGCACCGTCAGTGCCGGATCGTCGGCGATCACGGTCCCGGTGCCGACCAGGATCGCGTCACAGTGTGCCCGCAGCCGGTGGACATCAGCACGCGCCTCAGGCCCGGTGATCCATCGACTGCTGCCGTCGGCCGCCGCGGAGCGCCCATCAAGGGTGGCCGCGTACTTCCACGTCACCTTGGGTCGACTGTGTACCAAGGAGAAGGTCCAAGCGTCGTTGAGGGCCGTGGACTGCTCGGCCAGCACGCCGGCTGTGGTGGCGATGCCCGCGGCCTCCAGCAGCGCCCCGCCGCCACATGCGGACGGGTTGGGGTCGGTCTGCGCGAACACGACCCTGCGGACCCCCGCCTCGATCAGCGCCTGGGTGCATGGGCCGGTCAGTCCCGTGTGCGCACACGGTTCGAGGGTGACGACTGCGGTGCCTCCACGCGCGTTCTCACCAGCCTCGCGCAGGGCAATGACCTCCGCGTGAGGTGTCCCCGCACCTCCGTGGAAACCCTCGCCGACAACTGCTCCAGCGCGATCAAGGATCACAGCACCGACTCGTGGGTTGGGGTCTGCGAGAGGTCCGCGAGCCGCAAGCTCAAGGGCACGACGCATCAGCGCGACGTCGCGCGCATGCTCTGGTGCGTTGACCTCGCGGTCTGCCATGTCCTGTCCCTCGTGCTCGACTCCTGTATCCAGGCGAGCTCCGGGGCGCGAACGGTGAGCACAGGTCAAGGCAGAACCGCGTGGACCGACAGTCGGGCCCACGCGGGTCCATATTGTCGGTCCACAAAGCCACAATGACCTCAAGTCACCACGACTGACCCATCGCCGACCCTTCAGTAGGTCGGAAACGGGCGTCGCTGTTGCTACCTCTCATCCGGACTTTCACCGTCGGCCCAGGAATTTCACCTGGTTCACCGGCCGCTGGATACGGTCGGGTCGCGGACTTTAACCGCCGGTTCGGGATTACACCGATCACGGAGCACGTGGGTCCAGTATGCCATCGCGGATGCGTATGACCTGCAAGCAGCCTCCGAGACCCATGTGCGGGCGACCTCGTCTTCGCCGGCGGCATCGGCGGTCACAGGGCAGTTCACGGACGGTGGGAAGACCTCATCCGTGCGAGGAATGCCGCGCGGCCAGGTCGCGCAGCTGTTCCACCGCTGCCGCGGCAGACTCCGCACCAAAGACGGCCGAACCGGCCACGAAGACGTCCGCCCCAGCTTCGGCGCAAGCCTCGATCGTCGCAGCCGAGACTCCTCCGTCGACCTGCACCCAGACCTCGCCGCCGAACCTCGACACGGCCTCACGAACCTCTCGCACCTTGGGCATCTGGTCTGCCATGAACGACTGCCCGCCAAATCCAGGCTCGACCGTCATGACCAGGACCATGTCCAGCTCGGGCAACAGGTCGGCATACGGGGCAAACGCCGTCCCGGGCTTCAGCGCCATGCCGGCACGCACACCCAGCGCCCGCAGGTTTCGGGCCAACGACGCGGGGTCGTGAGCCGCCTCGATGTGGAAGGTCACGCTCGACGCCCCCGCCTCGGCGTACATCGGTGCCCAACGGTCCGGGTCATCGATCATCAGGTGACAGTCCAGCGGGATGGGGCTGACCCGGGCCAACGCCTCGACGACCGGCACGCCGAGCGTCAGGTTGGGCACGAAATGGGCGTCCATCACGTCGACATGGGCCCAGTCGGCGTTGGCGACCGTCTTGAGCTCGCTCTCGAGGTTTGCGAAGTCGCAGGCAAGGATGCTGGGTGAGATCTGCACGGTCAAACCTTAGGTGTCGGTGTTACGCGTGCTTGCGCAACAGGGCGAAGAACATCGCGTCGGTTCCGTGCACATGCGGCCAAAGCTGAACAAAGGGGCCCTCCCCAAGGTGTTCCACGGGTTTGCCGTTGGCATCGAAGAACAGATCTCGGGCATCTGCGATCTCGACGTCTTGATGCTTCTTGACAACGTCAGAGACAACAAACTTGGTCTCGGCCAAGTGTGGGCTGCACGTCGCGTAGCCGATGATCCCACCCGGTTTTGTTGCCTCGATCGCCGAGACGAGCAGCGCCCGTTGGAGGACGCCGAGCTCGGCAAGGTCATCGGTGGTGCGACGCCACCGGGCTTCGGGCCGCCGACGCAGGGCTCCGAGCCCGGTGCAGGGCGCGTCGACCAGAACGCGGTCATAGGTTTCTGGCTCGTCCTCGCCAATCTCGCGGCCGTCACTGGTACCGATCATGACCTCGAGGCCGGAGTCGATGGCCGCATCGAGGGTCTGGCGCACCAGGTCAGTGCGGTGCTCACTGATCTCGTTGGCATACAGGGTCGCGCCCCGCGACGCCCCCAGGGTTGCCAACAATGCCGCTTTGCCACCCGGTCCCGCACAAAGATCCAGCCACATCTCGTGCTCCGCGCCGGTGTTCACCTCGGCGGCCGCGACAGCAAGGGCGACCAGCTGTGAGCCCTCATCCTGGACCGCGGCGCGGCCGGAGCGGACAGCAGAGATCGAGCCAGGGTCGCCCGAGTCGAGAATGGCGCCCACTCGAGATAAGAGGGAGGGCGTCGCCCCCGCACGGGTCAGCTCCTCGACCGCGCACAAGCCGGGACGGGCGACCAACGAGACCTTGGCCGCCGCGTTGTCGCTGACGAGCAGAGCCTCGAGGTCAGCGTCGACGGTCGCGGCGGTCGAGGCTCCATGACCGACCAGCGCGGCCCGGAGCGCACGAACGACCCACTCTGGGTGGCTGTGCCGGGTCGCCAGGGCCGCGATCGGATCGTCGGTGGGGACTACCTGGGCGATCCACGTGTCAAGATCCTTCTCGCTGATCCGACGCATCACCGCGTTGACGAACCCGCCGGCGCTGGCCCCGTTGACCAACCGCGCCAGACCCACGGTCTCGTCGACGGCTGCGTGGGCAGCGACCCTCATTCCGAGCAGCTGGTGTGCCCCGAGGCGCAGGGTGTCCAAGACGTTCTCGTCGATGGCAGAGGCCGGGCGGCCGGCCGCTGCGGAGATGATCGGGTCGTAGAGGCCACGGAGTCGCGTTGCCCCGTAGGTGAGCTCAGTGGCAAAGGCCGCATCACGGCCGCGAATACCCTTGTCCCGCAACTCTTTTGGGAGTTCGAGGTTGGCGTAGGCGCCGCCAGCGACGGCTCGCAGGACCGTGTATGCCGCCAAGCGGGCAGGGTCGGTCGTACGCGACCTCTCTGCGGGTCGGGTCACGGAACGTTCGAGGTTGCCGTGCTTGCGCTCGGGACGCTGTCGGCCTGCGGCGTCACGCCGCCGCTCGCCGGAACCGTCGACGTGCCGCTCGGGCCGGTCTGGATCGCCGGGGCTGCCGGGGCGGTCGGGAGGTTGATCAGACATCGGTGAACTTCTCTCCTGGCTCTATGCGGACGCCACGTGCCCAGTCTGCAGCGGCCATCGGCTTCTTTCCCTGCGGCTGAACCATCCCCAGCTGCACTCGGCCGGAGGCTGTGCCGACCTGGACTGCGCGTTTGGTCGCCACGATTGCTCCGGGCGCCAAGACCTCACCCTGCGCCGGCACCTCGGCGCCGGCGGAATCGTGAGCTTCTGGCACCAGGAGGGCCAGCGTCACGGGGTGGATCTTGAGCCGCTCACCGCGGAACGTTGTCCAGGCACCGGGCGCAGGAGTGCAGCCACGAATGTGACGATCAACCGCCAACGCCGGTGTGGTCCAACTGATCCGGGCGTCCGTCACGCTGATCTTCGGCGCCGGCGAGACACCCTCATCAGGTTGCGGGACTGCCTGGAGGTCGCCGGCCTCGAGAGCGTCCAGCGTGGCCACGAGCAGACCAGCACCGCCCTGTGCCAGCCGGGCCAGCAGGTCGCCTGCAGTGTCGGTCGGCGTAATGGTCTCGGTCATCACCCCGAATGTGGGACCGGTGTCGAGTCCCTGATCGAGCAGGAACGTCGTGGCACCACTGACCTCGTCCCCGGCCATGATCGCGCGCTGAACGGGCGCTGCACCGCGCCAGGCAGGCAACAGGGAGAAATGTAGGTTGATCCATCCATGCGTGGGAATCGTCAACGCGGACAAGGGAATCAGACCGCCATAGGCCACGATCGGACAGGCATCGGGAGCAAGCTCGCGTAACCGATCCTGGAACTGCTGATCACCGGGACGGGTCGGTGTCAGGATCTCGAGTCCCAGCTCCATCGCCCGTACCTTGACCGGCGACGCCACCAGAGACCTGCCCCGCCCGGCCGGGGCGTCAGGGCGGGTCAGCACCGCCACCACGTCATGAGATGAGTCACACACGGCTTCGAGACTGGGCACAGCCACGTCGGGGGTGCCGGCAAAGACAAGCCGCACGGGTCAGCGGCCCGTGCCGAAGGTCGGGTGAGGGCTGACCTTGACCAAGGGCCTCTCCTGGCCCGCCCACTCTGCGTCACGGATCGCCTTCATGGCCATCTTGCGCTGGGCCTTGTCCATCCGGTCGATGAACAGGATGCCGTCGAGGTGGTCAGTCTCGTGCTGGATGCAGCGTGACATCAGCTCCGACCCCTCCAACGTGACCGGCTCGCCATACTGGTTGAAGCCTTTTGCCACCATGCGCAGCGCACGAGGGGTGTCGAAGAAGATGCCGGGGAACGACAGGCAGCCCTCCTCGCCGTCCTGCATCTCGTCGGACAGGTCGAGGCTCGGGTTGATCAGATGACCCATCTCGTCGTCGACATGGAACGTGAAGACCCGCAGGCCCACGCCGAGCTGGGGGGCCGCGAGACCGGCGCCCGGCGCAGCCACCATGGTGTCGGTCAGGTCCTGGACAAGCTGACGAAGCTCCTTGTCGAAGTCGACGACCTCGATGGCGGGGGTGCGCAGCACCGGGTCACCGAAGATCCGGATGTCCTTGATCGACACGAGTGGGGTTCCTTGCCGTCGGGTGTGCAGGGCGCAACCAGTCTATGCGGGCGCCAAGGGCAGGCCACGCCCTGCCAGATCCCGCCGGAGGTGGCCCGTGTCCGTGAACAGGATGGCGTCGAGTCCAGCCTCAGCCGCAGCTTCGACGTTGCGCGGGCTGTCGTCGATGAAGATGCAGCCGTCCAGACTGTGACCGATCCGTTTCTGGAGGATGGTGAAGATCTCGGGGTCGGGTTTGGCGACGCCCACCTGGCCCGACACGACGATGTCCTCGAAAAGGTTCAGGAAGTCGAAGCGTGCACGAGCCACGGGAAACAGCTCCTCGGACCAGTTGGTCAGCGCATAGAGCGGTATGCCGGCCGCGCGCAGCTCGCGCACGATCTGGACGGTGTCCTCAATGGCGCCGATCAGCGATTCTGCGTAGTTCACGCGATAGGCGCGGATTGCCAGCTCCCAGTGCGGGTGCGACCTCAGCGCCGCCGCCTCGCCATCGTCCCAAGAGCGCCCAGCGTCCTGCTGGTGGTTCCACGCCATGAAGTCGAACTCGTCGTCAGCCAGAAAGCACGTTGCCTGCTGCGCGCCAACCGCCCTGGCGATGGCCGGATGCGGATCCCACGCGATCAGGACATTGCCAAGGTCGAAGACCACGGCCTCGACCACCTCCTTGACCGGGCCCCGGATTGGGGTCCCGGCCGGGGCCGGTGTGCTCTCCGGGGACAGTCGGGCATCGGTCGCAGCAGTCATGGGCGCATTTTATCGTCCACGACCGGGCTCCCGTTCAACCCGTCGCGCTCAGCTGAACCCGTCGGTCGGGTCCACGCGAATGCTGACGGCGATCTTGTCTTTGCGGGCACTGCGCAGGGCCTTCACGTGTGCAAGGGCAGCCGCCAGCGCGGGACCGTTGGCCAGGGCGGTCCGCAGCAACAGCTGGATCCGAGGTTCGTCGCTGGTTCCGTCGGTCGCCTGGGTCGATCCCCCGGATCCAAGTGGTGCCCCTGACCCAAGCTGCGGCGCCCAGGGCAGTGGTCCGAGGCGTTCGACCTCCGGCCCGAACCCGGCCAGCTCGACAGCTTGCTGGACGGTCACGCGCGGGCCGACCAGCTGCGCCATACGCACGGTTGGAGGTAAGGAGAGCTCAGCCCTCTCGGCCAGCTCACGCGCGGCGAACCAGACGGGATCCCACCGCACCAGCGCCTCGACGACCGGGAGCGTCGTGTGCATCGGGGCACCGCAGAGGACGACAACTCCCCCGTCCAGTGCACTCCTCGTCAGAGCCCCCGCGGCCATCCACCGACGCAACGCCTCCTCAGAGGCATCAAGCGTCGGTCGATCCAAGGACGCCCACGCATCGAGCAAAAGCGTTGCAGAGTAACCATCTTCGGCCACAGGCTCTGCTCCGGGAGTGGAGATGACCAGGCTCGGTTTTGCCGGAACGGACGACAGCACGTCACCCGCACCCGACGTATGGACGGGCACCCCGGGGAAGGCGCGACCAAGTTCTTCAGCCGTTCGACGAGCACCTACCACGCTTGATCGCACCGTCCGGCCGCCGCAGCTGACGCACTCGAATGCTGCGTCGACCGTCCCACACCAGCGACAGGTCGGTCTCGCGTCGCCCGAGCTCAACGACAACGGACCGTGGCAGCGTGTACAGCGAGCGGGTTCGCGGCAGGCCTGACAGGACAACGACGGGACATAGCCCCGCCGCGGCACCTGGATCAGCACCGGCCCATGCTCCAGTGCGCTCTTGGCTGCCCGCCACGCGGCCGAGGGCAGGTGCCCATGGGCCGACGCACCGTCACGCTCGACATCGGTGCCCTCGCCCGCGACGACAACACGGGGCGCCGCCTGGCGACGGGCGGCTGGGTCGGCGACGACCGTCCGCAGCTTGCCGGACTCCACGCATTGTTGGATCGACGTCGTCCGCGTGAACCCGCCAGTCAGCACAGCTGCGCCCTCGAGCCTGGCTCGGGTGAGGAGCACCTCGCGAACGTGGGGGTAGGGGGCGCGCTGTTCCACGAGCACGTCGTCGCCGTCGTCCCACCAGGCCACCAGGCCCAGGTCGTGGACGGGCGCGAACACTGCCGCGCGCGTGCCCACGACGCACCGGACATGGCCGCGGAGGACCTTCAGCCAGGCCGTATAGCGGGCCTGGGGACCCTGCCCCGCTGTCAGTCGGACGTGCTGCCCGGCCCCCAGCACGGAGTGCAAGGCGGCGTCGACCCGATCGACATCGCGATGGTCGGGAACCACGATCAGGGCTCCACGGCCGGCGGCCAGCGCGGTCGCCGCTGCCACGGCCATGGCAGCCGGCCAGTCGGTATGCACCCGCTGACCCGGCAGAGCGAGCCATGACGCCGCCGGGGCGTCCCCCGAAGCGATGCGTCGAAGGAAAGAGGCACCCGCCGGGTAGCTCACCCACGGACCTGGCTCAGGCGCGGCAACCGGTGGCGTCGGCGCCTGTTTGGGGAGGTTCTTCTCCGCCGTAGCATGGCGGGGCGGGACGGCGAGCCGGACCACGTCTGCCAGCGTTCCGGCATACCGGCTGGCGATCTCGCGTGAGAGCGCAAGCACTGCAGGGGTGAGCACGGCCTCGGGACTGACCACCTTGCGAAGCGGCGCGAGAGCGCCTTGGTAGTCCGCCGTCCTGGCACGTTCGAGAACGAAACCGTCGACGTCCTGCCCGGCGAACCGCACCTTCACCCGCGCTCCGGGGACCGCCAGGTCTGCCATGGAGGCGGGCACGAGGTACTCGAAGGGACGGTCCAGGTGTGGCAGCCCCACGTCCACCAGCACGAGCGCGACGGGATCAGTCTCTGCTGCCTCCTGAACCGCCGGCAGCACCCTCGAACGCCCACGCGGCGAGGCGACAGCACGGACGAGTGAGAGCTGCCCACCCATCTGGTCCGTCCCGTTCTGCATGGCCCAAGGTCTACCTCATGGCACCGACGCGAGTATGCCGGGCCGTTGCCCTGGGTGGCTGCTAGCCGGAAACTGCGGCCCGGAGCTGCTCGACACGGTCGAGACGCTCCCAGGTAAAGCCGTTCTCGACGCCCTCGGCACTCAACCGACCGAAGTGGCCGTATGCGGCGGTCGCGGTGTAGATCGGTCGCAGCAGCTCGAGGTCCTCGATAATCGCGCCGGGACGCAGGTCGAACACCTTGGGGATCGCATCCTGGATCTTGTCGGCGGAAACGGTCTCGGTGCCGAAGGTCTCGACGTACAGGCCGACCGGCTGGGCCTTGCCGATGGCATAGGCCACCTGAACCTCGCAGCGACGGGCCAGTCCCGCGGCCACGATGTTCTTGGCCACCCAACGCATGGCGTAGGCCCCCGACCGGTCCACCTTGCTCGGGTCCTTGCCCGAGAACGCACCGCCACCATGACGCGCCATGCCGCCATAGGTGTCGACGATGATCTTGCGTCCGGTCAGGCCGGCGTCACCCATCGGACCGCCGATCTCGAAGCGACCGGTCGGGTTGATCAGCATCCGATAGTCGGAGATGTCCAGGTCGGCGCCGGAGGCGGCCAACTCGTCCAGCACGGGCTTGATGACGTGGTTCTCGATGTCAGGCTCGAGCAGCCCGGAGATCGAGATGTCGGGGGCATGCTGGGTCGACAGCACGACGGTGTCGAGCCTGACCGCCCTGTCACCGTCGTAGGAGATGGTGACCTGGGTCTTGCCATCAGGACGCAGATAGGGCACCTCGCCAGACTTGCGCACAGCCGACAGACGCTCTGCGAGACGGTGGGCGAGATGAATCGGCAACGGCATCAGCTCGGGGGTGTCCTCGCAGGCATAGCCGAACATCAGGCCCTGGTCACCAGCGCCCTGCTTGTCCATCGGGTCGACCCCGCCGTTGCGGTTCTCGTGTGCGGTGTCGACGCCTTGGGCGATGTCCGATGACTGCTGGCCGATCGAGATCGAGACGCCGCAGGACCTCCCGTCGAAGCCCTTGCTCGACGAGTCGTAGCCGATCCGCAGGATCGTGTCGCGCACGATCCGCGGGATGTCCACGTAACCGGTCGTGTCCACCTCACCCGCGACGTGAACCAGACCGGTGGTGACCATGGTCTCCACGGCCACGCGGCTGGTCCGGTCCTGGGTGATCATCGCATCGAGGATCGCATCGCTGATCTGGTCGCAGATCTTGTCGGGGTGACCCTCGGTCACGGATTCGGACGTAAAGAGACGTGCGGACACTTTGGTGCTCCTTTTGCAGCGGCTGCTGACTGATGAGTTGGCGCAAGGTTATCCCGAGGACAGGACATCCTGTATGACGTCCCACACCGCTGCGGCCACGATGTCCTTGGGTGCCGGGCCGGCGTGCGTCACGACGTCGACGCCTCTCCGCAGGATATGGACGGTGTTGGTGTCCTGCCCGAAGGTCTTGTCGACGCCCACCTCGTTGGCCACCAGCACGTCGCAGCCTTTGCGCACGAACTTGTCTCGGGCGAGGTCGAGGACGGTGTGGTCCGGATCGCCGGTCTCGGCCGCAAAACCCACGAGCACCGGCGCTGTTGAGGTCCCCCTGGACTGCACCAACCCGGAAAGAACATCGGGGTTACGAACCAGCTCGATCGTGGTTGCCAACGGCTGGCTCTCGGGCAGGGTTTCGCCGTGGCTCTTCTTGATCTTGACGTCGGTGTAGTGCGCCGGGCGATAGTCCGCCACGGCCGCCGCCATCACGACGACGTCGCAGTCCTGGGCCGCTTTGGCCACGGCCTCACCCAGCTCGACGGCGGTCTGAACCGGCACCAAGGTCACGCCTTCAGGGACCGGCAACGCCACGTTGGCCGAGATCAGCGTCACTTCTGCGCCGCGGGCGAGTGCCACCTCGGCCAGCGCGTAGCCCTGCTTGCCCGACGAACGATTGCCCAGAAAACGGACCGGGTCCAGCGGCTCTCGCGTACCACCGGCACTGATGACGACCCGCAGCCCGGCCAGTCCGCCGGCGGCCGGGACGCTGCCGTCGCTCCGGGACAGGAGCTCACGGCATACGGCGAAGATGTCTTGGGGCTCCGGGAGCCTGCCCAGGCCGGTGTCGGCCCCGGTGAGGCGCCCTGAGGCGGGGTCGATCACGTGCACACCCCGGGACCGCAGGGTCGCAACATTGGCCACGGTGGCAGGGTGCTCCCACATCTCCGTGTGCATCGCGGGGGCGAGCACCACCGGACAGCGGGCAGTCAGCAGGGTGTTGGTCAGCAGGTCATCGGCTAGTCCGTGTGCTGCCTTGGCCATCAGATCTGCGGTGGCGGGTGCCACGACGACGAGATCAGCATGCTGGCCCAGGCGCACGTGCGGCACCTGGTGAACGTCGGTCCACACCTCGGTGGAGACGGGGTTACCCGACAGCGCCGCCCAGGTGGCCGTTCCGACGAAGTTCAGCGCAGCGGCCGTGGGCACGACCGTCACGTCATGCCCACTCTCGGTGAACAGCCGCAGCAACGAGCAGGCCTTGTAGGCGGCGATACCGCCGCTGACCCCAAGGACCACCCTTTTGCGTGTCACCATCTGCCAGGCCGGCTCAGCAGTCGGTGGGGGTGGAGGTCAACAGACCCTCGTTGATCTCCCGCAGTGCGATCGACATCGGCTTCTCGTGGACCCTGGTCTCGACGAGCGGGCCGACATACTCGAGCAGGCCCTCCGAGAGCTGGGAGTAGTACGCGTTGATCTGGCGCGCACGCTTGGCCGAGTAGATGACCAGGGCGTACTTGGAGTCCGCCACCTTGAGCAGGTCGTCGATCGGCGGGTTGGTGATGCCCTCGGGGGCAGCCTGCGTACCAGACACGGTCAATCTCGATTCGTTGGTGAATATGAATACAGCGACTATCGACGCATGACAAAAATCATGCGTTCATCAATGATACGAGTTCTTCGCTCGCCCGTTGAACACTATCGTTCACGATGGTGACGTCGAACTCGCGCTGAGCCGCCAGCTCCAGCCGTGCAGTCGTCAGGCGGATCTCTCGTTCCTCCGCGGACTCGGTCCCTCGACCGACCAGCCGACGGACGAGCTCATCCCAGCTGGGGGGGGCAAGGAACACGAACAATGCCTCTGGCATCTGCTGCCGCACCTGGCGGGCACCCTGAAGGTCAATCTCCAGCAGCGCCTTTCGCCCCGCCGCGAGCGCTTCGAGCACGGGCCCCCGCGGTGTGCCATACCTGGCCCGCCCGTGGACGACGGCCCACTCCAGGAACTCCCCCGCGTCACGCATCCGGTCGAACTCCTCATCGTCGACGAAGTGGTAGTGCGTGCCGTCGATCTCGCGCGGGCGTGGCTTCCGGGTGGTCATCGAGACCGACAGCCAGACCTCTGGGAAGTTCGCCCGGACGTACGCCGCCACGGTCCCTTTCCCCACCGCGGTGGGGCCGGCCAGGACCACCAACCGGCTCTTGGGCGACGTCAGGCTCTCGGAGGATGTCACCGGCGCCGGTCAGGACTGTTCGAAGCGCTCGATCAGGGCGGCAATCTGATTGTTGCCCAGACCACGGACCCGGCGGGTCTCAGAGATGCCGACCTCCAGCATGATCTGTCGGGCACGGACGCGCCCCACACCCGGCATCGACTCCAGCAACGCGTGGACCTTCATCTTGCCGACGATGTCATTGACCTTGCCGTCGGCGATGACCTCGGACAGCAGTCCCTGCGCGTACTTGAGACGGTTCTTGACCGCTGCCCGCTCGCGACGAGCGATGGCTGCCTTTGCCAGAGCGTCGGCACGCTGCTCGGGGGTCAGCTGGGGAAGAGCCACAGTCAGTCTCCTCATGGGGACGAATCGAATGAGTACATCGCGATGCCCTGGCCGGTCAGGCCGCCGATAACGCGTGTGGCCCGAACCTAGCGAGTCGGGGCGCGCCCTGGCAACGAGGGGTGTCAACCAGTGTTCAGAATGGCCTTCAGCTGGTGCGCGGTTCGCCGCGCAGTCGCCCTCAGTGCTGCGACGTCCGGCCCGGCGGAGAGGATCTCGCGGCTGCTGCTGGCGAGGACGTTGGGAAGAGCTGCACCGAACACGCCGCGCAGGTCCTCGGCCGCCCCTCCCTGGGCGCCCACACCGGGGGCGAGCAGGGGGGCGTTGGCGGCGGCGAGCTCGAGCTCAAGGTCCTGGACGGCCGTGCCAACAGTGGCGCCAACCACCATGCCGACGCTGCCGAGGACTCCTGCGCTCGCGTCGTCCGCGTTCTGCAGGGTCACGCCGTCCACGATGCGGCCGGCCACACTGCGGCCATCCATCACCGCGTGCTGCACCTGGGCACCCTCGGGGTTCGAGGTGAGAGCGAGGACGAACAGGCCCCGCCCGTTGTCGTGGGCCACATCCAGTGCCGGGCGCAGCGACTCGAAGCCGAGGAACGGGCTGACGGTGATGGCGTCCACCCGCAGCGGACTGTCCTGTGACAGGTAGGCTTGGGCGTAGGCCGTCATGGTCGAACCGATGTCGCCGCGCTTGACGTCGAGCAGAGACAGGGTGCCTGCATCCCGCAGGGCCGCCAGCGTGCGCTCCAGCACAGACACCCCTGCAGAACCGAAACGCTCGAAGAACGCGGACTGGGGTTTGACGATGGCCACGGTCCCGGAGAACGCCTCGACGCACGTCATCGCAAACGTCTCCAGACCCTGAACGGTCTCATCCAGCCCCCAGAGTGCCAGCAGTCCTGGATGGGGGTCGATGCCAGCGCAGAGCGGACCGCGCTCATCCATCGCGATGCGCAGCCTGGCGCCGAAGGAATCGGTCATCGCCTCGGGTCCAACCTCGTGTGAGCGATACCTACTGCATCGCTGAATCGTGCGAAGCCTTTGTCCTGCAGGGCTTCGGCCAGTTCACGGTTGACGCGGATGGGTGCGCTGGGGTCGTTGAACGTCGCGGTTCCAACCTGGATCGCGCTCGCTCCGGCCGCGACCAGCTGCAACGCGTCGTCGCCGGTGCGCACTCCCCCGACACCAATGATCGGGACCGTCGGGATGCGTCCTTCAAGCATCGCGGCGCGCACCTGCCAGATGGCGCGCACTGCCACCGGACGGATGGCGGGCCCGGACAGTCCTCCGGTCACGCCGGCCACTTGGGGACGCAGAAGATCCGTATCGATGACTATTCCGAGCAGGGTGTTGATCATCGTCAACCCGTCGGCTCCGGCCTTGACGCAGGCACGGGCGATCTCGACGATGTCGGTCACGTCGGGGCTGAGCTTGGCGAAGATGGGGATGTCACGCGGGAGCTTCTCGCGGACCAGGGCGATGACCTTGGCGGCTGAGAGCGGGTCGCAGGCGAAGACGAGCCCCCGGTTCGCAACGTTCGGGCACGAGATGTTGACCTCGATGCCGACGACCGCGTCGAAAGCCGGGGACGCACGCAGGACCGCAGCCACGTCGGCATACTCGCCTGCCGTGTTCCCGGCGATGGACGCGAGCACACGAGCCCCCACCGACTTGAGCCACACCAGGTCGTTCCGGGCGAAGTCGTCGACCCCCGGTCCCTGCAGCCCGATCGAGTTGAGCATCCCGCTCGGCGTCTCGGCCATGCGTGGAGTGCCACGGCCGGAGCGGGGATCCGCCAGCACCGTCTTCGTCACGAACGCACCCAGCTGAGCGATGTCGAAGAAGCGGTGCAGCTCCTTGCCATTCGCGGCGCAGCCCGACGCGGTCATCAGCGGGTTGGGCAGCCGCATCCCCGCCAGATCGACGCTCATGTCTATGGCGTCGCTCACGCTGGTCGTGTCGCTCGGGCCCGCGTTCGTCTTCGCGCCGGTCATCAGTGCCCCCTCATGGCGGCCGCGCCGTAGGCATCGTCAGGGACGCGGCCCCAGCCGGACTCAAAGGCATCCCACCGCACCCGGTCACCGCGGAAGACGGGCCCATCGACGCAGGAGCGCACCATCCGGGTCTGCCCGTCGGTGCCGACGACCGGCATCACGCACGTCATACAGACCCCGATGCCGCAGGCCATCGACTCCTCGACCGCAACCTGGGCGATGGCGCCCTCGGCTGCGGCGACGTCGGTGATGGATCTGAGCATCGCCATCGGCCCGCAGCCATAGACAACCTCGGCGTGGCTTCGCCGGATGACCTCGGGCAGGACGTCGGATACCCAGCCCTTCACCCCCATCGACCCATCGTCGGTGGTCACGGTAACCGCGTCTGCGGCGCGTCGCGCCTCGACGACGCCGAACAGCCGGTCCTCGGTGGCAGCACCCAGGATCATCTCGACGTGGCAACCACGCTCCCGCAGTGCGGCGGCCAGCCAGAACAACGGCGCGCTGCCATAGCCACCGCCCACGAGAACACAGGCCACAGGCTCTGTCGGCAGCGGGAATGGGCGTCCGAGCGGGCCGATGATGTTGACCTCGTGGTGCGCGCTCAGGCCTGCGAGCCAGCGGGTGCCCGCGCCGCGAGCGGCCACGACAACGTCAACCGTGCCGCCGTAGGTGCCACTCGGACTCACCTTGTGGATGGAGAAACAGCGGCGCAGCAGGTTGGCCGAGGTGTCGCCGCCAACCGCCAGCGCAACAAACTGCCCGGGTTTGGCCAGCTCGGCCACGCCCGGCGCCACGAACGTCAGGTGGTGGTAGGCGCCAACCCTGCGGGTGGCGATCAGCTCACCCGCGACCTGGGGCGTGCGCTCCTGGCCTGTCGACTGCTGGGACGTTCCGCTCACGCCTGGTCTTCCGTTCGGGCATAGAAGTCGAGGTCGCGGGCGTGGTCCTGCAGCGACTTCACCCGAACGGTCTCGGTCATCAGTGACTCGATGCCCTGCACTGCCGCCCCGAGCTGCTGGACCGTGGTGATGATCGGCCGATCCATGCTCGTCGTTGCCGCCCGGATCGCGTAGCCGTCGGCCCGGGCGTCACGTCCTGACGGTGTGTTGATGACCATCCCCACCTCGCCTGCCACGATGCGCTCGATGATCGTCGGTTCACCATGAGGACCTGGTCCTTCGCTGTGCTTGCGCACCACAGATGCCTGAATTCCGTTGCGCCGTAGTACATCTGCGGTGCCTCTGGTCGCAATCAGGTCGAAGCCGAGGTCGGCCAGACGCTTCATCGGGAAGATCATGGCGCGCTTGTCCCTGTTGGCCACGGAGACGAAGACCGTGCCCTTGCGGGGCAGCCCGGGGCCGAACCCGAGCTGGCTCTTGGCGAACGCCGCGCCGAAGTCCGAGTCGATGCCCATGACCTCGCCGGTCGAGCGCATCTCAGGCCCGAGCAGGCTGTCGACCACTTGACCCTCGTGGGTGCGGAACCGTTTGAAGGGCAGCACCGCCTCCTTGACGGAGACATGGGCGTGGGCCGGCATCGCCCCGCCGTCGCCCTGCGGTGGCAGGATCCCCTCGGCGCGCAGCTGGGCGATCGTGGCGCCGAGCATCACCCGGGCAGCCGCCTTCGCAAGGGGCACGCCGGTCGCCTTGGCCACGAACGGAATGGTGCGGCTGGCGCGCGGGTTGGCTTCCAGGACATAGAGCACGTCCTGGGCCAGGGCAAACTGCACGTTCATCAGGCCCCTGACGCCAATTCCCTTGGCAAGCTTGAGCGTTGACTCGCGCACTCTCCTGAGCTCCTCGTGGCCAAGCGTCACCGGCGGGAGCACACAGGCCGAGTCGCCGGAGTGGATACCGGCCTCCTCGATGTGCTCCATGATGCCGCCCACGTACATCTCGTGGCCGTCGTAGACCACGTCCACGTCGATCTCGATGGCCTCGTCGAGGAAGCGGTCGACCAGCACCGGGTGCTCGGGCGCGGCCTCGGTGGCGCGCGTGACGTAGCCGACCAGTGTCTCGTCGTCGTACACGATCTCCATGCCGCGGCCACCCAGGACGTACGAGGGGCGGACAAGGACCGGGTAGCCGATCTCGTGGGCGACCTCCACGGCCTCTTCACCGCTGTATGCCGTGCCGTGCCGCGGTGCCGTCAGCTTTGCCTCAGCCAGCACCCGGGAAAAGGCGCCCCGGTCCTCAGCGAGATGTATCGACTCAGGGGTGGTGCCCACGATCGGCACTCCCTCGGCCTTGAGCGCCTTGGCCAGACCGAGTGGAGTCTGGCCCCCGAGCTGGACGATAACGCCCGCCACGGGCCCGGCCTGCCGTTCGGCGTGGACCACCTCAAGGACGTCCTCGAGGGTCAGTGGCTCGAAGTAGAGCCGGCTCGAGGTGTCGTAGTCGGTGGACACGGTCTCGGGGTTGCAGTTGACCATGACCGTGTCAAAACCGTGGTCCCTCAGTGCGAAGCTCGCGTGGACGCAGGAGTAGTCGAACTCGATTCCCTGACCGATCCGGTTCGGTCCGGAGCCCAGGATGATGACCGCAGGCCGCACACGCTTGGCGACCTCCGTCTCCTCGTCATAGGTCGAGTAGTGATAGGGCGTCTCTGCCGCGAACTCGGCCGCGCACGTGTCGACCGTCTTGTAGACCGGGCGCACGCCGAGCGCGTGACGGACCCCGCGGACGACCGCCTCCGGCATACCGGAGAGCTCGGAGATCTGGACATCGGAGAAACCATGGCGCTTGGCCAGCAACAGCACCTCGGGAGTGAGCTGCGGGCTGGCCGCCACGTGTTCGGCCACCTGGTTGATGAGCACCATCTGGTCCAGGAACCATGGGTCGATGCCGGTGGCTTCGTGGACGATCTCGACTGACAGTCCACCACGAAGAGCCTGCTGCACCAACACGATTCGGCCATCGGTGGGCGTCTTGGCATGTTCGAGCAGTGCGTGCGCCTGCTCCCTGGAGGGGCACTCACCCTTGCGCCAGTGGAAGCTCGAGCCGGCGCGGTCCAGCGATCGGAGCGCCTTCTGGAGAGCTTCGGTGAAGTTTCGGCCGATTGCCATGGCCTCGCCGACGCTCTTCATCGTCGTGGTCAGGGTCGGGTCGGCGGCGGGGAACTTCTCGAAGGCGAACCGCGGCACCTTGACCACGATGTAGTCCAGGGTCGGCTCGAAGCTGGCCGGGGTGACTTTGGTGATGTCGTTGGGGATCTCGTCCAGGGTGTAGCCGATGGCCAGCTTGGCGGCGATCTTGGCGATCGGGAACCCGGTGGCCTTCGAGGCGAGCGCTGAGGAACGGGAGACTCGCGGGTTCATCTCGATGACGATGGTGCGACCGTCGCGCGGGTTGACCGCGAACTGGATGTTGCAGCCGCCCGTGTCGACCCCCACCTCGCGGATGATGGCGATGGCGAGGTCACGCAGCCGTTGGTACTCGCGATCGGTCAGGGTCATCGCCGGTGCCACCGTGATGGAGTCGCCGGTGTGAACACCCATCGGGTCGAGGTTCTCGATGGAGCAGATGACCACCACGTTGTCGGCGCGGTCGCGCATCACCTCGAGCTCGTACTCCTTCCACCCTGCGATGGACTCCTCCAGGAGCACCTCGCTGGTGGGTGAGTCATGCAGGCCCGCGCCCGCCATACGGCGCAGGTCCGCTTCGTCGTGGGCAAATCCCGAGCCCAGTCCGCCCATGGTGAACGACGGTCGCACCACGAGTGGATAGCCGAGCTCCGTTGCGGCGGCTACACATTCGTCCAACGTGTGCGCGATGTGGCTGCGCGCCGTCTCACCACCACATCGTTCGACGACGCCCTTGAACAGGTGCCGGTCCTCGCCCAGCTGGATGGCCTCGAAACTGGCGCCGATCAGCGGGCAGCTGTACTTCTCGAGGATGCCTCGCTCGTGCAGGAGGATGGCCGCATTGAGCGCCGTCTGGCCGCCCAGGGTTGCCAGAACGGCGTCGGGGCGTTCCTTGGCGATGATCGCCTCGATGACCTCGGGCGTGATCGGCTCGACATAGGTGGCATCGGCGAACTCGGGGTCGGTCATGATCGTGGCGGGGTTGGAGTTGACCAGGATGACCCTCAGGCCTTCCTCACGCAGAACCCGGCAGGCCTGCGTCCCGGAGTAGTCGAACTCGCAGGCTTGGCCGATCACGATCGGGCCGGACCCGATGACCAGGACGCTCTTGATGTCGGTATGACGGGGCATCAGGCGCGGCCTTCGAACGCTCGGGGCAGGTTGGCATCTGGAGATGTGCTCTCGGACATGAGCTCGATGAAGCGGTCGAAGAGGTAGGCCGAGTCGTGCGGCCCGGCGGCGGCCTCAGGGTGGTACTGAACCGAGAAGGCAGGAATATCAAGGCATTCCAACCCCTCCACCACGTTGTCGTTGAGGCCGATGTGCGAGACACGCACCTGCCCGTAGGCCGTCTGGACATCGCCCTCCAAGGGGGCGTCCACAGCGAAACCGTGGTTGTGCGCTGTGACCTCGACAGCGCCCGTGCGTCGGTCCAGAACCGGTTGGTTGATGCCGCGATGACCGTACTTGAGCTTGTAGGTGCCGAAACCGAGCGCACGACCGAGGATCTGGTTGCCGAAGCAGATGCCGAAGAAGGGCACGCCCGCGTCAAGAACCTCGCGCAACAAGGCGACCTCGCGGTCCGCCACGGCCGGGTCACCAGGGCCGTTGGAGAAGAAGACGCCGTCGGCTCCGGTGGCCTTGATGTCCGCGAACGTGGACGTGGCCGGCAGCACATGGACCTCGATGCCTCGCGCGGCCAGGTGCTCCGGGGTCCGGGCCTTGATGCCGAGGTCGAGGGCAGCGACCGTGAAGCGCCGTTGTCCGACTGCCGGCACGACATACGTCTCTGACGTGGTGACCTCGGCGGCGAGCGCCGCGCCACTCATCAGCGGAGCTGACAGCACCCGTTCCAGCAGCGCCTCCTGTGACTCGAGCACGAGCGGGCCGGAGAACACACCAACGCGCATCGCACCGCGCTCGCGGAGATGCCGGGTCAACGCACGGGTGTCGATCCCACTGATACCCACGACGCCCTGCTCCACCAGCACATCCTCCAGGGAACGCCGGGAGCGCCAGCTGGACGGCCGGACCGCTGGGTCACGAACGACATAGCCGGCGACCCACATGCGTCGCGACTCGTCGTCCTCGTCGTTGACGCCGGTATTGCCGATGTGCGGTGCTGTCATGACGACGACCTGGCGGTGGTAGCTGGGGTCGGTCAGCGTCTCCTGGTAGCCCGTCATGCCAGTCGAGAACACTGCCTCACCGACGGTTCCACCAACCGCGCCGTAGGCGTCACCACGGAACGTGCGACCGTCCTCCAACACGAGGACCGCGGGCTGGCGGTCCAGAAACGACGGGGTCTCCGTCACACCAGCGCTCCCTTCAGCACGGTCGGGACGCCGCGCAGCAGCGTGGCCTGAACTGAGCCGGTGAGCCGGCGACCGTGCCAGGGGTTGTTGCGGGACAAGGACACTGAGGCTTCCCGGTCCACTGTCACCACGGCCGAAGGGTCGACCAACGTGAGGTTGGCCGGCTCCCCCACCGCGATCGGCCGGCCATGACCGGCCAGGCCGGCGATGCGCGCCGGCTGCACAGACATCACCCTTGCGACCCCCGCCCAGTCCAGCCGATCCGAGCCAACCATGACATCGCTGATGACCGAGAGCGCGGTCTCCAGGCCCAGCATGCCGAAGGCGGCGTTGTCGAAGGTGTGCTCCTTGTCGTGACGGGCATGCGGCGCGTGGTCGGTCGCGACGGCGTCGATCGTGCCGTCCGCCAAGGCGGCGCGGAGAGCTTCGACGTCCTCGATCGGCCGCAGCGGCGGGTTCACCTTGAACGTCGGGTCATACCCCGCAAGCAGGTCCGTGGTCAGCATCAGGTGGTGCGGCGTGACCTCGGCGGTGACCGAGATGCCTTGTGCCTTGGCCCATCGGATGACCTCGACCGAACCGGCCGTGGACACGTGGGCGATGTGCACCCGTGATCCGGTATGGCGTGCCAGCATCACGTCGCGAGCAACGATGACCTCCTCGGCGACACTGGGCCACCCGGGCAGGCCGAGGCGACCGGACAGCTCGCCCTCGTGGCAGCAAGCCTTGTGGTCGGCCAGCTTGGGGTCCTGCGCGTGCTCGGACACCACACCACCGAAGGCCCTGATGTACTCCAGGGCGCGGCGCATCACCCTGGCGTCGGCAACACACCTGCCGTCATCTGAGAAGACACGCACCCGTGCCCGCGACCGAGCCATCAGGCCGAGCTCGGCGAGCTCCTCGCCGGCAAGTCCCTTGGTGACAGCGCCGACCGGTTGTACGTCGACCAGTCCGGACAACCGGCCCAGGTCCAGGATGCGCTCGGCGGCCTCCGCGGTGTCGGTGACCGGAGTCGTGTTGGCCATGGCCAGGATCGCGGTGAACCCACCGATCGCCGCAGCGGCAGAGCCGCTGGCGATGGTCTCGGCATCCTCCCGACCGGGCTCACGCAGGTGTGTGTGAAGGTCAACCAGGCCCGGCAGCGCGACCAGGCCGTTGGCGTCGATGGTCTGGTCGACGGTCCGCATGCCGGCGGCCTTGAGGCTGCCGATCCCGGTGATGACACCGTCGCTGATCAGCAGGTCCTTGCGGCCGGCGCCGAGCAGGTCGGCACCCTTGATGAGGAGGCTCATGCGACAGTCCCTTCGCCGGCGAGCAGATGGTAGAGCACGGACATTCGGACAGCGACTCCGGCCGAGACCTGGTCCAGGACCAGCGACTGCGCAGCGTCAGCAGCGTCCGTGGCAATTTCGAGGCCGCGGTTCATCGGCCCCGGATGGAGGATGACCGTGTGTTCCTGGAGGGATCTGAGCCGCTCCCGCGTCAAGCCGTAGCCGACGGTGTACTCGCGCTCCGTCGGAAAGAAGCCACCACTCATCCGCTCACGCTGGACCCGCAGCATCATCACCGCGTCAACGGTGGGCAGGACGGCATCGAAGTCGTATGACGTGTCGAAACCCTCGCTCTTGGCCCAGGTCGCGATGCCGCTGGGCATCAGGGTCGGCGGCGCCACGACAGTGACATGGGCGCCCAGGGTCCTCAGGCAGATCAGGTTCGAGCGCAGCACCCGGGAGTGTGTCAGGTCGCCGACGATGGCCACGTGCCTGCCCTCGAGGTCACCGAGGCGCTGGCGCATCGAGTAGGCGTCGAGCAAGGCCTGCGTGGGGTGCTCGTGCGTCCCGTCACCGGCGTTGATGACCACCGCGTCGACCCACTCGGACACCTGATGTGGGGCGCCGCTGGCGCCGTGCCGGATGACGAAACCGTCAACACCCATGGCCGCGACCGTTCGCACGGTGTCGCGCAGGGACTCACCCTTGCTGGTGGAGGACCCCTTGCCCGAGATGTTGATGACGTCAGCCGAGAGCCACTTGCCGGCCAGCTCGAAGGATGAACGGGTGCGCGTGGAGTCCTCAAAAAACATGTTCACCACGGTCCGTCCGCGCAGTGTGGGGAGCTTCTTGACCTCGCGACGCTGAACGTCATGCATGGACTCGGCTGTGCCGAGGATGGCCAGAATGTCTTGCCTGTCAAGGTCATTCATCGACAGCAGGTGACGGTTCATCGTTCTCCTCCACTGATTCGAACCTCGTCCAGGCCGTCGTACGCGGCCACACACACTTGCACGCGCTCGCTGCGGGAGGTCGGCAGGTTCTTGCCCACGTAGTCGGCACGGATGGGCAGATCCCGATGTCCACGGTCGACCAGGACCGCGAGTCGGACAGCCCGTGGACGGCCGAGCTCGGACAGGGCATCCATGGCGGCGCGCACCGTACGTCCGGAGAAGAGCACATCATCCACGAGCACGACCGTCTTGTCGTCGATCCCGGGTGCGGGGATGGTGGTCTGCTCGACCTCCCGTGTCGGCTGACGACGCAGGTCGTCGCGATGCAAGGTGATGTCGAGGGCGCCACACGGCACCTCTTGCCCTTCGACCTCGGCCATCACCGCCACGAGGCGGCGTGCGAGTGAGACGCCACGGGTCGGGATACCAAGGAGAACCAGGTCTTGTGAGCCCTTGTTGCGTTCGAGGATCTCGTGGGCCACGCGCCGCAATGCCCGGGACACGTCACCGGAGCTCATCACGACCCGCGCGGTCTCGGCGGGCTGGTCGGCCGAACGGCCATCGGATGGTGGAACAAAGTCTGGTCGCGTCACAGCGCCGGACCTCCTTCCCCGCCTCACTGGACGGGTCGTTAAAGGATGTCGATCGAACGCGGCGATCGTAGCACCGCGCGGCGATGCCGAGGCCTGCCGACACGTCCGCGGCTACGCGCGAGTGGTCAGGCCGGCTTCAGACCAGGGTCGGCTTGACCTCGGCGAGCCTGGCCAGGAGCCCGTTGACGAAGGTGGGCGAGTCGTCGGTCGACAACGTGGTCGCCAACGCGACAGCCTCCGAGATGGCGACGACGTCGGGGACCAGCTCGCTGTAGACGACTTCCCAGGCGCCGATGCGCAAGATGGCCCGGTCGACGGCCGGCATGCGGTCGATCGTCCAACCCTGGCTGTAGGTCGCCAGCAGCTCGTTGATCTCGACCCACTTGGAGACGACACCCTGGACGATCTCGACCGTGTAGTCGTTGAGAGGGTGCTGGGTTGCCGGGTTCGAGATCCGTTGCGCCAACAGCGTGTCGGCGTTCAGACCGCGCTGATCGGCCTCGAAGAGAATGTCGAGAGCGCGCTTGCGCGCCTTGGAGCGTGCAGACACCTCAGTTGACTCGGCCCAGGTAGGAACCGTCGCGGGTGTCGACCTTGATCTTGGTGCCCTGCTCGATGAACAGCGGGACGGCGATCTCGGCACCGGTCTCGAGGGTCGCCGGCTTGGTGCCGCCGGTCGAGCGGTCACCCTGCATACCAGGCTCTGTGTAGGTGATCTCAAGAGTCACGGAGGCAGGCAGCTCGACGTACAGGGGGGCGCCATCGTGCGTGGCCACCATCACGTCCTGGGTCTCGAGCATGTACTGGGCAGCGTCGCCCACCACAGCCGCGGAGACGTGGAGCTGGTCGTAGGTGTCGCCGTCCATGAAGACGAAGTCGTCGCCGTCCTTGTACAAGTACTGCATCGTTCGCTTGTCGACGTTGGCGGTGTCGACCTTGGTGCCCGCGTTGAAGGTCTTGTCGACGACCTTTCCGGAGAGGACCGCCTTGAGCTTGGTCCGCACGAACGCCGGACCCTTGCCGGGCTTGACGTGCTGGAACTCGACAACGGACCAGAGCTGGTTGCCGATGCTGAGGACCATGCCGTTCTTGAGGTCGTTGGTCGAAGCCAAGAGATGAGTCACTTTCGTATGACGGACGACCGGCGTGGGCGCGCTGCCGCGCCTGGACCGTGGTTCTGCCCGTGGGAGGTGTAAAGGGTTCGCCACCCATTCTAGCCGCAGCGGAGGCCTCGACCCGAACTACCGGAATCAGCTGTCGCCACGCGCGAGGTGTACTAGATGAGTGATTCCTTGAAGGTCAGTGGTCGTAGGCGGTCAGTGAGCGTTTGGCTTTGGCCCCGGTGACCCAGTTGCGCCAGATCCCGGCGGCCATGGCCAGGAGGCGTTGAGCGACCCGGGTGAACACCCCGTGGGTGGTGCGTCCA
>DASRVZ010000083.1:0-3328 GCA_035654835.1 Dermatophilaceae bacterium | reverse complement strand
TCGTGGGCGGTACTGGGATCGAACCAGCGACCTCTTCCGTGTCAGGGAAGCGCGCTACCGCTGCGCCAACCGCCCATTTTGTGTGGGTTGGTCGAGGTGGAGACGGGATTTGAACCCGTGTAGACGGCTTTGCAGGCCGTTGCCTCGCCTCTCGGCCACTCCACCGTGACGGTCTCATGCCTTCACCGAGGGCGCTGAGGCCTTTGGTGAAGACATGAAGCCTTCGAGCGGACAACCGGGCTCGAACCGGCGACCTCAACCTTGGCAAGGTTGCGCTCTACCAACTGAGCTATGTCCGCGGGACGCCAGCGCCGAAAGGCCCGCTGTGCGTGCGTGCAGACATTAACCGATCCGAGGGATCAGAGTCCAACCGGCCTCGTACATGGTGCTGAGGATCCGACTCCTGGACAGGGGTCAAGGGCCGCTCATGAGCCGGTTTCCGACGCATCGCGGACTCGCCCCTGAGCCAGATGACCAGCCGCGCCCGGGAGCTCGGCCGTTCATCGACCGACCAGATATGGCGCCCCGCCGCGTTGAGCGCAGCCCCGATAAGGATCGCCAGCGCCAGGAAGTACAACCAGGTGAGTACGACGATCGGTGCAGCAAGCGGCCCATAGATCGACGTGCCGCCCACCGTCGCACCTAGTGACCGACGCAGCACGAACGACGTCAGAAGCCAGATGACCAGCGTAAGGACCGCGCCGGGCACGTCACGCAGCCACGGGGAACGTCGAGGCGTGCTGATGTGGAAGAGCGAGGTCAGGCTCGCCACCGCGACGGTGACCACCACCGGCCAATAGAGGAGCCTCAGGAACTGCACCTGGTCCGGCAACAGCTCGGACAGCAGCGACGGTCCGATCAGCACCAAGGGGATCACGATCACGCCGACGACGAGAGCCGCCAGGTAGAGCGAGAAGCTCAGGGCGCGAGTGTGGATGATTCCGCGAACACCGCTTTGTCCGTACATGATCGAGATCGTGTCGACGAAGACATTGAGCGCCCTCGAACCTGACCACAGGGAGAACAGGAAGCCTGCGGAGATGATGTCGAATCGACCGTTGCGCAGGACATCATCCATCGTGGGCACGATCACCTGGGTCACGCTCTGGTCGGTCAGGAAACGCAAGGCGTAGGTCTCGATAGCGGTGGTGACCTGGTGCACCGTGCCTGGCCCGAGGAGTGGACCCACATACCCGACCCCACCGAACAGTCCGAGGACCAGTGGCGGCAGCGACAAAAGAGTGAAGAACCCAGCCTCTGAGGCCAAACCCGTGACGCGGTAGCGCATACAGACACGAACGGTCTCCATGATGAGCCGCACCGCTGGCAGCGCACCCGGCACGCGTGACAATCGCCCACGGATACGCGAACGGACGGTCATCGGCGAGTTGGCCCGGCTGATCCGTGCCGATTTCAGGTCCGCGGCTGATTTCACCCGTCTACGGTAAGGGCGTGAACACCCATGAGGTCACCAACCAGGTCCCGCCGCTGTCCGGATACAACGTCTTCTCGGCCGATCCGGCGCTACTCGAAGGGATCCAGCGCTGGGGCGATGCGCAGGATCGGACCGAGCTGGAAGCCCTGGGCAGCCTCGCTGGAGGGGTCGAGGCACAAAAGTGGGGCGACCAGGCGAACGGCAATCCCCCTGTCCTGCAAACGTATTCGCCGCAAGGGGTCCGGATCGACGAGGTCGACTTCCACCCCGCATGGCACCAGCTGATGGGTACCGCGGTCTCCCACGGCCTCACGGCCGAACCGTGGACCAAACCGGCGCGCACCGGAGCTCACGTCCGCCGGGCCGCCGGCTTCGTAGCCTGGTCGCAGGTCGAGGCCGGACACATGTGCCCGATCTCCATGACGTATGCCGCAGTGCCCGCCCTCCAGTCGAGTCCCGACCTGGTCGCCATCTGGGCTCCCCTGCTGGCCTCCCGCGAATACGACTTCGGGCTGCGACCCAGCGCAACGAAGAGCGGCGCCATCGCCGGGATGGGCATGACCGAGAAACAGGGCGGCTCGGACTTGCGTACCAACACGACCTCAGCAGTGGCCGTCGCTTCTGGCCCGCTCACCGGAGGGCAGACCTACCGGCTCACCGGACACAAGTGGTTCTGCTCCGCACCGATGAGCGACATGTTCCTGATTCTCGGGCAGGCCCCGGCCGGGCCGACTTGTTTCTTGGTCCCCCGCGTCCTGGATGACGGAACCCGCAACACCTTTGTGCTGGAGCGGCTCAAGGACAAGCTGGGCAACCGTTCCAACGCCTCCGCGGAGATCGAGCTGGACGAAACCTGGGGCGTGCGCCTCGGCGAGGAGGGGCGCGGAATCAGGACCATCCTGGACATGGTCGCGGCCACGCGGCTCGACTGTGTCCTGGGCTCCTCCGCCACCATGCGCCAGGCTTTCGTGAGGGCGCTCCACCACACACGCCATCGCGCGGCGTTTGGCAGCCTGCTCGTCGAGCAGCCGCTGATGCGTAACGTCCTTATGGACCTGGCGCTCGAGTCCGAGGCAGCCACCACGCTTGGCCTGAGGTTGGCCGCGGCCGTCGACGAAGGCGACACGGCGTTCTCCCGGCTGGCGGTCGCGGTCGGCAAGTACTGGGTCTGCAAGCGCACCGCCCCCATGGTGGCCGAAGCGCTGGAATGCCTGGGTGGCAACGGCGTTGTCGAGGAAAACGGCCTCGCACGGCTGTATCGCGAAGCCCCGGTGAACTCCGTCTGGGAGGGTTCCGGCAACGTCGTGGCTCTTGACGTCTTGCGGGCGCTCGCTCGCGAGCCCGCCTCCGTTGCGGCCTTCACCACGGAGCTCGAGCTGTCGCGGGGTGCCGACCGCCAGCTCGATGCAGCCATCACGAGAACAGTCGTGGCCTTGCAGTCCGCCTCTGCCGCCTCCGACATCTCGGCTGCACAGGCTGGCGCACGCGCGCTGATCGAGCAGCTCGCGACCACGCTACAGGCCTCGCTCCTGATGCGCTTCGCACCGGCATTTGTCGCGGAAGCCTTCGTGGCGAGCCGTCTCGGCGGTGCCCATGGACACACGTTCGGCACGTTGCCGGGCGATATGGTCGAAGTATCGGCTGGCAAGGTGATCGAGCGGGCTTTCCCCGACTGAACGGATGATTGTGCCGATGAGCGGACGACAGGTCACAATGGTTCGCCTCAACGGCACGATCCGCGACTGCTTATATCGATCCGCGACTGCTTAAGGACTACATGAACATCTGGCCGGGCCATCCGTACCCCTTGGGAGCCACGTTCACGGGCAGCGGCGTCAACTTCGCGCTCTTCTCCGAGGTCGCCGACAAGGTCGAGGTCTGCCTCATTGCCGA
>DASRVZ010000082.1:0-75783 GCA_035654835.1 Dermatophilaceae bacterium | reverse complement strand
ACAATCGGACTATGCTCATTTCGGAGCGTAGTCCGTATGTTAGATTCCATGCAAGTCGGGCAGGAACTGCGCGAGCACGAGCCTGGCCACCCGTCAGGAAGGAGCGCTACCCGTGACACCCACGCAGGCCCCGCACACGCTGGCTGTTGTTGGCCGGCGGGCCCGCAACAAGGCGGACAAGCAGCAGCGGATCTTCGAGGCCGCCTCGGAGCTGTTCACCGGGCAGGGGTACTCGGCGGTGACCACGCAGATGGTCGCGGACCGGGCGGACGTCGGAACGGGCACGCTGTTCCGCTACGCCAGCTCCAAGGCGGAGCTGCTGATGATGGTCATGAACGAGCAGATGCGGCTCGACACCCGCGAGGGCATCGCCGCCGCCGCGTCCGGCACCTCGCCGACCGAGGCGATCATGGCGCTGCTGGCGCCCCAGATCCACCTGCCGCTGGTGTTCCCGGAGAACACCGCCGTCTACCAGCGCGAGATCCTCTTCGGCACCGAGCAGGGGCGGTACCGCACCGAGGCGCTCGCCCGCATCTCCGAGCTCGAGGACGCGATCGGCGACATCCTGGGACGGTTCACCCGCACGCACCGGGTCAGGGCGGGGGTCGACCTCCATGGCGCGGCGCGAACCACCTTCTCCACGCTGCACATGGAGCTGCTACGTGTCAGCTTCGGGCGCGGTGACCCCCAGACGCTGACCGCGACCTTGCGCGCCCACGTCGACGTGATGCTGTACGGAGTGCTCGACCCAACGTGAGACCAGGGCGTTCGCTGCATCGCTTCGGCAAGTGGGACGAGGCGACGCACCGCGAGGGACCAGCAGATCTGACAGGAACGCGCGGGCGATCTCGAGAACGTCGGTCGGTTCCTTGGTGAACGAGTGGGTGCCACGAGCAGACACCACCTCGGCTTCGCCTCCCAGAGCAGACCGAACGTCATCGGGGCTGCCGAACGCGTCCTTCTCCCCCTGTATGACGGTCAACCGGGTCCCGGCGCCCGTCACCATCTGCGCCTCCGCCGCGCGGGACTTCTCCGGCTTTCCCGGCGGATGCAGCGGGAACGCCAATAGCAGCACCGCATCAGCACCAACAGCGCTGGCCGTCCGACAGGCCACTCGCGCACCGGAGCTACGGCCGCCGACCACCAACGGCCGCGGCAACGCACCACGCCCCGACGTCAGAGCCTCCATGACGGCAAGCCATGCCACGTCCAGCTGGGCGGGAGGCGTCGCCACCGCGCGCCCGGCCACCCGCCAAGGCTGCTCGACCAGCACCACCAGCCATCCCTGCGCCGTCAGAGCGGTCAATGTCTGGAGGTCGGCCGACCATGACGAACCACCGGCGCCGTGCCCTAGAACCAGCGACCCACAGGGGCGAGACGGACGCCAGAGGTACGCGCGCGCCATACCGACTGGGGTCTGAATCTCCCTGACACTCTTGCGAACTGGCACGCCGCTCATTCGCCGATGATCTCGCCGGTGGTCGGGTCCACCACTCCCACCAGGTCCGCGCGCGACGACGGCAGCAGCAACAGCTCTCCGTTGTTGCGGGTCGAGTTGACCGCGGTGCCCACCGGGTAGGCGTCGAAGCGCCCGGGCCGGGAGAACTCCAGGTGAGTCTTGATCGCCGAGAGATCCTTTTGTGTCGGGTCGAGCCAGTCGGACCAGTCGGCACGCTCGAGGACCAGCGGCTGCCGGTCATGAATCCTGTCCAGCCCGGGCTCAGCCGCAGTCGTGATGATCGCGTAGGTCGTCAGCCACGCGTAGGGGTCGTCCTCGGCCAGTGACGTGTCACGCCAGAACTCGTACACCCCGGCCATCGCCAGCGGGGCACCATCGGATCGATGGATGAAGAACGGCTGCTTGCGCGGCTTGCCTTTGACATCAACGGCGGTGGGGCTCAACTGCCATTCATACCAACCGTCCGCGGGGACGAGACACCGGCGAGCCGCGGCTGCCCTGGCAAAGGACGACGTGTCCAGCAACGACTCGGAACGGGCGTTGGTCATCCGGAGCCCGAGCTTGACGTCCTTGGACCAGCTGGGCACCAATCCCCATGTCAGCAGACGCAGCTGGCGCACCGGCGCGGCATCAGCGTCCCCCCGGACGGCTCGGGTCAGGACCACGGGCGCTTGCTTGGTCGGCGCGATGTTGAAATCCGGCTGGCCGGCCGGCGGGTTCTGAGGAGTCACAAGGATGCTTCTCGCAACCTCTCCGGTACGGTCCTCGTCGACATCGAACTCCTCGACGAGATCTTCGGGGCGCGAGCTGGACGCGTATCGACCGCACATGCCCTCAGCCTAGATATCCAAGCGCGTCCGCGAGCAACTACGGTAGGAGCTGCACGGATGACTCTCGAGGAGATTTCAGATGACTGTGGTTCGACGGATCGCCCGACCGATGCTGGCTGTCGTCTTCGTGACGAATGGCCTGGACTCCCTACGCCACCCCGCCGCACGCGCCCAGGCCGCTGCGCCGCTGGTCAAAGCGCTCTCCGGACCGCTGAGAATGCCCGACGACCCCGAGCTGCTGGTCCGCGCGAACGGCGCCACGATGCTGGTCGCCGGCACGATGCTGGCTCTGGGCAAGTTCCCCCGGCTTGCGGCGCTGGCGCTGGCCGGCGCGCTCGTGCCGACCACCTATGTCGCCCACGCCTTCTGGGCCGTCGAGGACCCTGAAGCCCGAGCGCAGCAGAAGACCCACTTCGTCAAGAACGTCGGCCTGCTCGGGGGCGTCCTGCTCGCTTCGGTCGACACCGCCGGCAAGCCGGGGTTGGCCTACCGAACGCAGCACGTCCACTCCGAGGCGCGTCGCCAGGCGGCAGTGACCAAGCGCGAGGCGCGGCACGCAGCCAAGTCCGCCCGACGTTTCGCCAAGAACGCCCTTGACTGACTGGTTAGCCCCCCACGCGGCCGGTCCCGTCAACGCCACGGTGGCACTGCCGGGGAGCAAATCGCTGACCAACCGCTACCTTGTTCTCGCAGCCCTGGCCAACGGCCCCTCGCGGCTGCGGCGGCCCCTGCGCTCGCGCGACACCATGCTCATGGCCGCAGCGCTGCGTTCCTTGGGCGCCTCGGTAACCGACCTGCCGGGCGACGACCGCGACTGCGACGACTGGCTGGTCACCCCGGCGTCTCTCTCCGGCGCGACGTCCGTGGACTGCGGACTGGCGGGCACCGTGATGCGATTCCTGCCCCCGGTGGCGGCGCTCGCCGACGGCCCGGTCACCTTCCACGGCGATGCCCGCGCGGGTCGACGCCCCATGGCTCCGGTCATCGACGCCCTGCGCGCCCTGGGCGCGAGGATCAACGACGACGGTCGCGGGACCCTGCCTTTCACGGTCGAAGGTTCAGGCCGTATGCCGGGTGGCCCGGTGATCGTCGACGCCTCTGGGTCCTCGCAGTTCATCTCCGGTTTGCTGTTGTCCGGGGCACGATACGACCAAGGCATCACGGTTCACCACCACGGCAAACCGGTTCCCAGTGAGCCGCACATCCAGATGACCGTCGAGGTGCTGCGCGATGCCGGCGTGATCGTCGACGACTCCGAGGCCAACACCTGGCGGGTCGAGCCCTCAGAGGTGCAGTCCCTCGATGTCGAGGTCGAGCCGGATCTGTCCAACGCCGCGGCGTTCCTGGCGGCCGCCGTCGTGACCGGCGGCACCGTGCAGGTCCCGGGATGGCCACAGAACACCACTCAGGCTGGTGACGCGATCCGCGACATCCTGGACGCGATGGGCGCGGACGTGCTCTTCGAACGCTCGGGCCTCACGGTGACGGGCAGTGAGCAGATCAGCGGGCTCGACGTCGACCTGCATGACGCCGGAGAGCTCACCCCCGTCGTCGTGGCGATCGCAGCCTTGGCGGACTCTCCGTCCTTGATCCGGGGCATCGGACATCTGCGTGGTCACGAGACTGACCGCCTGGTCGCGCTCTCGACCGAGATCAACGCTCTCGGAGGATCCGTCGAAGCGACCGTGGACAGTCTGCGAATCACACCAAAACCGTTGCGGGGTGGACTGTTTCACACCTATGACGATCACCGTATGGCGATGGCGGCGGCTGTTCTCGGCCTGCGCGTGCCCGGTGTCGTCATCGAGAACGTGGAGACCACGGACAAGACGTTGCCAGGCTTCGTCGGACGGTGGACGCGACTGCTCGACAATGAACAGGGCAGGCAGGGCGGCGACGTGCAGGCGGACGTAGTTCAGAGAGACGGAGCTCAGACGGACAACGGGCCGGAGCGCGGATGAGCCCAAAGGCGCGGCGGTACGACGAGAGTGACGTTCGGATCAGGCCGACCCGCCGAGGCTCGCGGCCCCGCACCAAAGATCGCCCGGCGCACGAGGATGCCATCCCCGGCTTCGTGACCGGCGTCGACCGCGGTCGCTACACGTTGATCGTCCACTCCGGCGGCGAGCGCGTCGTCGTCGCGATGAAGGCTCGCGAGCTCGGACGCAAGAGCGTCGTCATCGGCGACGAGGTGGCGATGGTCGGTGACACGTCAGGGGGTCCGGACTCGCTCGCCAGGATCGTAAGGGTCGAGCCCCGTCGCTCGGTCCTGCGCCGGACCGCTGACGACACCGACCCGGTCGAGCGCATCATCGTGGCCAACGCGGAGCAGCTCGTCATCGTGACTGCACTGGTCGACCCCGAGCCGCGACCCCGCATGATCGACCGCTGTCTGGTAGCGGCCTACGACTCCGGGATGGAGCCGCTTCTGGTCCTGACCAAGGCCGACCTGATCGACCCAGCACCGTTCCTGGCCCACTACTCGATGCTCGAGGTCCGCCACCTGGTGACGTCCCGCGACCCCATCACCCATGCGTGGGTCGGGCTCAAACCGTTGCAGGACATGCTGATTGGTCGCGTGAGTGTCTTCATCGGTCACTCCGGCGTGGGCAAGTCGACCTTGGTCAACGCTCTGGTCCCGGGGGCTGAACGCGCCGTTGGGGTGGTCAACGACGTGACCGGTCGCGGGCGGCATACATCGTCCTCGGCGGTGTCCCTGAGGCTGCCAGGCGGCAAGGGCTGGGTCGTGGACACACCCGGCGTGCGCTCGTTCGGCCTGGCGCACGTCGATCTCTCCAGGATCATCCAGCACTTCCCGGACCTGGAGCCCGGCACGGACCAGTGCCCCAGAGGGTGCACCCACGACGAAGAGGAGTGCGGCCTCGACGCCTGGGTGGAGTCAGGTCGCGCCGGCCCCGCCGGGCCCTCCCGGCTGGACTCCCTGCGCCGGCTGCTGCGCGCACGCACGCCCCAGTCCGACGACTGAGGGATTGGCGATCCAGCGGTCGCCACAGGTCAGCCGGTCACCTCGGGTCAGCCGGTCACCTCGGGTCAGCCGGTCCCACGGTTCAGTGCCTCACCAGCGTCATGCCCCGGGGGACCCGTGGCGGTCGCCCCGTTGGTGACCGTCAGCGGATAACGTGGCCGCGTGCCTGCATATGACGATGACCTGCGCCTTGCCCACGTGCTTGCCGATGCTGTGGAACGGATCACGGTGTCTCGTTTCCGAGCCGAGGACCTGGTGGTGGAGTCCAAACCCGACCTCACGCTGGTCAGCGACGCCGACCGCGCGGCCGAGGAGATGGTGCGCCACCAGCTCAAGCGGGCCCGGCCCCGAGACGCTGTCGAGGGTGAAGAGTTCGAGACCACCGGGCGCGGGCCACGGCGGTGGGTCATCGACCCGATCGACGGGACCCACAACTTCGTCCGAGGGGTCCCCGTGTGGGCCACCTTGATCGCGCTCGTCGACGACGGGCAACCGGTTCTCGGCCTCGTCGCCGCCCCGGCGTTGGGCCGCCGATGGTGGGCGGCAATCGGCTCCGGCGCGTGGAGCGGTCGCAGTCTCTCCAGCGCGAAAAGGATTGGTGTCTCTAAGATCTCGCAGATCTCGGATGCCTCGCTGTCCTACTCGAGCATGGGCGGCTGGAGGCAACGTGAACGTTTGGAGGAGTTTCTTGAACTGACCGATGACTGCTGGCGGACCCGGGCCTACGGGGACTTCTGGTCGTACATGCTCGTCGCCGAGGGAGCTGTCGACATCGCCGTCGAGCCGGACCTGCAGGTCTACGACATGGCCGCGCTCGTGCCCATCGTGACCGAGGCCGGCGGCCGATTCACCGCGCTGGATGGAACCCCCGGACCCTGGGGTGGCAACGCGGTGGCTACCAATGGTCTGCTCCACGACGAGGTGCTGGCCCGCCTCGGCTGAACCCGCGTACTTCTGGATTGCCTCCGTGGCGGGGTTGGGCTGCCTCCGTGGTCAGGCAGGGAGGACGGTGACCTCGCCTCGCCCGAGACCGCGTACGCCCTCTGCATACAGACTTGCATCGCCCACCACGATCACGGTCCACTCACCCGTGACATAGCGATTGTAGGCAGTTGCCAGGGCCTCGGCATCAACGTCCGCAAGCGCAAGCAGGCTGGCCGTCGTGAACTCCGTGGTCAGCCCTTCGAGTGAGAGTGCCGCGGCCTCATCGGCCACGGTGTCCGCGGTGGCGAAGCGACCCGGCGCCGTCTTTCCGATGAAGTCGACACCAGCCCGGGTCTCCTCCTCGGTGAAGCCGTCACGGGCCTGGCCCAGAATGTCGAGCAGCAGCCCCAACGCCTCGACGGTGGAGTCCGCGCGAACCGAACCGCTGGCCAGGAACATGCCTCCGCACCGACGCGGACGAAAGCCCGAGCGGATGCCGTAGGTGAACCCCTTCTCCTCGCGCAGGACCGCATCAACCCTGGCGTTGGGGGATCCCCCGACGACGAAACCCAACACCGGGTATGCCGCCCAGCCGCCTTCGACCCGGCGGTCCGGTCCGGGACAACCGACGTAGAACTCGGTCTGCACCGAGCCGGGGCGGTCGAGGAACACGATGCGCTCGGCATCCGTGGCCCGGGCTGCCTCACGCGGCTCAAGAATGTGAGCTGGTGCTTCGCGCCAGGACCCTAGCGCGCGCTCGACCTCGGACACGACGTCCAGATCACTCAGGTCCCCGGCGACGACGATCGTTGCTCCGGAAGGCACGACGTTGGCGGAATGGAAGGCGATCAGATCCTCGGGCGTGATCGCCGAGATCGTCTCCTTGGCGCCCGCGGTCGGACGTGAGGCGCGCTCGTCGGGGTCGAAGTAGGTCGAGATGAACTCCATTGCCGCTCGATGACCGGGCACGGCACGCTCTTGGTCAATCTCTGCAAGTCGGATCTTGACATGGCGGGAGACCTCGTTGGCCGGGAAGGCGGGTTCTCGCACAGCTTGGCTGAGCAGATCGAGTGCCTCTGTCAGGTTTCGCTTCGGCACGTCGACATCGACGATCAGGCCCGACTCGCTGGCGCTGGCGCCGAGCGCAATTCCCTTGCGCTCCAACAGCTCGGCAAACTCCTCAGCGGTATGCCGGGCTGTTCCCTCATCGAGGGTTCGCGCCATGATCGTGGCGATGCCTTCGCGCTCTCGCGGCTCGCGCTCGAGCGGCATCGGGACGGCGAGGCGCACCGAGATGACGTACTGGCCGGGAATGTCGTAGGAGACCACGCCCAGTCCGTTGGCGAGCTCGGACCGCTGCGCCTCGGGGAACGACCACGGCTCGGGTGCGCTCACGTCTGGCCGCTCGATCGTGCTGTCATGCTCGGCCACGCTCTCCTGGTGGATCACGATGCATCTCCGTCTTGCTTGAGGTAGGCCACGACGGCACGGGAGTCTGGCATGAGCCACCGGGCGGCCACCTGCTGGACCTGATCAGCCGTCACCTCGCCGAGGCGGTCCAGGAAGGTGTTGATGTATCCGGGATCACCCTGCAGCATCGCGTGATGGCAGATGTGGTCGGCGCGCTCTTCCTGGCTGGCCAGGGCTGACAGCCACCCCCGCTCGGTCTGGGCCATCGCTGACTCCATCTCGATCTCGGTTGGTCCCTCCGCGGCGAACCGGAGCAGCTCCTCACATGCAGCCGCCTCGACCGCATCAGCACTGCAGTCATCGGCGACATCAATCGCCAAGAACCCCAACGAGACTCCGTCCACGAAACCCATGGCATGAGCCGACACGCTGGTGGCGATCTGCTCCCTTCGGACCAGTCGCTGGTAGAACCGCGAGGTCGCCAGGCCACCGATGATGTCGATCGCGAGCGAGGACGCAAAGAACTCGGGGGTGTCATCAACCGGAAGCCGGAATGCGAGATGAAGACGGTCGGCGGGGACATCTTCCATGTGCTCGTCGCGGAGCGGTTCAGTCAAAGGAGCCAGCGGCGCGACGGGCTCTCGAAATGGCGCCGCGATGGCCGTCAAGGGACCGAAATACCGCTCTGCCGAGGCGAAACCCTCATCCGGGGTGAGGTCACCGACCAACGTGAGAACGGTGTTGTTCGGAGCGTAGTAGCGGCGGAAGAACTCGTGCACGTCCTCAACGCTGGCCGCATCAAGGTCCTCCATCGAGCCTATGGTCGCGTGGTGGTACGGGTGACCCTTGGGAAAGATCGCCGCGTAGGTGTCGATCAGCGCATTGCCGTAGGGCACATTGTCGTAGCGCTGGCGCTTCTCCTCCTTGACCACATCGCGCTGGTTGTCGAGGTTCTCCTGGTTGACGGCATCGAGCAGGTGGCCGTGTCGGTCGGCCTCCATCCACAGGGCCAGATCCATCGCCCCCCGCGGCATCGTCTCGAAGTAGTTGGTGCGGTCGAACCAGGTCGTGGCGTTGAGCCGTCCACCGGCCGCCATGAGCGCCGAGAAGTGCTCTCCGGACGCCACGTTGCGCGAACCCTGGAACATCAGATGCTCGAAGAGGTGCGCAAAACCGGTGCGGCCCTCGACCTCGTGACGTGATCCCACGTTGACCCAGAGGTTGACCGTGACGTTGGGGACGCTGTGGTCCTCAGAGACGATGACCCGCAGTCCATTGGCCAGCGTGTGTTCGGCGATCTGATAGTCAAGCGGCATGGGCCCACACTAGGCGACGACGGTGGTCACCGGGGCATGCGGCGTCGCCGTGGTCAGGCCGGATCGGAGGTCAGCGGCGCGATCTGCGCCCCAGCCAGTAGCCCACGATGAAGGCCACGGGGCCAAGAACGCGGGCGGCATAACGGGTAAGCAGAACGCGCCCAATGGTGCTGAGCAGGTGCAGCTCGGCGTCCACTGCAGGAGGAGAAGGCGGTCCCGGCCGGTATGCCGGTGCCTGTGTCCCGGAGGCGGCTGCAACACCGGCGATGTCCCCGGGAGGGGAAGGGATGACATCCGCCACCAAGGGGATCTCCGCTGCGGGGGTGACCCGGACGGCCTCCGAGGCTCCCAGCTTGGCCTGCAGGCAGGCGACGAACTGCAGGAGCAGCTTGTCGCTGAGGTCCTGCATGACTCCTCTGCCGAACTGCGCCGGCTTACCGGTGACGGCAAGATCCGTGTCCACGTGCACCGCGGTTCCGTTGCCGTCGGGGGTGAGCTGTGCGGTGACCGTCGCGCTGGCCGTGCCGTTGCCGCGCTTGTCCTTGCCGGTGGCCTCGATCACCGCTCGCCGACCCTGCTCGTCACGTTCGACGTAGATGCCAGTGCCGTTGTACTGCAAGGCGATCGGACCCAGCTTGATCTTGGCGGATCCGGTGAACTGGTCGCCGTCAACAGAGATCAACGTCGCGCCGGGGAAACAGGGCGCGACCACCTCAGGGTTGTTGAAGGCCGCCCAGGTCTCCTCGACGGAAGCCGGGACGGTGAACTGGTGCTCGAGCTCCACGGATCTCCTCGGTCAGCCTGCCGCGGCCAACACGGCTCGGCGTGCCAGCACCGAGGCGAGGTGACGGCGATAGTCACCATCGCCGTTGAGGTCGCTCGGTGGCCGGGTTCCCTGGGCAATGTCGGCGACCGCCACCGCAACCGCCGAGGCATCGGCGGCGAGACCCACCAGAGCCTGCTCGACGGCCGCCGCACGGATCGGCACGGGGCCCATGTTCGTCATTGCCACCCGAGCCTGCGCGATGGCGCCGGACTCGACGCGGACCGTGGCGGCCACCGCGACGATCGACCACTGCTGGGCCACCCGGGAGAACTTCTCGTAGTGAGCACCCCAGCCAGTGTGTTTGGGGACCCGGACCTCGGTAAGGATCTCGCCCTGGCCGATGGCGGTCGTGAACATGTCCTGGAAGAAGTCCGCGGCCGCGACCGTGCGGGTCCCGGAGGGTCCGGAGATGACGAACGAGGCATCCAACGCAAGGGCGGGGGCCAGCAGGTCGCCCGCCGGATCCGCGTGGGCCAGTGCCCCTCCGAAGGTCCCGCGATGGCGAACCTGGGGGTCGGCGACCGTTCGGACAGCCTTGCTCAACAGCAACGCATGCGTTGCCACAAGGGATGACCGAGCGACGTCGTCGTGCGATGTCATGGCACCGATCACGAGGGCGTCACCATCCTCCCGAATCCCACGCAGGGACTCGATCCGGCCCAGGTCGACGACGACCTCCGGCGCCGCCAGCCGCAGCTTGAGGAGCGGGATGAGGCTCTGGCCGCCGGCCAGGACCCTGACGTCGCCGGATGAGCCAAGCAGCTGCAGGGCCTCCTCGACGCTCGTCGGGGCGTAGTAGTCGAAGCTTGCCGGGATCATGACGCACCACCTTTGCTGATAGAAGGCGAAGCTGCCTGTATCGCGCGCCAGACCGTCAGCGGGGCGCACGGCATGACGACGTCCTGAACGCCGAGAGGCCTGATGGCGTCGATCACGCCGTTGACGATGGCCGGAGTCGAGGCGATCGTGCCCGCCTCGCCAACGCCCTTGACGCCGAGGTCGTTCGTCGTCGAGGCCGACACGGTGCGGTCGGTGATGAACGACGGCAGATCGGCCGCGCTCGGCACCAGGTAGTCGACGAAGGACCCAGAGACCAAGGTGCCGTTCTCGTCATACACGGCCTCCTCGAACAGCGCTTGGGCTATGCCCTGGGCGATTCCTCCGTGGATCTGGCCCTCGACGATCAAGGGGTTGACCACGTTGCCGATGTCGTCGACGCAGACGTACTTGCGCAGCCTGACGGCACCCGTCTCGGTGTCGACCTCCATGGCGGCGAGGTGCGTGCCATGGGGGAACGAGAAGTTCACCGGGTCGAACGTGGCGTCGGCATCTATGGAGGGCTCGAAGCCGTCGGGCAAGTTGTGGCCCTGGAATGCCGCGAAGGCGGTCTCGCCCAGCGCCATCCCTTTGTCGGTGCCCTTGACGGTGAACCGGCCGTCGGCGAACTCGAGGTCGTCGGCGCTGGCCTCGAGCAGGTGGGCCGCGATGGCGCGCGCCTTCTCGATCACCTTGTCGGCAGCCTTGACGACTGCCATGCCGCCCACGACCAGCGACCGGGAGCCGTAGGTGTCAAGGCCTCTCGGCGAGATGGCCGTGTCCCCATGCAGGACCTCAACGTCCTCGAAGGGAACACCCAGCCGGTCTGCGACGATCTGGCTCCACGCCGTCTCGTGGCCCTGACCGTGCGGGCTGGTACCGGTGACTACCTCGACCTTGCCAGTGGGCAGCACACGGACCGATGCGTGTTCCCAGCCCCCGCCGACGTACTTCAGTGCGCCCAGCACACGCGAAGGCGCCAGTCCGCACATCTCGGTGTAGGTCGAGACGCCGATGCCGAGCTGGACCGGGTCGCCGGACTCACGTCGCTGCCTCTGCTCGGCGCGCAGCTCGTCGTAGCCGAACAGCTCCTTGGCTCTCGCGGTGGCCGCCTCGTAGTTGCCCGAGTCATATGTCATGCCCGCGACCGTGGAGAAGGGGAACTCCTCGTGCTTGATCCAGTTCTGCTCACGCAGCTCGATCGGGTCTCGGCCCAGCTGTGCTGCGAGCTCATCCATCAACCGCTCGATCGCGAACGTCGCCTCGGGACGGCCCGCGCCGCGGTAGGCGTCGGTCCAGGTCTTGTTGGTGAAGACGTTCGTGGTGCTGAAGCGATAGGCCGCGAACTTGTAGATCGCGTTGAACATGAACGCGCCCAGCACCGGGATGCCCGGGGTCACCAGACCCAGGTATGCCCCCATGTCCGTGAGCAGGTCGACCTTGAGCCCGGTGACAGTGCCGTCCTCGGTCGCGGCCAGGGTCAGCCGCTGCAGCTGGTCACGGCCGTGGTGGCCCGAGACCAGAGACTCGGACCGGGTCTCGGTGTACTTGCACGGCTTGCCCGTGTGCTGTGCCGCAAGAACGGTCAGGACCTCTTCGGGAGTGAACTGCAGCTTTCCGCCGAACCCGCCGCCGACGTCCGGTGCGATGACCCGGATCTTGCTCTCGGGGATGCCGAGCGTGAGCGCAAGGAAGATGCGGACGAAGTGGGGCACCTGGGTGGAGCTCCAGACGGTGAGCTGTTCCCCGGTGGGGTCGACCAGGATCGACCGGGGCTCCATGAAGGCGGGGATCAACCGCTGCTGCCGGAAGGTCCGTTCGATGACGACTCCGTCCGCCCGGGCCTTGGCGATCTCCTCCTCGACATCGGTGCCCGTGCCCGCCTGGCCCGAGTCATAGACCCAGACGGCCGACACGTTGGTGCCCAGCTCGGGATGCGCGTATGGCGCGCCCGCTACAGCTGTCTCGAGGTCCAGGACCACGGGAAGGCCTTCATAGTCAACGTCGACCAGCTCCATCGCGTCCCTGGCCTCGCGGGCGGTGCGAGCCACGACGACCGCCACGACTTCGCCGGCAAAGGAGACGTGATCCACAGCAATCGCAGGGTGATCCGGGGCTTTCTGGTCATCGGTGATGGGCCACGCGGTGGGCAGGCTGCCTTGTTTGTCGGCCAGATCGGCGCCGGTCAGCACCGCGACCACTCCAGGCGATGCCTTTGCCGCGCTGGTGTCGACCGCGGTGATCCGGGCGTGCGCCACGGGGCTGCGGACCATGCCGAGGTGGAGCATGCCGGCCACGGACAGGTTGTCGGTGAAGCTGGTCCGACCGGTGATGAGGCGCAGGTCCTCCTTGCGCCGCCGCGCCTTGCCGATCTCTGGGCCGGCAGCCTCGGCCGCGCGCTCGTCGACCGCGGTCATGCCGAGGCTCCGGTGGAAACCGAGGCGCTTGCCGAAGGCACCCCGTCGGCCACCTGTTTCACGGCCTTGACGATGTTCTGGTAGCCCGTGCACCGGCACAGGTTGCCCTCGAGTCCCTCGCGGATCTCGGTCTCGGTGGGGGTGGCGTTGTCGTTGAGCAGGTCGATCGAGGACATGATCATGCCCGGCGTACAGAAGCCGCACTGGAGCGCGTGACTGTCGTGGAAGGCCGCCTGCATCGGGTGCAGGACACCGTCCTTGGCCAGTCCCTCGATGGTGGTCACCTCGTGGCCGTCGGCCTGAACGGCCAGCATCGTGCAGGACTTGACGCTGCGTCCGTCGAGGTGAACGGTGCACGCGCCACAGTTCGTCGTGTCGCAGCCGATCACAGTGCCGGTCTTGCCGACCTGCTCCCGGAGGTACTGCACGAGCAGGGTGCGATCCTCGACCTCGTCGGAATACTCAACACCGTCCACAGTGAGGCTGATTCGGGTCATCCCTGGTCCACCCCTCCACAGCCGCCGACGGATCGGACACCCCACCGGACGCGGCGACCTCATACAGCGGAGAGCGTGGGACCAAGACAACCGCGATGTGACCTGCGACACAAGCCCCGTCAGGCTTTGAGCTGGTGATGGATTCGGCCATCGAGCTCGGCAAGCCGTCCACCACCGCCACCCCAACGCACTGCGATGATCTCCGCGGCAATGGAGACTGCCGTCTCCTCGGGGGTCCGCGCGCCAAGGTCGAGCCCGATCGGGCTGGACAGCTGGGCCAGCTCCTGATCGGTCAGCCCCGCCGCGCGAAGTCGCTTCATCAGGTCGGCGTGGGTGCGCCGCGATCCCATCGCTCCGACGTAGGCCACGTCCGGCAGCCGCAGCGCGACCTCCAGCAGTGGCACGTCGAACTTGGGGTCGTGGGTCAACACGCACATGACTGTGCGCGAGTCGATGGCTCCAGCCGCCACCTGTTCGCTCAGGTATCGATGCGGCCAGTCGACGACCACCTCATCGGCGTGCGGGAACCGCGAGACCGTTGCGAAGACAGGCCGTGCGTCACACACCGTCACGTGGTATCCGAGGAACGACCCGAGCCGTGCCACTGCAGCGGCGAAGTCGATCGCACCAAAGACGAGCATCCGCGGCTTGGGGGCATAGGCAGCGCAGAAGACGCGCATCCCCTCACCCCTGCGCTGGCCGTCCGGACCGTAGGTGAGCAGCTCGGTGCGGCCACTGGCCAGAAGCCCACGCAGGTCGTCGGCGATCGCGGATTGCGCGCGCTCGGACCCCAGATTGCCCTCAACAGGTATGCCGGCCCGGTCCGGACGCACGATCAGTCGCCTCCCGAGCCACGCAGGATCCGGGTGCTCGACCACCGTGGCCACGGCGACCGGGCGCCCGGCTTCGATGTCGTCGGCCACCGCGCCGAGCTGGGGGAACGTCTCCTTCGAAACCTTCTCCACGAACACGTCCAGGATGCCGCCACACGTCAGCCCGACGGCGAACGCGTCGTCGTCGCTGACGCCGTATCGCTGCAGCACCGGCTCGCCGTCGGCCATGACCTGCTGGGCCAGCTCGTAGACCGCCCCTTCAACGCAACCCCCTGAGACCGAACCGACGACGCTCTGGTCCGGGCCGACCAGCAGGGAGGCACCAGCCGGCCGCGGCGCCGACCTCCACGTCCCCACGACGGTCCCGACGCCGATCGTCTTGCCGTCGCGCCACCAGGTCATCAGCTCAGGCAGAACCTCACGCATGCGCCACCACCTTCAACAGCTCCGCGAACGACGCGAGCGAGTGCCCGGCCACAAACTGGTCAACATACGGCAGCGCCGCGGCGATACCGCCCTGGAGGGGTTCGTATCCGGCCTTTCCGCGGTGCGGGTTCATCCACACGACGGCATGGGCGAGGCGCTGAAGCCGGGCGACCTGCTCACCGAGCAGCCGTGGGTCGCCGCGCTCCCACCCGTCAGAGGCGATGATGACGACCGAGCCACGAGCCACCCCCCGTTGTCCCCATCGGGCGGTGAACGCCCGGATCGACTCTCCCAGCCGGGTGCCGCCAGACCAGTCCGGGACGCTCTGACCCGCGCACTTGAGGGCCTCGTCGGGATCGCGAAGCCGTAGTGCCGTCGTCACCCGGGTGAGGCGGGTCCCGATCGTGAAGACCTCGACCCGACCCGGAATCGCGTGGGAGATGCGGTGGCCCAACCGAAGCAGCGAGTCGGCATACGGCTCCATGGACCCGGACACGTCCACCAGCATGACAATCCGCCGGGCCTTGGTCCGCGGACGGCGATAACGCAGCGGTCCGGGCTCCCCCGCTCGCTGCAGCTGTTCGCGCAGCGTGCGCCGAGGGTCGATCTCCCCTCTGTTGGACGGACCCCGCCTCGGGCTGCGGCGACGCGGAGGATCGACCTGGAGCCCGGCGAACAACGTTGCCAGCAAACGGCGTTCAGCCGCGGAGAGCAGGGCGATATCGCGATGGCGCAGCACCTCGTTCGAGCTCGCGAGGGCACGCACTGGCTGCGCCTCACCCTCATCTCCACCCGTGGCCTCCGGCACCAACGAGGCCCGCTGGACTGTCCTCGTCGCGGGCTCACCGAGCCAGCGCGGTGCGCCCTCAGCAGAGAACCAGGCGCGGAACGCCGCGTCATAACGTTCCAGGTCTTCCTGTGACGAGCAGAGGGTTGAACGGCCGGCCCAGAACACACCCTGACGGTCGCCCGCATCCGCTAACGAGGCCGCCCGAAGGAACGACTGGGTCCGGTCAGCTGTGACGGCCACGCCGGCATGACGCACCGTGCGGGTGAACGCCACCAGCATCTCGTCAGGCGCCAGACCGGCAGGGCTCAAGCCGGAGCCGCCCGAGCCGTCGCTCACTGGGCGTTCACTGGGCCTTCGCCATGATTCTCATCCGGCCAGGATCAGGTCCAGCGTTTCCCGCACACGGTCCGAGTCCTCGCGGTACTTCAGCACAGCGCCCAAGGTGGCGCTCGCGGTCTCGAGGTCGAGGTCGTCCCGCCCGAGCTGGTGCAGCGCCCGAGCCCAGTCCAGCGTCTCGGACACGCCCGGAGGCTTGAGCAGGTCACCTGATGTACGCATGCGCTGCACAGCGCGGGCCACCTGTTCGGCAAGCTTCGCGGACACCTCAGGCAGCCGGCTGCGCACGATCTCGACCTCGCGCGCCAGACCCGGGTGATCGATCCAGTGATACAGGCAGCGCCGTTTGAGCGCGTCGTGCAGCTCACGGGTGCGGTTCGAGGTCAGGACGACCACTGGTGGCTTGTCCGCGCGAACCACGCCGTACTCCGGGATGGTCACCTGGTTGGTCGACAGCACCTCGAGCAGGAACGCCTCGAACTCGTCGTCCGCACGGTCGATCTCGTCGATGAGCAGCACAGCGTCCTGCTCTCGAAGCGCCCTCAGGATGGGACGGTCGAGCAGGAACCGGTCGGCGAACAGTGAGGCTTCCAGCGCCTCTGTGTCCACGCCCTCGCTGGTCGCCTCGACCGTCCGCAGATGCAGGATCTGGCGCGGGAAGTCCCAGTCATAGAGGGCCTGGCTGGCGTCGATCCCCTCGTAGCACTGGAGCCGGATCAGGGGGACGTCCAGCAGCAGGGCGAGGGCCTCGGCGAGGGCGGTCTTGCCGGTGCCCGGCTCTCCCTCGAGCAACAGCGGTCGTTGCATGGCCAGGGCGAGGTAGGTGATCGTGGACAGACCCTCGTCAGGCAGATAGCCGGTCGCCCGCAGCCTCGTCGAGACCTCGTGTGCCGACTCGGGTGGTTGCGCCATGAGCCCACATTAGGCGACCGACGTCTCAGCCCGGAGGTTCTTGCCCGGCCCGCCTTTCTTGCTCCGGCTGATGCCCGGGTCCGGGGCGGGGAGACAGCGTGGGAGCGAAGTCCCCGCCGAGCTGTTCGAGCGCCTGACGGGCGAATACCTGCTGCTCAGTGACCGTCCTCTCAGAACGGCCGCGGCCGACGAAGCTCACCGCCCAATGCAACAGTGTCGTCAACCGGTTCTTGAACCCGACCATGTAGACGAGGTGGAGGCCCAGCCACATCAGCCAGGCTGTGAACCCGGTGAACCGGAGCCGCCCGATGCTGGCGACCGCACTGAACCGCGAGATCGTCGCCATACTGCCCTTGTCCTTGTACCGGAAGGGCTGACCATCAGGCGTTCCGGCCAGTCGGGCCTTGATCTGACCAGCCGCATAACGGCCCCCTTGAATGGCGACCTGAGCCACCCCGGGCAGCCCGCCGAGCGCGATCATGTCGCCGACCACGAAGACCTCGGGATGTCCTGGCAGGGTGAGGTCCGGCCGAACCTCGATGCGCCCCGCATGATCCAGGCCGGCGCCCGACTGCTCAGCGAGAAGCGCCCCGAGCGGACTGGCCGAGACGCCGGCAGCCCACACCTTGCAGACGGACTCGATCCGGCGCCTTTGTCCAAGGGCATCCTCGACCTCGATGCCGGTGCCGTCGACGCCCACGACCTTGGCGCCGAGCTGCACCTCGACCCCGATCTGGCCCAGCCTGGTCTTTGCCTTGGCGCCGAGACGGTCGCCGAACGAGCCCAGGACCGACGTCGCCGCGTCGAGCAGGATGACGCGGGCCTGACGAGGGTCGATGCGCCGAAACTCGTGGCGGAGCGTGCGATGCGCGAGCTCGGCAATCTGGCCGGCCATCTCAACCCCCGTCGCGCCAGCGCCCACGACCACGAAGGTCATCAGCCGGGCACGCTGTTCCTCGTCCTCGACCAGCTCTGCCATCTCGAAGCTGCCGAAGATGCGCCCCCGCAGCTCGAGTGCGTCGTCGATGCTCTTCATCCCCGGCGCGAACTTCGCGAAGTGGTCGTTGCCGAAGTACGACTGGCCAGCACCCGCGGCGACGATGAGCGAGTCGTATGACGTGACGCGAACCTGGTCCAGGACCATCGACGTGACGGTGCGGTTGGCGAGGTCGATGGCGTTGACCTCGCCGAGCAGAACGCGCGCATTACGTTGGCGTCCAAGGATTTCGCGGGTCGACGGTGCGATCTCACCCTCGGAAAGGATGCCGGTCGCGACCTGATAGAGCAGGGGCTGGAACAGGTGGTGGGTGGTCTTGGCGATCAGCGTGATGTCAACGTCGGCGCGTTTGAGAGCCTGCGTGGCGAACAACCCACCGAACCCGGAGCCGATCACCACCACACGGTGTCGGCGGCCAGAGACGGTGCCTTGCGCAGCGCTCTGACTCACGGATCGAGCGTACTCACCGACGTCCTCACAGACCTGCTCGTAGACGCGCCAGTACCAAGGCCAGGACGGCCATGGCAGCAGCGTTGACTCCAAGGATCAGCCAGACCGCCACGGTGATGCTCTGGTCGTACGCGAACCCGAGCGAGGCACCCGCCGCCAGCAGCCCCAAGCCACGAACCAAGGCCAGCCAACCGAACGCGATGGAGCGAGAAGCAGGGACGACGAGCTCGGTGACCACGGCCTTGACGGTTGAGTCCATCACGCCGTGGACAAGCCCCCAGACGGCGACGCCCACCCAGATCAGCGTTGCGTTCTGGGTGAAGGCGATGGCTGCCACTCCAGCAGCAACCGGCACGACGAGAAGGACCTGGGGGCCAAGCCGGTCATAGAACCGGCCCATCAGCAACCCACTCAGGCCGTCGACCAGCATCGCCAGGGCGAACAACAACGGCACCTGCGCGGACGTGAGCAGGTGCTGCGTCTGGGCATGGAAGGCCAACAGTGGGAACGAGGCAATCCCCAATGACAACAAGCCAATCGTGCCGATGTATTGCCAGAGCAGTGGTGGCAGGTCGACCCGAGCGCTCCTGTCAACGTGCCCCTCTGAGTTCTCCCCGGAACCGTGCGGGGCCGGAGCGTGCGGCACCGGAGCGTGCGGCACCACGGCCTCAACCTCGTATGCCAGTGGGTCCGGGACGCGATGGCGTAGCCAGAACAGCAGTCCAAGGACCACGACCCCTGGCACGATGAGGACACCGAAGGCCAGGCGGTAGTTGCCCTCGTGCTGCGACAGAACTGCCGCCAGAAGTAGCGGCCCAGCCATGGCGCCGGCCTGGTCCATCGCCTGGTGGACCCCGAACGCGGTTCCTCGGCCGGTCTGGGTGGACGCGTAGGACAACAGCGTGTCCTTGGCCGGTGAACGCACCGCCTTGCCCAGCCGCTCGGTGCCGTACAGAACCAATGCCGGGGCGATCACGTTGGTCGAGCCGATCAAAGGAACACTGAGCACCGTCAGCGCGTAACCCGTGATCGTCCATGCCCAGTAGTGCCCCCGGCGCTGGACCAGGTATCCGGAGACCACTCGCAGGCCGTAACCGATGAACTCCCCTGCGCCGGCAACGGCCCCGACGATTGTCGCCGATGCCCCGAGCGTCGCGAGGTAGGGCCCGATGATGCTGCGCGCGCCCTCGTAGACCATGTCCGCGAACAGGCTGACCAATCCGAAGAAGAGGACGAAATGCCACGGCCGAAGCTGCGGTCGACTGATCGCTAGCCGCCCCGACCCGTCCTGTGCCTGAACCATGCACCCATCGAACCAGCATCAGCGCGCGAGTGGTGACCGGTCAGCGGGAGGTTGTCCACAGCGCCTCGGGTTCGGCGTCCGGTTCGGCGGGGAACCGCAGCGCGAGCGCCGCCTTGATCTCGAGGTGACGCAACAGGAAGGCACGCTCGTCCAGCCGCTTGCGCCGCAGCCAGCCGGTGACTTCGTCATTGCACTTGCTGGCGTTGCAGGAACCGCAGGCCGGCGCGATGTTGTCGAGCGTGTAGCGCCCGCCGCGGGAGAGCGCCAGCACGCAGTCGCGCTGCAGTGGCTTGTGGGTCGCGCCGCAGTACGCGCATCCACCCCACATCGCCTGGAGCGCGGTCCACTGCTCATCGCTGAGGTCGTGCTGGACACGATCCATCCGGCGCTTGCGTCTGCGGGCCCCCCGGGCCTTGCGACTTCGGTTGACCGCCATCGCCCCAGCGTATGAGGTGATTCGCCAGGTCTACGGAAAGAGCCGGCCTGACCGTAGGTCAGCTGGAGGAGCCGGAGAACTTGCCAAGGGTTCGGCGCTGGATCCGAAGGTCGTCGCGGATGCCGTAGGGCACCGGCAGGTTGCGAGCTTCCAGCTCGGCGGTGAAGGCCTCAAGTGCCAAGAGCAGTCGTTTTCGTGCCACGTCGACCACGCTCGACGTGCCGAGCGGCGCCCGACGGGCGACCGTCATCGCGGCTCGCGCGCTGGCGACCTCTTGGAAGAGTGCCGACAAGGGATCGCAGCCGGACGATGGGTCCGCCGCGGTGTTGGCATGCATGAGGCGACTCGGTCTCTGTCGGTCGCGGACCGACGTCGGCCGACGATATATGCCGGCAATACCAACTTTACGCGGTGGCTTGGCGCGCCGTGCCCGACTTGCAGAATCTGAGCCCGCCCGAGCTCAAGCGGGTCATCAGGTCGGCAACGTCCCCTCGTCGCGCTCGTCTCGCTCTGCCCAATCCAGCAAGGTGTCCAGGGCAAACACGGCGTCATCAATCCCCTTGTGCAAATCACCCAGCGCTGCAAATCGGGCAGGGACCGTGGCGATGGTGCAGTCCTGCGGCATGACGTTCTGGACTTCATCCCAGGTGATCGGGGTGGACACAGTGGCCTCGGGCACTCCGCGCACCGAGTACGCACTGGCGATGGTGTGGTCCCGGGCGTTTTGGTTGTAGTCGACGAAGACCGCCTTGTGGTCGCGATCCTTCCTCCACCACGTGGTGGTCACGTCCCGCGGCGCTCTGCGCTCCACCTCTCGCGCGAAGGCGAGCGCGGCCCGGCGTACATCTGCGAAGCCCCACCGTGGTTCGATCCGCACGTAGATGTGCAGGCCAGAACCGCCTGAGGTCTTCGGCCAACCCACGGCACCCAGCTCGTCGAGCACCTCATGGGCAACGTTGGCAACCCGGCGGACCGTGTCAAAACCGCACTCCGGCATGGGATCCAGATCGATGCGCCACTCATCGGGGTGCTCGGTGTCGGAGCGCCGGGAGTTCCAGGGGTGGAACTCGACGGTGGACATCTGGACAGCCCAGATGACGCTGGCCAGCTCGGTGACACACAGCTCGTCGGCGTGCCGGTTGTATCGCGGGAAAGTCACCCGGACGGTCTCGAGCCACGGCGGCGCGCCGTGCGGCAGCCGCTTCTGGTGGACCTTCTCGCCGCTGACCCCTTCGGGGAAGCGGTGCATCATGCACGGCCGCTCACGAAGCGCGCGAACGATGCCCTCTCCGACGCTCAGGTAGTAGTTGGCCAGGTCGAGCTTGGTCTCCCCGCGGGCCGGGAAGTAGACCCGGTCAGGATTGGAGATCCGCACCAGGCGGTCACCTACCTCCAGCTCGACCGCCGGGGACTTATCGACTGCTGGGGATTTGCCGCCCGAGACCGCCATAGCCACAAAGTAGCCATTGGCGACCGGGCGCTCCAGTGCCGTGGGTGCTCGACTTCGCACCTATATGATAACTTTATCAAGTGCATATTCCGGCGAATGATGAAATACGCATCAGTCCCCAGGGGGGTCACCCGTGACATCAGAGCCGATCTACACGCTTAAGGCCGAGTTCTTCAAGGCCCTCGGGCACCCTGCGCGGATCCGGATCCTGGAGCTGCTGGCCGAGCGTGAGCACTCAGTGACCGAGCTGCTGCCCGAGCTCGGTCTGGAGTCGTCGCACCTTTCCCAGCAGCTCGCTGTGCTGCGCAAGGCCGGCATGGTGGTGGCCCGCAAACAAGGCAACAACGTGATCTACTCCATCGCCTCGAAGGACATGGCCGAGCTGTTGGCGCTGGCCCGCAAAGTACTGACCGGGCTGCTCACCGACCAGATGGGTCTGCTGAAGGACCTGCAAGCCAGCGCCCGCGCCGCGGCACGAGCAGGCCACTGATGAATGCGACCAACCCGACTTGCCAGGAGAGGGACCAATGAGCTGGATCGGCAAGATCGGTCGAGTCGGTCGCATCGTCGAGCCCGCACCGGACGCCCCCGAGGCAGCAATTGTCCCTCCCACCGGAGTGACTGGCTCGCTTCAGCTGCGGCACGTGGACTGCGGTTCCTGCAATGGTTGCGAGCTCGAGATCACCAGCGCCTTCTCTCCCGTATATGACGCGGAGCGTTTCGGTGCGCGGTTGGTCGCCTCACCCCGCCACGCCGATGCATTGCTCGCAACCGGTGTCGTGACCCACAACATGCGCCAGCCGTTGCTCAACACCCTGAAAGCCATTCCGGAGCCGCGGATTGTCATCGCTGTAGGCGATTGCGCGGTCAACGGCGGCGTGTTCACCAAGGGCTACGGGGTCGTGGGTACGGTCGGCGACGTGGTGCCGGTGGATGTAGAGATCCCTGGCTGCCCGCCCACCCCGCAGCAGATCATCACCGCGCTGCGCAGTGTGACCGGCCGGTGACCACCACCATCGACGCCTCCCCCGCCGCTCCTGCGCTGGGTGAGGGCCCCCGTGCCGCGCGACGGTCGATTGATGGGCCCGCACTGTCCGGAGGGCTCACCGCGATCCTCGGAGCGATCGGCCTGGCACTCGGGCTGAGCGTGATCTTCGGCGAGCCACGGCAGCTGCGGATCGGCTGGCTACTTCCCCTGGTCGGTGTTCGCCTCGATCTCGACCCGCTGGGGGGCGTCTTCGTCGCAGCGACCGGCGCGGTCGCAATCGCGGTCGGTATCTACGCCGTCGGTTACGCGAGACGTGAACACTGGGCTCGCTTCCCGCTGGTCACGCTCCCGTTGTTCGTGGCGGGCATGCTCCTCGTACCGGCAGCCGGCTCGGTGACAACGTTCCTGCTGGCCTGGGAGCTGATGGCGGCGACGTCTCTGATCCTGGTGCTCTCAGAGCACCGCCGTAAGGAAGTCAGGTGCGCAGGGGTCTTCTACGCGGTCATGACCCAGCTGGGCTTCGTGTTCATCCTGATCGCCCTCGTGGTCTTGTCCGCCGCCGGCGGCGGCGACGCCTTCACCACGATCGAAGCGAACGTGGACAACCTCACACAGGGCCCCCGCAACGCAATCTTCCTGCTCACGGTCCTGGGATTCGGGTCGAAGGCCGGCCTGCTTCCGCTGCACGCATGGTTGCCCAAGGCGCATCCCGAGGCACCAAGCCCGGTCTCGGCGTTGATGAGCGCGGCGATGGTCAACATGGGTATCTACGGCATCATCCGGATCGACCTACAGCTGCTCGCCCCCGGCCCGCACTGGTGGGGCCTGACGCTCATGATCTTCGGCGCCGTGTCAGCAGTCTTTGGTGTGCTACAGGCCTCTGTGGCGACCGATCTGAAGCAGCTGTTGGCCTACTCGACCACCGAGAACATGGGACTGATCACGCTAGCTCTGGGTGCTGCCACGCTCCTCACGTCTTCGGGGGCGCCGACGGTGGCTGCCATCGCGCTGACCGCCGCGCTCCTGCACCTGCTCAGTCACGCCGCCTTCAAGACGCTCGGCTTCCTGGCAGCTGGATCAGTGCTTGCCGCGACCGGGCTGCGCGACCTGGACAAGCTCGGCGGCCTGGCCCGCCGGATGCCGGTCACCACCGTGATGTTCGGCATTGCCGCGCTCGGCGCTTCCGGTTTGCCGCTGGGCGCCGGCTTCGTGAGCGAGTGGCTCCTGCTGCAAAGCCTCATCCACGCCCCCCACGACAGCATCACGCTCGTGGCACTGGCGATGCCCTTGTCGGTGGGCGCAGTCGCACTCACCACCGGGCTCGGGATCGCCGCCATGGTCAAGGCGTTCGGGGTCGGGTTCCTGGCCCGACCACGCTCGGCCGCCGCCGAGGCCGCCCGGGAAGCACCCAAGAGCATGCTCGCCGGCATGACCCTGGCTGCGGCTGCCTGCGTGGTATTCGCCATCGCCCCAGTCCTGCTCAGCCCCACCCTGCAGCGGGTCCTGGCCGTGCTGCCCAGAGTCGGCGGCGACTCCGCAGGTCCGCAGATCGAGACGATCCTGCGCCTGCCCGGTGTCGCCGGATCGATCTCGCCAGGCCTGCTCGCGGCCGCACTGGTCATCGCGATTCTGCTTGCGCTTGCCCTGGCCCGCTGGGGAAGACGGCATCGCCCACCCGTGGCGGTGACCCCGCTGTGGGCGAGTGGCGCAGATTCGCTCAGCCCCCGGATGCAATACACCGCAACGTCGTTCGCCGAACCCTTGCAGCGCGTCTTCGATGACATCCTGCGACCCGACACCAACGTGGAGGTCACCCACTTCGCCGAGTCGCAGTACTTGGTCGAGAGGGTCAGCTACCGGACTCTGATGGCCGATCCGGTGGAACAACGCTTCTACACCCCGGTGGTCCAGGCCGTCACCAGCTGGGCCCAGCTGGTGCGCCGCGCACATACCGGCAGCGTGCACCTCTATCTCGCATACGGCGCCGCGGGTCTGCTCATCGTTCTGCTGGTCGCTCGATGAGCGCCTTGGCAGTCGCGGCCGCAGCCCTGCAGGTGGTGGGCGTCCTTGCCGGAGCACCGTTGGTCGTCGGTGGAATGAGGCAGGTACGCGCCCGCCTTGAGGGCAGGGCCGGAGGCGGTATCGGCCAGCCGTGGCGGGACCTGCGAAAGCAGTTGCGCAAGCAGCAGATCACGCCCCGCGGGACCACTGTGGTGTTCGCTCTGGCACCAGCGGTCGTGGCTGGCAGCTCGCTGTTGATCGCCGCGATCGTGCCGATCATTGCCCTCGGCTCACCGCTGGACTCGGTAGCGGATCTCTTCGGGGTCGTCGGCCTGCTGTTCCTGGGAACGGTCGCCTTGACCCTGGCCGGCATCGACACCGGCACGGCTTTCGGCGGCATGGGGTCCAGCCGCGAGATCACCATCGCAGCCCTCGTCGAGCCCACCATCCTGCTCGCGATCTTTGCCCTCTCCGTGCCCGGACAGTCGGCCAACCTGGCTGCCATCGTGTCGGCGACGGCGAACAACCCTGAACAGCTGGTGTCACCGGGCAGCCTGCTGGCCTTTGTTGCCCTGGCCATCGTGATCATCGCCGAGACCGGGCGACTGCCGGTGGACAACCCCTCGACCCACCTCGAGCTGACCATGATTCATGAGGCGATGGTCCTGGAGTACGCCGGTCCGAAGCTGGCACTGGTCGAGTGGGCCAGCAGCATGCGCCTCACGGTCCTGCTGGCGCTGGTGGCGAACCTGTTCTTTCCATGGGGTATCGCCGGTGCCGACCCGTCATTGCTCGCGGTACTCATCGGTCTCGCATCCATCGCCGTCAAGGTCGTTGTTCTGGCTGGTCTGCTCGCCGCCGGTGAGGTCTTCATCGCCAAGCTTCGGCTGTTCCGGGTGCCCGAGCTGCTGGCCGGCTCGTTCCTTCTGGCGCTGCTCGCGGTGACCGCGTCCTACTTCCTCGGCACCCCCACAAGCTGATCGCCATGACACGAACAGAGAAGTGCAGATGAACCAAGCCACCTACACCGGCGTACTCGACCTGGCCGCAGGAGCGTTCCTGCTGGCTGCTGTCCTCATCGTGTGGCGCCGTGAGCTCCGCGCCATCGTCCGGATGCTGGCTGCGCAAGGCGTGGCCCTGGCCACGATCCCCCTCACCGTGGGCATGTACCAGAAGGACGCAGCCCTCGTCGTTGTCGGAGTCGTCGTGCTCCTCCTGCGCGCGGTCGTCCTGCCGCTCCTGCTCGCGCGGGCCGTCGGCACCGAGGACCACGAGCGCCGCGAAAGCACGCCACTGGTCAACACCACGGCGTCACTGCTGATCACTGCCGGTCTGACCGTCCTCGCCTACGCGGTGACCCGACCGATCATCGACCTCGACCCCTCTCCAGCCACCCGAGCCGTGCCGGCCGCGTTCGCCGTGATCCTGATTGCCGTCTTCGTCATGGTCAGCAGGCGCCGCGCACTGTCCCAGGCCGTGGGTTTCATGATGCTGGACAACGGAATCGCGGCCACCGCGTTCCTCATCACCTCTGGCGTCCCCCTCATCGTCGAGCTCGGCGCGTCGCTCGACGTCCTGTTCGCCGTGCTGGTGCTTGGCCTGCTCACCGGGCATATGCGCCGCACCTTCGGCGGCACCGACCTCGATCAGCTACGGGAGCTTCGCGACTGATGAACACCTTGCTCCTCCTGCCGATCCTCGCTCCGCTCGCCGCGGCCGCGTTCGCTGCAGCCGTCGGCTGGCGGCGGCTGAGCGCCTTCGTCACCGTCCTCGCAGCGCTGTCGGTATTGATGACCGCGGTCGTTCTCGGCTCCCAGATCGGGTCCGGGGCGCGATTCGGGGTCGGGCATCTGCTGCGCGCCGACGCGCTGACCGTCACCATGCTCATCGTCATCGGGACGGTGGGCACCCTGGCCACCTGGGCCAGCGTCGGTTACATCAACGCGGAGCTCGCCCACGGACACACTGACGAAAGAGGCGCGAACCTCTACGGCGTTCTGGTGCCCATCTTCCTGGCCGCGATGTCGCTGGCAGTCCTGGCCAACAACATCGGCCTGATGTGGGTGGCCATCGAAGCCACGACCGTGGCCACGGCATTCCTCGTCGGACACCGCCGGACGCGCGCGGCTCTGGAGGCGACCTGGAAATACGTCGTGATCTGCTCGGTCGGCATCGCGTTGGCGTTCCTGGGCACCGTCCTGCTCTACTTCGCGAGCCTGCACGCCGGAGCATCGAGCGGCACCACCCTGAACATCGACGTCCTGCTCGCCCACGCCACCCGGCTCGACCCCAATGTGACCCACCTGGCCGCCGGACTGTTGCTGCTCGGCTATGGCGCCAAGGCCGGACTCGTCCCGTTCCACACCTGGCTGGCCGACGCACACAGCCAGTCCCCGGCACCGGTGTCTGCGTTGATGAGTGGAGTCTTGCTGTCCGTGGCGTTCTCTGCGCTCCTCCGGGTCAAGTCCGTTGTCGACCTGGCCCTCGGCGCGGGATTCCTGCGCGCCGGACTGCTCATCGTCGGTCTCTTGACCATGCTGATCGCCGCGTCACTACTCGTGGTCCAGACCGACTTCAAACGGATGCTGGCCTACTCCTCCATGGAGAACATGGGCCTGGTCGCTGTCGCGGCAGCCGCCGGCACCAAGCTGGCAATCGCCGCGCTGCTGCTGCATGTTCTTGCTCACGGGATTGGAAAGACGCTGGTGTTCCTCGCCGCCGGACAGCTGCAGGCAGCCCACGACTCCACCGCGATCAGTGACATCACCGGTGTCCTCGCCCGATCGCGACTGATAGGCGGTGCGTTCGTTGTAGGGCTGGCAGTCCTGCTCGGTCTGCCGCCATTCGCCATGTTCGCCAGTGAGCTGTCCATCTCCCGGGCGCTGGCGAGCGCCCACCTGGAGTGGGCGCTCGGCGCCGCGTTGCTGCTCGTCGTCATCGCGTTCGCCGCTCTGGTCCGCAACGGCAGCCGGATGTTGCTGGGCCCACCCGACCCGGGCGCACCGACGATCGCCGTGCCGCGTTCCGTCGCCGGAGCGCTCGTCACGGGTGTCACCCTCAGCGTTGCTCTGGGTCTGACCGCCGGACCGCTCACCCAGCTTTTCCGCACCGCTGCCACCATGCTCGGAGCCACACCATGACTGTCGACCTGCCCATGAATGGCACACCTGCCGGAGCACACCGCGTGGCCCGATCCCTGGCACCGGTAAGGCTCGCAGCACAGGCCGCGTCCCTGTTCGAGGAGGGGTTCCGCCTTGGTCTGGTAGCTGGGCACGACGATGGCGACACCTTGCGCGTGGTGTACCTGTTTCTCGCCGGCGCCCCCGACCGCCGCGTCGAGCTGGAGATCACGCTCCCGGCCGACGATCCGCAGCTGCCCTCGCTGGCATCGCTGTCCTTCCCCGCCTCACGCTTCGAACGAGAGATGCATGACCTCTACGGGATCGTGCCCGTCAAGCACCCACTGCCCCGCCGTCTGGTCCGCCACGCACACTGGCCCGCCGGCTGGTATCCGATGCGCAACGAGGCAGGACCTCCGCCCCCGTTCACCGACACCGAGGCCTACCCCTTCCTCGAGGTGACCGGTGACGGCGTCTATGAGATCCCCGTAGGACCAGTCCATGCCGGCGTCATCGAACCCGGACACTTCCGTCTGTCCGTCGTCGGAGAGAGCATCCTCAAGCTCAAGGCCCGACTCTGGTTCACCCACCGCGGCGTCGAGAAGCTGTTCGAGGGGCAGGATGCGACCGGCGCCATCCAGCTCGCCGAGCGGATCAGTGGTGACACCTCCGCCGCACACGGTCTGGCCCACAGCCTCGCCGTGGAAGACGCCCTGGGCATCGTTATGCCCGAACCTGCCCACCGGTTGCGGGCCCTGGTCCTCGAGCTCGAGCGCCTGTACAACCACGCCGCCGACCTCGGCGCTCTGGCCAACGACACCGGCTTCTCCCTCGCCAACGCCCACGCGCAACGGATCCGCGAACAGCTGCTCCGGATCAACAACGCCACGACCGGACACCGACTGCTGCGCGGTGCCATCAGTCCCGGCGCCGTCGAGCTGCTCAGCCTTCCGGACCCGTTGCAGCTCGCCGACCTCGCCGACGACCTCGCAGAAGTCGCCCAGCTCACCCTCGGCAACACCGTCGTCCGGGATCGCTTCACCGGCACCTCGGTCCTCAGCCGCGACCAGGCCCGGGACCTGGGATGCCTGGGCTACGTCGCCCGTGCCAGCGGCCTCGCCACCGACGCACGACTGGATCACCCCACCGTGGAGCTCCCCGTCAGCCCCATCACGAACCCCCATGGAGATGTCCTCGCCCGCTTCACGGTCCGCCTCGAGGAGTACGCCGCCTCCACCCGCCTCGCCGCTCACCTCATCAGCACTGCTGACCAGCTTTCCTTCCGCGCTTCCCCAGCGGAGGGGACCGAGGTTGGCCCGGGCGCTGGTACCCACTCAACTGCCGTGCGAAGTGGGGTCGGCATCGTGGAGGGATGGCGCGGCACCATCGTCCATCGCGTCGAGGTCGACCCGGATGGGCGCCTGATGCGAGCCAAGATCGTGGACCCGTCCTGGTTCAACTGGCCCGCGATACCCGTCGCGCTGGCGGACACGATCGTGCCCGACTTCCCCCTCACCAACAAGAGCTTCAACCTGTCGTACGCCGGCAACGACCTCTGAGCCAGGGCACGTCTTCCGGCCAAACGCGGCACACGCACCCAACCGCCCGCCTCACCGGGCACGTCTTCCGGCCAAAGACGGCACACGCACCCAGCGCTCGTCGTCAGCGATCAGCCGTTGTTCACTGACCGATGGCGGCGCAGTCGGCGACGACCAGGTTGGCCTGGGATCCCAGCGACTCCGCCGCTGCCTGGATGTCGGTGGGGGCGTCAGCGCCGACCTTCTGGAGCGAGCCGACACTGTCCGACAGCTTCTGCAGGTTCTTGCCGATCGGCAGTCCGGCGTTCTGCTCGGCGAGAGACGCCACCTCAGCAGCGATCGGCTCCAGCTGCGCCGCGGCCTCTGCCTGGGTGATCGTGCCCTGGGCAACCTTCGTGCCCACATCTGCGGCACCCTGCGCCGAGCCGGCGACATCGACGCAGACCTTGGCCGTCTTGGCCTTGTCGACAAGCGACAGGCCGCCTCCGGCAGCATCCCCGGACGTGCTGCAGCCGGTCAGTCCGGCGACACTCAGAATCAGTATGGGAACAACGCAGGCAGGTCCATATCGACGTTTCAGCATCAGTCCACTATTGCAGGAGGAAGTCGACGGCCTGTGCGGCGGTCCAGCCTCCGGGACGCTCCGAGAGCATCTGGGTCACGCCGTCAAGGTCGGCGCCCAGGGTGGCGATGGCGGCCTCCTGGTAGCCGTCGCGGCGGGTCTGCCCCAGCCCCACGTTGGCCGTGAGCCCGTTGCACAGACATTTGCGTCCCACCGTGTCGGCAAGGTCGCCGCCCTTGCGGACGTACATGTGGGCGGGCTCGGCCGGGCACCGGTATCCCACCGTCCCGGGCTCCTTCTCGTAGGGCACGCGAAGGTAGCTCAGGTCGCACAGACGCGGCCGGGCGTCATACGTCTCAGGCTCCGAAAGGGATCCGGGCAGAGACGCGACCTTGAACGGGAACCCGGTCGGCGAGGCGAGTGCATCCGTGCGCACCTCGAGCCGTCCTGCAGCCAGTTCGCTCAGCATCTCCTTGCGCAAAGAGGTCACGATCCCGGACTCCTCACAGAGGGCGAACAGCGTGCCCACCTGCACCCCAGCGGCACCCTCCGCGAGAGCCTGTTTGACCTGCGCGGCGGTGGAGTAGCCGCCGGCCAGCCAGAAGGGCAGCCCAACCGCGGCGACCTTGGCCAGATCCGCGTCGTCACGTGGACCGAACACCGGCTGCCCGTCGTCGTCCAGGACAAGGCGACCGCGCGGAGGCGCATTGTGCCCGCCCGCTCGCGGCCCCTCGACGACGAAACCGTCGGGTCGGGTCGAGTCCTCACGCGCCAGATAGGCAGCAAGAACGTGCGCGGAGACGATCGCCAGGAAGAGCGGGCGATGCAAGGGCGCCAAGCCACCTCCGGTGAGGGCCTCCGGGTCGATGCCGACGCTGTATGCCGTCGTCGCCCCGTCGACGTGCAGGTCCAGCGAGCACTTCTCATGACGAGCCAGGTGATTGAGGAGGTGAGGTATCTCGCTGGGGATCCCGGCGCCCATCAGAACGTAGTCAACCCCCGCGAGCATCGCGCCATAGGCGGCACTCGGCGTGGCCATCTGGACCTTCTCGAGGAAGTTGATCCCCACGACGCCGTCGTGACCCTCCTTGGCCAGCCACACCTCGGCGAAGTTGGCGACGATGGACAGATCCAGGTCGGTGCCACTCGGATTCATGTGGAGCTTGTGGACGGGCGCGTACGGCTGACCCGGTGTCCTGCCGCCCTCACGGAAGTGCCGCTCCAACACTCGTTTGGCCATGGCAGGCACCGGGAACTGTTCGAGGGCGCGTCTGACGTCGCCGTCCGCGTCACCATCCTGAAGCCGCCGCGCGATCACCACGTCCAACGCGGTCCCCGAGACGACGCCGAGCTGGCCTGCCTGCGACACCGCCCGAGCCATCTGCCAGGACGATACGGCCACCCCCAGCCCGCCTTGGATGACAACCGGCCATGGGCCGTCCGTGGCCGAGGATGGCCGGGCAGGGCGATCGCTGGTCGACATGGGCATGATTGAAACCTCCAACTGAACCTTACGAGAACGTAACTTACGTTACCGTAAGTTAGTGATGGTTGGCGAATTCCTCACCGTGAACCACTGAGCTCAGCCCGCCATGAAGTCGCCCAGCACCTTGGCAAACCGCTCCGGCTGGTCGAGGTGTGGGTAGTGTCCGGCACCCTCGAACAGCTCTACCCTGCTGCCCGGGAGTGCCTGTTGAGCGGCGGCCGCGTGGCCGGCGGGGATCATCCGGTCCCGCGCTCCCCATATGACGAGGGTGGGGATCTGGGCGGTCAGCGGTAGGTGATCGTGCACGCTCACGCTCTGTCCGCCCGGGTCGATGACGGAGCGCGTTGTGGCGAGAAACGCACGTCGACTCTCGGCGTCAGCTAGGGACGTGAACCCTCGCCAGGCCTCGGTCACATCCCTGCTCGGCTTCCAGCCAAACCGGGCGAGGCTCCCTCCCACGGCTTCAACCTGGTGGAGCACCCATCTGGAAGCGATCAACGGCAGGACCCATTCGGCGCCGGGCAGGGTGGCCGAGCGGAGCAGCGGGCTCACAGACCGTCCGAAGCCCCCGCTGGCGACCAGGACAAGCCGCTCGACACGCTCCGGAAACAGGTAGCAGAACTGCATCGCGATGCCGCCACCGAGGGAATGTCCCACCAGCGTCACGCGATCGATGTCGAGCCGATCGAGCAGATCTCGCATGGTGGCGGCGTGTGCGCTCACCGAGTAGTCACCCATCGGTTTTGCGGACAGCCCGTGGCCATGCAGGTCGGGAGCCAGGATGCGGTGATCCGTGTTCAGTGTGTCGACCAAGTGGCCCCAGCTCCGGCTCGAGCTGGCCAGCCCATGAATGAAGAGAATGGCAGGACCGTCGCCGCTGTCCAGGTATGAGAGGTCGTGCCCGTTGGCCATCGCCATGCGTTGGTATTCCCTCGCCACGGCGCCTCCTTCTACCCGCCGGTAACTTAGTCAGCGTAGCCGACGGAAGGTGATGACAGCCAGACCCGATGGAGCCCCAGAGCTGTGGCGGTTGCCACAGGTCCGGGGCTTCGGGAGTCCTCGGGTCAGCGATTGACGCGGGCCACGCAGACCTCTGCGGTACGGGTGTTCCTGGCGACGGCCACGAAGTGGTCGACCCCGGCCCGATTGGGGGTCAGACGCCTGACCTCGAACGCCCCGCTCGGCGCGACGGTGACCTTGGTGCCGGCGAAGATCAGGTGGCGGTTGTCGGTGATACGAACGGTCCACCTCTGGCCATTCCGGTTGCGGTCACCAGGTGCACTCGGTTGGTTCGCATGGACCGTCGCTGGGCTGGTACTAGTGCCAAGGTCTGATGGCGCGGCAGACCAGCCGGAGAGGAGAAAGGTAGTGCGCACCACGGCGCAACTACGAAGGGACTGACATGAAGCGCATCATCATCGCAGCAGGGGCGGCTCTCTTGACGGCAGTTCCGGCCACCCTTGGACTCATCGGCAACACCTCGTTCGCCCAGAACGTGCCGGTGCGTGTGCCGTCGCAAGCCAGCGTCCTCAACGACGACGGCATCTTGCGCGACGCCCACGCCACCGAGCCCGGCGACGACAAGGGCGGGCTGACCACCCACGTCGAGCCCGGCGACGACAAGGGGAGCGACAGCGGCGCGGTGAAGGACGACAATGGCGGGCATGGCGGGCAAACCAGTGGAACGGACACCAGCGGATCAGGCGGCACGAATGACGGTTCCGGGCACTCATGATCGCTGAGCAGGTCGTTCGCCCGCCGTGGATCCGTGTCGCGGCGGGCACGTCCGCGCGCATGGGCGAGGCGGCCGTGCAGCCCCGGCGGGTGTTCGCCCAGGTGATCGCCGGAGCGCTGGTCGTCTTGGGTGCGGTTGCCGTGGCCGGGGTGGCGGCCTCCCAGCGGCTGGCGGAGGCCGAAGCGGTCAACGATGCGGCCAAGACCGCGAACCTATTGGCAGATGTGGTGGCGCAGCCTGCCCTGAGCGAGGCACTGCTGACCAGTGACGCCTCCGCTGTCGCGGCCATGGACCAGGTGGTCCGCGCCCACGTGCTGAGCCCGACCATCGTTCGGGTGAAGATCTGGGACCCGACGGGGCTCATTCTCTACTCCGATGCGCCGGACCTGATCGGTGAGCGTTTCCCGTTGGGTGCCGAGGAACGAGACGTCTTGACCCATCCCCAGACGCGCGCGGATGTGTCCGACCTCACGTCTCCCGAGAACCGTCTCGAACGCGGTCACGGCAGGCTGCTGGAGGTGTACCGACCGATCTGGACCCCGTCGGGCAAGCCCGTGCTGTTCGAGATCTACGCGGTCTACGACGAGGTCACCTCGCGCACCGGGCAGCTCTGGAGGGGTTTCGCTGGAGTGACCTTGACCAGCCTGCTGATGCTGGTGGTCCTGCTGATGCCGATCTTGTGGCGGCTCCTCGACCGACTTAAGCGATCTCAGGAGCAACGAGAGGCACTGCTACACCGTGCAGTGGAAGCCTCGACCGAGGAGCGGCGCCGGATCGCTGGGGCCCTTCACGACGGGGTAGTTCAGGAACTTGCCGCCACGTCGTTCGCCGTGGCTGGAACTGCCGAGCGGGCAGAGTCACTTGGTCAGCCCGGTCTCGCGAATGAGATCCGCTCGGCAGCCGGCACGGTCCGCAACAGCATCGGCGGTCTGCGCTCATTGCTGCTGGACATCTATCCGCCGAGCCTGGCCACCGCCGGGCTGGAGGCTGCGCTGACCGACCTCGCATCCAACCTTCGATCGCGGGGGCCGACAGTGACTGTCGAGCTCGCGCCGCAGACAGGACTGGACGCGGAAGGGGAAAGGCTCGTATTCCGGGTCGCCCGGGAATGCCTGAACAACATCGCAAGGCACGCGGCCGCGACGAACGTCGAGCTGCGTCTGGATCGGGTGGAAAGGCATGTCGTCATGGAGATCATCGACAACGGCGTCGGGTTCGATGCCGCCGAGCTGGTGGCGCACCCCGCCGAGGGCCACTTCGGCCTTCGGGTCTTGGGCGATGTCGTCGCCGAGGCCGGTGGGGAGCTTCTCCTGAGCTCGGCGCCCGGGATGGGCACGCGCTGGCAGCTCAGGATCCCCCTCGCGTGACCACCGTCCTGCTGGTCGACGACCACCCGCTCGTACGAGCCGGGCTGGTCACCCTGATCGCGACGACCGACGACCTCGAGATCATCGGTGAGGCCGGGGGCGGTGAACAGGCGGTCACCATGGCCGGCGAGCTCGAACCGGATGTGGTGTTGATGGACCTGTCCATGCCGGGGATGGACGGGGTCGAGGCAACTCGACAGATACTGGGCTCACTTCCGCAGGTCCGCGTGGTCGTGCTGACCTCCTTCGCCGACCAGGAACGGGTGACTGACGCACTGGCGGCAGGGGCTGTCGGCTACCTACTCAAGGACTGCGACGGCCGTGAGGTGCTCGCGGCGATCCGGTCGGCAGCGCTGGGGCATGCCCCCCTGGACCCGCGGGTGGCTCGAGCACTGCTGCCATCGACCACACCACGTATCAGGGACACCCTCAGCATCCGCGAGCTGCAGGTCCTGCAGCTCGTGGCCAAAGGGCTGGCGAACAAGCAGATCGGCCGGACACTGGGCATCAGCGAACGAACGGTCAAGGTCCATGTCACCCATGTCTTCCGCCGAATCGGCGTGACAGACCGCACCAGCGCGGCAATGTGGGCTCGAGACAACCTGGACGCGGACGGTCAGGGCTGAGGCTCGAAGGCGAACCTCAGGGCTGATCCGTGGACCAGCGAAGCAATGTGCCGTTATAGGCGCGATGCGCGGATTGTCGTAGAAATGCCTGAAAATGACCCAATGCTGACCGAGTCTTTACCTTCTCGGATACGTTTATCGACGTATCGATCCGAAGACAGCCTCCCAAAAAGACAGGGGTCACAGCATGAACGTTCTTGGCTTGTTGGGTGACCAGACCGGCTCCGTCGCGTCGACCTTCTTGTGGTTGCTCCTGATTGTCACCGCAGCCACGGGCGTGGTGATCATCATCGGCATCGGCATCGGCAAGTTCATCGCTGGCGGCAAGCGGACAACCGAGCCCGTCCACGTCGTCACCCCGTGCGGTATCCACGGCCACCACTACAGGGCCCACCACACCGTGTATCGCTGCGCCACCTGCGGTGAAGGGGCGCTCCACGAAGACGAGCTGTCCGACCCGGTCATAGTTGCCCCAGCACCACTCAAGGATGTCCCCGCAGCGGCGCGTCGGGCCGCCTAGGCACTGTGCGCCGAAGTGGTTGCGCTCGCGGCCACTGACCCGTCGGGCTCATGACTCCAGCGCGCCAGCGGCTAGAATCCGGCGCGTGAAGACTTCTTTGACCTGCCTGCTCATCGCCACCGGCTGACCGGATCGTGATCATGGGCGACGAAGCACGGATCCTGATCGTGTGCACCGGCAACGTCTGCCGTTCACCGTTCATCGAGCGACTTCTGCAGCGTCAGCTGGACGAGCATCGGGCAAGCTCTTCACCTCGCATCCTCGTGCACAGCGCCGGCACCGGCGCCGTCACCGGATCGGCCATGGACGAGCGGGCCGCTGCACAGCTGCTGGCAAACGGCGGCGACCCCACAGGATTCAGGGCGAGAGATCTCACTCCGGACCTCGTCGCCGAGTCCGATCTGATACTCACTGCTACCCGCGATCACCGCGGCAAGGTGGCGGTGATGTACCCCAAGGCCCTGCGCCGGGTGTTCACCTTCCGCGACTTCGCCGACCTCGTGGGTGGGGTCGACGGGCTCAATACCCTTGTCCCGCAAGGTGACTCAGTCGCGCAAGATGACTCGCGGGCGTGGGTCCGCCAGGTCACCGAACAGGCCGCAGCGAGACGCGGCCTCAACCCACCGCTGGAGCTCGGGCAAGCCGACATCGTCGACCCGTTCCGGCGCGAGGACGAGGTGTTCGTCACCATGGCACAACAGGCGGTTGGGTCAATGCCTGCCGTCGTTCGCGCGCTCGTCGGCTGAGGATCCCGTCATCGTCGTCGCTCGCCGGAACTGATCGCGGTGCCGGTCAATCGTGGCGCCGTTGGATCATGGACCAGCAAGAGCCGGGTAGAGCAGGAGAACCTCTCGCTCGACAGCACCGACTGAGGCGACAATGGCTGCAGCACGCGCGAGCCGGGGATCGCTACCGGCGCCGGTCAGGTTCTCGCAGACGAGTGCCGCACCAGCTCTCGCTGCCGCAGCGCCCATGAGCACAGCCACGGCCGCGTCTCCACGGAGGTTGGGGTTGCCCGAGCGGGCCAGACCGAGGGCGAGCTCAGCCAGCTCGGCAGCCACCTCTGCCATCTCGAGCGGGAGCCTGATGGTTTCGTCCAGGGCAGCAGCGGCGTCGTCGGCAGGTCCGGACCGTCGCAGCCGCGCGTAGTCCGCATAGGCGGCTGGATCGGACGCCGCGAGGGACGCCGCCCGGGCCCGCAGCTCGTCGGCCTGCAGGACGAGGCCGTTCTGGTCACCGTCAGTGAACCGCGCGCACATCCCGCCGAGGGCACCTGCGAGCGCGGCCACGACCCCTGCCACGACACCCCCACCGGGCGCCGTCGTCCTGGCCGCCACAGCGTCGAGCAACTCCTGAAGCGACCGGTCCGCGGGAATCTCACTCATGGGGCTGATCCCACCACACCGCCGGTCGGCTGCAGGTGGGCAGCCAGGTCACCCGACCGTGATCTTGATGTCCATACCCTTGTCCTTGTGGCCGGGCACGGAGCACGTCAGCTCGTAGGACCCCTTCTGCAGGCCGACGGTGAGCGAACCGGACTCCCCTGCTCCCAGGGTCGGCGATTTCTTGGAGTCGACGCCGGGGCCCTCGATGATCAGGTTGTGTGGGAACGAACCCTGGTTCTGGATCGCGAAGGTGTAGTCCCCTGGGGTGAAGGTCGCCTTGTCGAGGGTGATCGAGAACTCGTTCTCGACCACGCCGACACTCGTGCCCACGGGCGCGACCGAGGGGGAGGCCGCGGCGCCGGTGGCCGCCGGGGGGTTGGTGGTGCTGTCCGTGCTCGTGCTGCTGCAGGCGCCAAGCAGAAGAACCAGCGTGGCCGCGGCGACGAGGCGAGCTCCAAAGGTGCGCGAGGTGTGGTCGTGCGAGAAGGTGTCCATCGGGGACCTCCAATCCGTTGTCTTTCTCCTTATACGAGCCGGGCGACGCGTCGGTTCACTTCGACGCCGGGGTTCACTGTGGTGTCACGCCTTCCGCAGCATCTCGAGACGTCAGCATCTCGAGACGTCGCAACGACTCCCGACGCTCCTGGGCATGGTCGACGATCGGTGTGGGGTAGCCATGTGGTGGTCCGCCATTGAGGGTCCAGGGTTCGTGGATCGACGTCGCGTCCACATGGCGAAGCTCGGGCACGTACCTGCGGACGTAGTCGCCATGAGGGTCGAACCTCCTGCCCTGGATGGTGGGGTTGAAGATCCGGAAGTATGGCGCCGCGTCCGTGCCGCTGCCGGCCGTCCACTGCCATCCGTGCTGGTTGGAGGCGAGGTCGGCGTCGACCAGCCAGGTCATGAAGTGCCGGGCACCGTGGCGCCACTCGATGTGCAGATCCTTGACCAGGAAGCTGGCTGCAATCATTCGGACCCGGTTGTGCATCCAGCCCTCGGACCGTAGCTGGCGCATGCCGGCATCCACGATCGGATAGCCGGTGAGCCCGTCGCGCCACGCCACGAAGCGGCTGCCCGGTTCGTCGTACTCCATTGCGGCGAACTCCGCCCTGAGGTACGCACGAGCGGAGCCCGGACTCCGCCACAGCACATCCGCGTAGAACTCGCGCCAGGCCAGCTGGGTGCTGTACAACGCACCGCTTGCGCTGGGGTGCCGGGCCAGGTCGGCCAGCATCGTGCGGGGATGGATCTCGCCCCATTTCAGGTGCACCGACATCCTGGACGTCCCGTCAAGATCAGGGCGGTCACGGGCGTCCGCGTAGTCGTGGAGCCGGTGTTCGAGGAACTCGTGCCAGCGTCGGTGCGCAGCCAGCTCCCCCGCGGCAGGTAGCCGAAGGCCAGCCGGGGCAGGGACGTCGACGAGGTGGTGGCTCTCAAGGGGACGCACCCACCGGACCGCGCTGGGCGGCATCGGTGGCTGCGACCAGCCGCGGTCTCGCCAGGCTCGTGAGTACGGCGTGAACACCTGGTAGGGATCACCGGTCTTGGTGAGGACCCGACCCGGCGACACGGCATACGGAGACCCCGTCCGTACCAGCCGGATGCCGTGGTGCGCGAGCGCCAGCTCCACGTCCAGGTCGCGCCGGCGCCCGCGTGGGCCGAAGTCCTCGGCGATGTGCACCGTGGTCGCGGATGCGGCACGGGCGACGGCGACGACCTCCTCGACCGGATCGCCACGACGCAGCTGCAGCCCGCCGATCCGTGACCCCAGATCGGTCAGGCTCGCCGCCAGGTACGCGCTTCGTGCCGGGCCGGACGGGTGGGTCAACGCGGGGTCGAGCACGAAGAGGGGAACGACCTGCTTGTCCGCTGCAGGGTCGGCGCCGGCGTTTGTGGAGTCCGAGACCGCCGCGAGCAGCGCAGGGTTGTCGGCAAGGCGGAGGTCGCGCCTGAACCACATCACGCTGGTCAACTCAGGGAACCCACGAGATTCTCGGCCGCGGTCACCGGGTCCCCGCTCAGCACGCGCGCACCCACGCTTTGGGCGAGCTCCGTAGTAGCACCCGCACCGGCCAGGACAAGAGGCGCCATCTCGGCCAGCGTCGAGAGCTCCGGCAGCACTGCCGCAAAGCGCTCCGGCGTCGTCGCGGCCAGGACAACAAGGCTCGGACGGGTCTGTGCGGTCACCCGGATCATGTCCGGCAACGGCGTGCTCGCCCCGAGATACCGAACCCGCCAGCCCCTCCGGTTGAGGACGATCCCGAACACGAGCAGGGCCAGGTCGTGCGACTCATCGGGCGGGCAGGCCAGTAGCGCCTGCGGTCCACGGCCGTTTCCCCATCCGCGGGCCAGACCCGTCAGGCGCCCCCGGACCACGTGACTGGCGAAGTGCTCCTGACCCACGCTGACCGCGCCCTGCGCCCACCGAGCACCCAGCTCGTGCAGATAGGGCATCAGCACGTCCCGGAACACCGTCTCCACGGTGAAGTCGGTGAACAGTCGATCCAGCACTGCCTGGGCCGCGGGTTCGTCCATCTCGTCCAGCGATTGCCTCAGCGAGGTGGCGCGCTCGGCCAGGTCTGCCTGGGGAGCCGCGTCGATGACGGCCCGGGCGCGATGGGAGATGCTGCCGGGTTGGTCATCGGCGATGGCGGCGCTCGCAGCCTGCGCGGCTGCCAGACCATCGGCGAGATGGGCCTGCATGCGACGCACCCGGTTCTCGTCGTCCTCGGAGTACAGCCGGAAACCACCATTGGATCGGGCCGGGCTGAGCAGCCCGTAGCGGCTCTCCCAGGCCCGCAGCACATGCTCGCTGACGCCGACCCGACGGCTCAGCTCACCGATCCTCAGCACGCCCGCTTCGTTCTCGTGGTTCATGTCGAATATTCTACCAACATTTGACGGACTCTTGACAACCCTTAAGACCATCCGTAGCGTCTCCTTAGACAGACCTTAGACAAAGGAGACGAGATGAAGCCAGCGAACGAGACGCCCGCCACGGCGTCCCCCCGACCCTCCGTGGCCGTCATCGGCTCCGGCGTCTCGGGCCTCACCGCTGCCTACCTGTTGAACCGCACGCACGACGTGACCCTGTTCGAGGCCGACAACCGCCTCGGCGGTCACGCCCACACCCACGATCTCACCGCCTCCGACGGCAGCGAGCACGCCGTGGACAGCGGGTTCATCGTCCACAACGACCGGACGTACCCATGGCTGCGCAAGCTCTTCGCCGAGCTCGAGGTCGAGGTGCGACCCACCGAGATGAGCATGAGCGTCCGGTGCGAGGACTGCGGCCTGGAGTATGCCGGGGGGCGGGGCCTGCGTGGGATGCTGGCCCAGCCACGCCGCCTGCTCGACCCTCAGTTCTTGCGAATGTTGTTGCAGGTCAAGCGTTTCCATCGCCGAGCGACGGCCTTTCTGAAGTCTGCTGAGGACGTCCACGAGAGTGACATGGATGACCAGGGTGACCTCACGACATACGGCGAGTTCCTGGAACGTGAGGGCTTCACCGAGCACTTCATCGCCCACTATGCGGTGCCGGTCGTGTCCTGCGTGTGGTCCTCGGGTCGAGAGGTCGCCCTGCAGTACCCGGCGAGGTACCTCTTCCGGTTCCTGGACCACCACGGGATGCTGCGCGTCACCGGGTCGCCGCAGTGGTACACCGTCGCCGGCGGCTCACGCACCTATGTCGAGCGCCTCGCCGCCAAGCTGCCGGACGTGCGCAGGTCGGCGGCCGTCACCGACGTCACCCGCCGGCCCGACGGTGTCGAGATTCGTACCGTCACCGGAGCCGTCACCCTGTTCGACCGGGTTGTCATCGCGACCCACGCGGATCAGGCCCTTGGGCTGCTGACCGATCCCAGCGACCAGGAGGTGCAGACCCTCAAGGCGTTCGGCTACTCGCGCAACGAGACCGTCCTGCACACCGACGCCTCGGTCCTGCCGGATGCCACGGAGGCACGGGCCAGCTGGAACTACCGCATGTCCTCATGCGCGCTCCGGGACGAGCCAACCGTCGTGACGTACTGGATGAACCGCCTGCAGGGACACACCTCCCCGCAGGAGTACCTCGTCACACTCAACGCGCGGGAACACCTCGATCCCGACAGCGTTCTCTCCGTCATGGACTACGAGCACCCGATCTTCACGCCGGAGTCGGTCGCCGCACAGTCTCACCTGGCTGCTCTTGCCACGGACCGGACCGTGTATGCCGGCGCGTACCACGGCTGGGGCTTCCACGAGGACGGGTGTCGCTCCGGCGTCGAGGCGGCCCGGCACTTCGGGGTGACCTGGTGACCACCGCCCCGCTGACAAGCGCCCCGCCGACAACAGCCCGGCGGGCCAGCCAGCGCACCGTGCCGACGCTGCCCGTCCTTCCGGCGCTCGTGGCCGGACACGTCGCGCACCACCGAGGCGGACCGGTGCGCCACGCGTTCCGTCACGGCGTCTACCAGTGGCTGGTCGACCTGGACGCCCTGCCCGAAATGCCTTGGTACCTCAAGCCATTCGCCAGCTTCAGCGCGGGTGACCATCTCGGCGACCCCGACCTGTCGATAAAGGCGAATGTCGAGCGCTGCCTCTCCCTGAACGGCATCAGCCTCGGTGAGTCGAGCCGGATCGTCATGCTCGCCAACGCCCGAGTCCTGGGCCATGTGTTCGACCCGTTGTCGGTCTTTTGGTGCTTCGAGGCGAACAACTCTTTGGCCTGCATCGTGGCCGAGGTCCACAACACGTATGGCGAGAGGCACGTCTACCTCCTGCCCCCCGACGCATCCGGGGTTGCCACCGCGGACAAGTCGCTGTACGTGTCGCCTTTCTTCGACGTGAGCGGCCGCTACGAAATGCGGTTCGGACTCTCGCCAGCGGTCGTGTCCAGCACGGTCATCCTGCGCAGGGAGGGGAAGGTGGCGTTCACTGCGACCTTTCGCGGCCGCCCGAAGCCAGCGACGCGGATGGCGGTGATGGGTCAGATCGTCCGCAAACCCTTGATGCCGCAACAGATCTCAGCCATGATCCGGATGCATGGCATCTGGCTCTGGCTGCGCCGCCTTCCGATTGTGCGCCGCCCGATACACGAACCCCAGGAAGGGGTCTGAGATGACCGCCTCCACTGCCGTCAGGTGGGCCTCCATCACGCATCCGCCGAGGGCTCCGTTGGCCGCCACCATCGCCCGGTTCCTTCTGGAGCGCACCGTCCGCCGGATGCCCGTCAGGGTCACGTATCCCAACGGAGCGAGGATCGGTGCCGGCTCCCCCGACTCCCCCGTATTCGACGTCATACGGCCGCCCGCTTTGTTCGCCCGACTCGGCCGCGACGCCAAGATCGGTTTGGGTGAGGCCTACATGGCCGGGGACTGGCGAGCCGGCTCCGGCACGGACCTCGCCGACCTGCTCACACCGTTCGCCGCCCGCCTCACAAGGCTTGTCCCCCAACCTTTGCAGCGGTTGAGGACCGTCGTCGACAAGCGGATCCCGCCCAGCCACGAGAACACGCTCCACGGGTCTCGCGACAACGTCCGCGCTCACTACGACCTCAGCAACGACCTGTTCGAGGCTTTCCTGGATCCCACGATGAGCTACTCGGCAGCCTGGTTCGACGAGAGTGGACCCACCACAGAAGCAGCCACCACAGAAGCAGCCACCGCGACGGGGCTCGAGGAGGCGCAGCTTCGCAAGATCGACGGGGTTCTTGACTATGCGGGAGTCGGGACGGGGACACGCCTGCTGGAGATCGGCACCGGATGGGGAGCACTCGCCATACGGGCGGCACAACGCGGCGCACAGGTCACCACGGTGACCATCTCGGCCGAACAGCTGGCCTTCGCTGCCGCGCGGGTTGCAGAGGCCGGGCTGTCCGACCGGGTGGACCTGCGCCTGCAGGACTACCGCGAGGTCGAGGGTGAGTACGACGCGATCGTCAGCGTGGAGATGATCGAGGCGGTGGGAGAGGAGTACTGGCCAACGTATTTCGCGACGATTGACCGACTGCTCGCCCCTGGTGGAAAGGTCAGCATCCAGGCCATCACGATGGCGCACGAGCGGGTCCTCGCAACCAAACGCTCGTTCAGCTGGATCCAGAAGTACATCTTCCCGGGCGGCATCATCCCGTCACTTCAGTCCATCGACGAGACGCTGGCCGCCCACACCACGCTGCGCGTCACACAGCGGCGCGAGCTCGGCCAGCATTACGCGCGCACCCTGCACCTCTGGCGTGAACGCTTCAACGATCAGTGGCCCCGGATCCACCAACTGGGGTTCGACGAGACCTTCCGCCGGATGTGGGAGTTCTACCTCGCGTACTGCGAGGCCGGCTTCCGGACCGGCTACCTCGGCGTGAGCCAGCTACAGATGACGCGAGAGCCGGCATGGACCTGAACGGCAAGGTCGCGTGGGTCGTCGGCGGGTCGAGCGGGATCGGCGCTGCCGTCGCCCGCGAGCTGCAGTCCCGGGGAGCCAAGGTTGCTATCTCGGCCAGGCGTCAGGATGAGCTCGACGAGGTGTCAGCCGGCACGATGCTCGCCTTGGCCGCCGACGTCACCGACGCCGCTTCCCTGACTGCGGTTGCGTCCCACATCCGTGACGAGCTCGGACCGATCGACCTGGTGGTTCTGTCCGCCGCCTACTGGAAGCAGATGTCGCCCCACGGCTGGGACACGGAGATCTTCAACCGGCACGTCGAGGTCAACCTCATCGGTATGAGCAACGCCATCGCGGCGGTGCTTCCCCAGATGCTGGCTCGACGCTCCGGCGTCATCGCCGGCATCGCCTCCGTCGCCGGTTACCGGGGACTTGCCGGATCGGAGGCCTACGGCGCGACCAAGGCAGCGCAGATCAACCTGCTCGAGTCCTTGCGCATCCACGTCGCCCGCAGCGGAGTCCGTGTCACCACCATCTGCCCCGGCTTCGTCCGCACGGACGCGACCGCCGGCAACACCTTCCCGATGCCCTTCATCATCGAGGCCGACACCGCCGCCCGCGCGATCTGTGACGGGCTCGAGCGCGAGCGTGCCGAGATCGTGTTTCCGGCACCGATGGCCATCCTGATGAAGGCCGCCCGCCTCGTGCCCGTCAGCATGTGGTCAAGACTGTGGAGCCGCAGCTCCCCGCCCGACGGCTCGCGAACGCAGGACGGCTCGCGAACGCCCAGCGGCTCGCGAACGTCGGATGGCCCGGGAACATGAAGCCCCCTCTCCATCTCCGGCGCACGTCCGCCGCGGTCGCGGCCACCGCAGTGGTCGGCGTGCTCGGCACGGACGTCACATCCGGCTGGTACCGCGATCTCGACAAACCGGCTTGGCAACCACCCGGAGCCGCCTTCGGCCCAGCGTGGACAACCCTCTATGGGCTGATGGCCCTGGCCTCCGCCCGCACCTTGGACCGGTTGGAGGGGCCCGGGGAACGCCGAGCATTCGCCACGGCCTTCGGCGCCAACTTGGTGCTCAACGCGGGCTGGAACTGGTTGTTCTTCAAGGCCCGTCGCCCACGGTGGGCTCTCGCGGAGATCCTCGTGCTGGAAGCCTCAACCATCGACCTGACCCGGCGAGTGGCCAAGGTGGACTCCCCCGCATCCAGGATGCTGATGCCGTATGCCGGGTGGGTCGCCTTCGCCACCGCCCTGAACGCAGCCATCGCCCGGCGCAACCCAGAAGGCAACCCGGAAGGACACACATGAGAGTGCAACTGACCGTCACCGTCGACAAACCTGTGGACAAGGTCTTTTCCTACCTGTCGGACTTCACCACGACCACCGAGTGGGACCCGGGCACGGTCAAGACCAGTCGGACCAGCGGCGACGGAGGCTTCGGGACCGAGTACCTGAACACCTCGACCTTCGCCGGACGCGAGACGCAGCTGACCTACGTCGTGCAGGAGCTGGTCCCGAACCAACGCATCGCCCTTCGCGGCGAGAACAAGACGGTCATCGCCCACGACACCATGACCTTCGAGGAGGTTGCCAGCGGCGCATCGGCCACCGGCACCGAGGTGACCTACACGGCCGACTTCACCTTCAAGGGCATGACCCGGATCTTCGCGCCGTTCCTGAAACCGGCTTTCAAACGGCTGGGCGACGAGGCCGAGACCGGCATGGCCGCCGCCCTCGCCCGGCTGTGAGGTTCGTCCGACCATGAGTCCCGACCATGAGGTCTCGCTCGTGACAACAGAACCCGCTCCGTCCGCGCGCCCGCTCGTGCTGGTGACGGGCGCCACCGGATACATCGGTGGTCGTCTGGTCCCGGAGCTGCTCGCTGCCGGCTTCCGCGTTCGGGTCGTGACCCGTCAGCCCCGCAACCTGGCCGACCGCGAGTGGCATGACCAGGTGGAGATCGTCCGGGGGGACGCTGCCGACCCGGACGCGCTGACCGAGGCGTTGCGTGGGGTGGGCGTGGCCTACTACCTCATCCACTCCCTGGGAACGGGTGCGGACTTCGAGGCCCTCGACCGGGCGCATGCTCGCAACTTCGCCTTGGCGGCTCGGGCTTGCAAGATCAGCCGGATCGTGTATCTCGGCGGGTTATACCCCGAGGCGGAGAAGCTGAGTCCGCATCTGGAGTCCCGCAAGGAGGTCGGCGAGATCCTGCTGGCCAGCGGAGTTCCCACGACAGTCCTTCGCGCGGCCGTCATCATCGGTTCGGGATCTGCGTCGTTCGAGATGCTGCGCTACCTCACCGAGCGTCTGCCGGTCATGATCACGCCCCGCTGGGTCGACACCCGGATCCAGCCGATCTCGGTCAAAGACGTCCTGCGCTACCTGGTGGGATCGGCCAGCATGCCACCGGAGGTGAACCGCGGCTTCGACATCGGTGGACCGGACGTCCTGACCTACCGGCAGATGATGGCCGCCTATGCCGGGATCGCCGGTCTGAAACCGCGACGCGTCGCAGCCCTTCCGCTGTTTACCCCCTCGTTGTCGAGCCACTGGGTCGGTTTGGTGACGCCCGTTCCCAACAGCATTGCCCGGCCTTTGGTGGAGAGTCTCATCAACGAGGTCGTCTGCAAGGAACATGACATCGCAACGTACGTTCCGGACCCCGACGAGGGCCTCACAGGTTTCCGACGTGCCGTCGAGCTTGCTCTTCGGCGCATCCATGACCGCCGGGTGACCACGTCGTGGTCCTCCGCCGCGACCGCCGGTGCGCCGAGCGACCCGATGCCGAGCGACCCCGAATGGGCCGGAGGCTCGCTGTACGTCGACGAACGAGAGAGCCTGGTCGACGCCACGCCGGATCAGCTGTGGTCCGTCATCGAAGGGATCGGAGGCGAACACGGCTGGTACTCATGGCGACTCGGGTGGTGGGCCCGTGGCCTGCTCGACCGTGTATTCGGCGGGCCGGGGCTGCGCCGCGGTCGCCGAGACCCCATGGAACTGACCGTCGGAGATGCCCTCGACTGGTGGCGGGTCGAGGACGTCGACGACCTTCACCTCCTGCGCCTGCGCGCCGAGATGCGACTGCCCGGGCTGGCCTGGCTCGAGCTCATCATCGACACCGATGACCAAGGGCGGACCCTGTTCCGGCAGCGGGCGCTCTTCCACCCTCGAGGCCTGGCAGGGCACGTCTACTGGGCGATCATCCGTCCCTTCCATGGTGTCGTCTTCGGTGGAATGCAGCGCAACATCGCCCGGGCCGCCGAGGGGCAGTCCCAAACGTCAGACAGGCCTCTGAGGCGGGGTCTATCTTGACCCTGTGGACGCTCAGTCAAGTAACCCGGCAGCAGTCATCGACGTGGTTGGTCTGGTCAAGTCCTTCGGTCGGACGAAGGCACTCAACGGACTGAATCTGAGTGTGGCCCAGGGGGAGGTGCATGGATTCCTGGGACCCAACGGCGCGGGCAAGACCACCACCTTGCGGCTGCTGCTCGGTCTTCTGCGGGCCGATGCCGGCGAGATGCGAGTCCTTGGCGGTGATCCCTGGACCGACGCCGTGGCTCTGCACCGGAGACTGGCCTACGTGCCCGGTGACGTGGCGCTGTGGCCCAACCTCAGCGGCGGTGAGGTGATCGACCTCCTGGGCCGGCTGCGCGGCGGACTGGACCCGCAGCGGCGGGACAGCCTCCTCGAACGTTTCGAGCTGGATCCGACGAGGAAAGGTCGGGCCTACTCCAAGGGCAACCGGCAGAAGGTCGCACTGGTGGCCGCGCTGGCCAGCGACGTCGAGCTGCTGCTCCTGGACGAGCCCACCTTGGGCCTGGACCCCCTGATGGAGGCGCAGTTCCGCGGCTACATCAATGAGGTGCGGGGCGACGGCCGCACCGTGCTGCTGAGCAGCCACACGCTCAGCGAGGTGGAGGCTCTGTGCGACCGGGTGACCATCATCCGCGAAGGCGTTGTGGTGGAGAGCGGCACGATGGCTGAGCTCCGCCACCTTGCCCTCACGGCGGTGTCCGCCGATCTGACCAACGTGCCCGAGGGCCTTGCCGACCTTCCCGGCGTGCACGACGTCGTGGTGCGGGGCCAACGGATCTCGGCCAGCGTGGAGGACACAGGCATGCCGGCGCTGATGGCGGCGCTGAGCGCTGGCGGTGTCACCAGCCTGACCAGCGCGCCGCCAACGCTCGAGGAGCTGTTCCTGCGCCACTACCGCAAAGAACAGCCATGACCGGCGAACTGACCGGGACCGCGGCCCTGATTCGGCTGGCACTGCGCCGCGACCGCGTGCTGATACCCGCCTGGATCGTCTTCTTTGCGGCCACTGTCTGGTTCTCCGCCTCTGCGACCGTTGGCCTCTACCCCAGTCAGGCTTCCCGTATCGAGGCAGCGAACACGATCAACGCCACGGCATCGATGGTTGCCCTGTATGGGCCGATCTACGACCCGACATCGCTGGGTGCCTTGTCCATGCTCAAGATGACCGCGATCTATACCGCGCTGATGTCCATCCTCATGGTCATGCTGGTCGTGCGTCACACCAGGGCCGAGGAGGAGGCCGGGAGGCTGGAGCTGGTCGGCGCCGGCGTGGTGGGCCGCGCGGCTCCCATGGCGGCCGCCCTCTTGGTGGTGGGCGGCGCCAGCTGCGTGCTGGGGCTGTTGACAGCAGCCGGGCTGGTGGCTGCAGGCCTGCCTCTTGTCGGTTCGCTGGCATTCGGCGCGGGCTGGGCCGCGACCGGGCTCTGCTTCTCTGCGGTAGCCGCGGTGGCGGCACAGCTGACCACCGGGGGCCGGGCCGCCAACGGACTGGGTTTCACGGTCATCGCTGCGGCATACGCGGCCAGAGCGATCGGAGACCTGGCCGAAGCCGGGCCGGGGTGGCTCTCCTGGCTCTCCCCGATCGGGTGGCACCAGCAGATCCGTGCCTTCGCTGGTGACCGGTGGCCGGTTCTGATACTGCCCCTGGCCGCGACCGCTCTGCTGGTGCCGGTCGCGTTCACGTTGCGGCGCCGGCGCGATCTCGGATCAGGTCTGCTGCGCGATCGGCCCGGCCCTGCGGCCGGCGCCCTGAGCTCCCCATTTGGCCTCGCGTGGCGGCTGCAGCGCCCGATGCTGGTTGCCTGGACGACAGGCTCAGCCCTCATGGCCTTCATGATGGGCTCGATCGCAAACAGCATCTCTGGGCTGCTGGACTCCCCCGAGATGGCCAAGATGATCCAGCAGCTCGGCGGTGAACAGGGACTGACGGATGCGTTCCTGGCCGCGGAGCTGGGCCTGATCAGCACGATCATCGCCGCCTACGGGATCGCAGCGGTCGGCCGGCTGCGCACGGAGGAATTGGAAGGCCGCGCCGAAGACGTCCTGGCAACAGCCACGCCTCGCATCCGGTGGGCAGCCAGCCATTGGCTGTTCGCCCTCGCCGGGGTCGCCTGGCTGATGCTGGTCACTGGAGTGGCAACGGGAATCGGCCATGCCGTTGCGATCGGTGACCCCGGCCAGGTTCTGCCCGTCACGGTCGCGGCGCTCGCCAGGATCCCGGCTGCCTGGGTGCTGGTCAGCCTCGTCGTTGCCGTATGGGGCCTGTGGCCGCATGCGAGCGGCGTCGTGTGGGGCGCCTACGCGGCGTGCATCGTCGTCGGAGAGTTCGGTCAGCTGTGGGACGTTCCCCAATGGGTGATGGACTTCAGCCCATTCACCCACTCCCCGGTGCTGCCCGGGCCCGATGCCCACCTATGGGGATTGCTCTGGTTGACGGTGGTCGCTGGAGCGTTCCTGGCCGCTGGGTCCGCCGCGTTCCGCCACCGCGACCTTGCCGGATGAACTCAGCCGGCTGAACGCCGAGGGAGGTCGCGTGGATACGCGACCTCCCTGACCGACTCACGTCACTTGGTGGATCGGTGGGCCACCTTGATGACACGCGGCTTGGCCTGTGCGGCCTCGATGGGCACGGTCACCTCGAGGATGCCGTCCTGGTAGCTCGCCGCCAGCTTCTCCTCCAAGGAGCCCGGGGGCAGAGACACCCGCCGCATGAAGGAGCCGTAGTGGAACTCCGAGTGGCCCTTCTCGCTGATCTCTTCGCGCCGCTCAGCGGAGATCGTGAGGATCCCGTCGGCGACGGTGATCTCCACATCCTTGTCGGGGTCGATGCCCGGGATCTCCGCGCGGACGACGTAGCGGTCCTTCTCGAGCCGGTCCTCGATGCGCATGGCGTGCGCGCTTTCGCGCCTCAGGTCGGAAACCATGGGCCAGCCCGACTCGAGCCAGTCGAACAGATCGGTCAATGGCGCCACGGGGCTGCGCTTGGCAATTACAGACATCTGGTCCTCCCTTTCTCATGCCAACCGAACATCTCCATGTCACTCCCACGGTTGCCTCGTGAGTAGGGACTTGGGTCCCTACTCGTCGCCCCGACCGGCGACGACGATGGCTGTCAGGAGGTGGGGCGGATGACGACGAACCCGTATCACGTTGAGCTGGAGCAGCTGCAGCCCCAACCGGTGGCTGTCGTGCGGGGACACATCGAGACTGACGAGATACCGGCCTTCCTCGGCGAGGCATTCGGGGAGGCGATGCGCGTCTTGGCCGATCAGCACCTCACGCCGGCAGGCCCGCCGTTCGCGCGGTGGCGCCCCACCGGAGGAACGTTCGACGTCGAGGCCGGCTTTCCGTCATCCGGGTCGGTCACACCGGAGGGCCGAGTGGACGCCGACACCTTGCCCGGCGGGCCCGTCGCCACGGTGATGCACGTTGGTGACTACGGTGCCGTGAGCGCGGCATACGACGTCGTGGCCGAGTGGATCGGCGCGAACGGATACGTCAGCGCGGGCGAGCCGTGGGAGTCCTACCTCGACGGGCCTGAGGTGGCCGAGCCCAGGACAGTGGTGCGGTTCCCCTGCCGCCCGGCGTAACCAACGCTCCCCCGATAGTCCTCCGCCTCACACCACCGGCTCGATCGGTTGACGCAGGATGGTGCGGAGCTTCTCCGGAGCGGATGTGCGCGGATCACCAAGGTAGATCTCGTGATGCCTGCCTCGGGGACGCGAGCCATGGCTGGCGATGGCCTTGTGCAGCTCGACAATGCTGGTCTGCTCAGTGCTGTAGGGACCGATGTGCATGATCTGTGCGCTCGGGCCTTCGGCCCATCGCTCATACCGCACGACGTCCAGCGCCGGGTTGTCCTTCTTTGCCTTCGCCTCTGAGATCGCTCGCGCAATCACCGCCTCGTCGATCGGCGGCAGCTGCGCGATCATCGCCCGCCACTGCCACTGGTCGCGATCGGACTCCTCCATGCTCGCCTCGCCCAGAGCGAACCGCTCCATGGTCGCCTGGGCATCGGCTCCTTCCACCCACCAGAGGGCCTCGAGCGCCATGACCCGGGGGGCCTCACCGCTCGCCTTCTTCACGGCGAAGTGTGCGGCGTAGCTGACTGAGTACAGCGCCTGAAGGGCATTGGTGAAAGCGTCACCGCCGGGCGCGCCATCACCGTCGATCGCGACGAACCCAAGCTCGGGCACCTCGACGAACTCGACCTTGCCCTTGCCCACCGTGTACAGCGCGTCGATCGATGGGTCTCCGGTGCTTTTCATCGCCATGGCTCGATCGTCGGCCGTATTCGCGGCCGGGCCACGGGCCATAGGTCCCGGAAAAATGCGGCCTACTCGTCAGTGGGCACGCGTGTCTCTACTCCTGATAAGGGTCGTTCTACAGGTCGCTCTTGAGTGCTCCGCCCTTGAGTGCTTCGTCGAGGTCCGCGCAGAGGTCTTCGACAGCCTCGAGCCCGATCGAGATGCGCAGGAGGCCTGGGTTCGGACGGGCCTCCGCCGCTACCGGCCGGTGGGTCAGGGACGCGGGGTGCTCGATCAGGGTCTCGGTGCCCCCCAGCGAGACCGCATGGCTGATGAGCTTGCAGGCATTGGCCATGGCGGCCGCGGCCGGGTAGCCGCCGGCCACTTCGAAGGCCAGCACGGATCCGGGGCCCGCCATCTGGCGACCGAGGATGTCGTCGGGGTCGCATCCGGGCAGGCCTGGATAGTGCACGGCCTCCACTGCCGGATGGGCTACCAGCCATTCTGCGACCTGCTGGGCGCTCGCCTGCTGGGCTCGTACCCGGATAGGCAGGGTCTGCAGCCCGCGGTGCAACAGGTAGCCGGCGAGCGGGTGAAGTACTGCGCCGGTCACGGCTCGAACCCGTCGCAGGGCCGCCGCCCATTCCGGGCCCGTGGCAACGACGCCGGCCATGACATCACCGTGGCCGCCGATGAACTTGGTGGCGCTGTGCAGAACGAGCGCTGCGCCGTGCCGCATCGGTTGCTGCAGAACAGGCGTGGCAAAGGTGTTGTCGACCAGGACCGGGACATCGCCGGCCTGCGCGCAGACATCGGCGAGATCCAGCAGCGCCAGGGTGGGGTTCGCGGGGGTCTCGACGATCACCAGACCGGTGTCGGGTCGCAGGGCATTCCCGATCTCCTTGGCGCCAGCCCAGGTGACCTCCACGCCGAGCAGACCGCTGTCCAGCAGGTGGTCGGTGCCGCCGTAGACCGGACGGACCGCCACGACATGCCGCTTGCCCGAGGCGCTCATGGCGAGAAGGCAGGCGGTCATCGCGGCCATGCCCGTGGCGAAGGCGACGGCCTCTTCAGCGCCCTCGAGCTCGGCGAGAGCGTCCTCAAAGCGGGCGACGGTGGGATTCCACAGCCGGCCGTAGACAAGGCTGCCGCCAGGGATCGGCCGCCCACCGGTCGCCAGGACCTCGTAGGCGTCGCCGCCGGACTCGACGTCAGCCAGCGGACTGGTGGTGGACAGGTCGATCGAGGGCACATGGATGCCAAGACCGGCAAGGTCACGTCGACCGGCATGTACTGCACGAGTCTCGAGGGTGCTCATGATGCCTCCTGAAAGTTCAACTGTTGGTCCAAGTGTCGACACTTCACGAGTCCACAAACAAGGATTACGCATTACATTCGCTTCTAGCGCCACTTGCTGTCATCTATTCGGCGCCTGAACGTCTGGAGGCAATGCCGGTGAACAACGTTCGACGCTCTGTGCTCGATGAGATCGACCACGCGATTCTGAGACTGCTCGCCGCCGACGGCCGAATGCCCAACCTCGCACTTGCATCCGCGGTGGGGATCGCGCCGTCAACCTGTCTTGGGCGGGTCCGGGCCCTTCGTGAAAGTGGCGTCATTCGCGGTTACCACGCGGACATCGACCTGACCGCTGTCGGCCTGCCCATTCAGGCGATCATTGCCGTCCGTATGCAGGCACATCTCCGCGACCAGATCGAGGCCTTCGTCACCCTGGCCCCACACCTGCCGGGCGTGGTCGAGGTGTTCCACGTCGCCGGGGGAACGGACTACCTGCTGCACGTCGCGACGGCCGACACGACCGCACTGCACGACTTCATCCTCGAGTACTTCGCCGCGAGCCCGGCCATCCAGCACGCAGAGACCAGCCTCGTCTTCCGGCATCTGCGGGGCACCAACGTATTGCCCGCAGACTGAGTCCGCCCGCAGACTGAGTCCGCCGGACCTGGGACAGAGCCCGGATCCGGCGGATACAGCTAGAAATCTTGTTCAGTAGCAACCACTGTGCCGCGGTCAGCAGCAGCGGGCCCGCGGGTTCTTCTCGTTGTGCTCGGCCCGGTGCCGCTCGAAATCCCGGCGCGAGGTGGGCTCGACGCCGTCATTGCGGCAGCGCTCGAGGTACTCGTCCCACTTGGCCTCGCCGGTGGACTGTTTGAGATACCAGAGGATCCCGCGCCCGGCCTTGAGCGCGGCTGCCTTCATCGCGGTCTGCCGGATCCGGCCAGCTCGCGCTCAGCAGCGGCCAGCTCGCGCTCGATGGCTTCGTACTCACGGACCGCCTGCTTCTCATCCGCGGTGGCAAAGAAGTCGGCCGGTGCGACGATGTGCGACGGCACGTGCGGTACCTCGCTGGTCGGCAGCCCGCCCAGTTTCGCCGCCTTGATCCAGACCGGGATCGCACTGAAGATCACGGTGAGGGTGAGCAGCGCGAAGAGCGCCTGCAGGACGCCGTCAACGGTGGCGTTGGTAATAATCAGGTTCATCTCGTCCAAGCTCTTCGCAGGCTTGAGCAGGTTGCCCTGGTCGAGAGCGCTCTGGTAGAGGTTGCGCTGGGAGAAGAAGCCGATCTTGGGGTCGCCGGAGAACACCTTCTGCCAGCTGGCAGTCATCGTGATGATGAGGTCCCATGCCAGGGGGATGCCGGCAACCCAGGCGTACTTGAGCTTCCCGTGCTTGATCAACAACGTCACGCACAAGGCCAGCGCGATGGCCGCAAGCAGCTGGTTGGCGATACCGAACAGCGGCAACAGCTGGTGGATGCCACCGAGCGGGTCGTTCACGCCGACCCACAGCATGTATCCCCACAACCCGACGACGGCCGCGCTGGCCGACCAGGCGGCGGGCTTCCAGGAGACGTCGGCGTACTTCGGCCACACGTTGCCGATCGTGTCCTGAAGCATGAAGCGGCCGACGCGGGTGCCGGCATCGACTGCGGTGAGGATGAACAGCGCCTCGAACATGATCGCGAAGTGGTACCAGAACGCGGCGAGGCCTCCGCCGAACGCCTTCGAGAAGATCAGCGAGATCCCGAACGCGAGGGTGGGCGCGCCACCGGTGCGGGAGATCAGGGTGGTCTCGTGGATGGACTGTGCCGCGGCGGCGAGGTCGGCCGGGGTGATGGTCATGCCGAGGGTGCCGATGAACTGCGCGGCCGCAGCCGGCGTACCGCCCGTGGCGCCGGAGGGGCTGTTGATCGCGTAGTAGATCCCCTGGTTGATGACCGAGGCGGCGATCAGTGCGCTGATGGCGACGAACGACTCCATCAGCATGCCGCCGTAGCCGATCATCCGGACCTGGCTCTCCTTGCCGATCATCTTGGGCGTGGTGCCCGAGGCGATCAGCGAATGGAACCCTGACAAGGCACCGCAGGCGATCGTGATGAACACGAACGGGAACAGCTTCCCGGCGAAAACCGGGCCGTGGCCACTGATCGCGAAGTCCGAGATCGCCGGGCTCTCGAGCATCGGCCGGGCGATGACGAGCCCGACCGCAAGGAGCGCGATGACGCCGACCTTCATGAAGGTGGACAGATAGTCACGCGGGGCCAGCAGCATCCACACCGGCAGGATGGACGCCACGAAACCGTAGACAACCAGAGCCAGGACCAGTGCGTTCGGCGAGAGGGTCAGCACGTCGGCCAGACCCATCTGCCCGACGTAGTTGCCACCGATGATCGCCGCCAGCAACAGAGCGACACCGATCACGGTGACCTCCATGACCCGACCCGGCCGCAGGTAGCGCAGGTAGAAGCCCATGAAGAGCGCGATCGGGATGGTGAGCCCGATCGAGAAGACACCCCAGGGGGACCCGGCAAGGGCGTTGACCACGACGAGGGCGAGCACCGCAAGGATGATGATCATGATCGCGAAGACCGCGATCAGTGCTGCGACGCCGCCGATGGTGCCGATCTCCTCACGGATCATCTGGCCGAGGCTCTTGCCGTTACGGCGCATCGAGAAGAAGAGCACCACCATGTCCTGCACCGCGCCGGCGAAGATGACGCCGACGATGATCCAGATCGTGCCTGGCAGATAACCCATCTGGGCGGCGAGCACCGGGCCGACGAGCGGGCCGGCGCCGGCAATGGCCGCGAAGTGGTGACCAAACAGCACCCTCCGGTCGGTCACGTCGTAGTCGACGCCGTTCTGGAGGCGTTCGGCCGGAGTGGCCCGGGTGTTGTCGACGCCGAGCACCTTGTAGGCGATGAAGCGGGAGTAGAACCGGTAGGCGATCGCGTAGGACGAGAGCGCGGCGAACAAGATCCACAATGCGGAGACATTCTCGCCGCGGGCCAGGGCCAGGACCGTCCAGCAGACCGCACCGACCACTGCAACGGACCCCCAGACCGCAATGGACTTGCGCGTCATCTTGGGTTTCGGTTGTTCAGGAGGCGTGAGAGCCCGCCCAGTTTGACCGCTAGACGTGACCGTTGACATGGGGATCCTCCTGGTGGATTTATCCGGTTTGTGAAGAATCTAGCTCTTTCGGACTTTTCCAGTTAGGGCCGGGCGATCTGGCGGGGACCTTCGGCCCTACTCGCTGCGCCGCCACTGCCGCAGAGAATGGAGCCATGGAAACCATCAAGGACGCAGCCGCCCAGTTCCTCTCCAACAAGCGGGTCGCGGTCACCGGAGTCTCCAGGACCCCTGCCGGCCACGGGAGCAACGTCGTGTACCAACGACTTCGGGACCGAGGGTATGAGGTGCTCGCCGTCAACCCGAACGCGGACGAGGTCGAAGGCGATCTGTGCTACCACGACCTGAAATCGATCCCCGGCGGCGTCGACGCGGTCGTGATCGGGACCCGGCCGGCGACCGCCGAGGTCACGATGCGCGAGTGCGCCGAGCTCGGCATCAAGCAGGTGTGGATGCATCGTGCCTTCGGGGGCGGCAGCGTCTCCGCGGCTGCCGCCGAATACGGCCGGCAGCAAGGCATCACCGTGATCGACGGGGGCTGCCCGCTGATGTTCGGCCCGACAGCCGACGCCGGGCACAAGGCGATACGTTTCGTATGCACCCTGACCGGTGCCGTCCCAAGGAAGGTGTGAACAACGAGGGGCCTCACCCCGGCCCGCACCGCATTGACGATGTGACTGCTGACGATGTGACTGCCGAACGGCTGAGGGTCGCCTTTCGACGCTTCAACCCGTTCATGGTGGCGATGTGGCGTCTCGGACTGGGGCGCTGGATGAACGTGTGGCCGGCCGGGTCGGGTCGCATCTTCGTGCTCGGTCACACCGGACGGCGTACCGGGAGTCGGCGGTGGACGCCCCTCAACTACGCGATCGTCGACGGTGAGCTGTATTGCACGGCCGGGTTCGGCACCGGCTCGGACTGGTACCGCAACGTGAGGGCGCAGCCGCGCGTGGAGGTGTGGCCCCCGGGTGAGCGCTGGGTCGGCATCGTTGAGGAGGTCAGCGATCACCCCGACCGGATCCGTCTGTTGCGCGAGGTGCTGGTGGCGAGCGGGTTCGCCGCGCGCGCTGCCGGGGTTGATCCTCGGCGGATGGACGATGAGAGTCTCGCCGCGGCGACAACGCCCTACTGCCTGCTTCGAATTCGCCGAGCCGTCGTTGCCGAGCCACTGCCCGAACATCCCCGGCCCGGCGACCTCAGCTGGTGGTGGGCCGTGGCGGTGGCGTCCGCTGCCGCACTCGCAGTTCGTCCGCGTCTCAGGCGGACATCACCGGACAGTCGGCGGCGAGACGCCCGACGCAATCATGTGACGAGACGACGACGTCAACCTGACGGCAGCTCGAACTCCACAGACTCCCCCGGCCGTAGCGTGAGCAGCTGACCGCGACAGGAGACCTGGAACTCGGGGACGTTGTCGGACTCCGCGCTGACACGCAGCAGGGTGCTGCTGATCCGGACGATGATGTCGCTCCCGCGAAACCTCAACCGGCAGTTGAACGTTCCGAGCTGTTCGGGCCACTGTGGATTGAACCGCAGCACGCCACCGCGCGTCTCGAGTCCGGTGAAGCACCGCTGCAACAGGTCGACGCTTCCGGCCATCGCAGCCAGGTGGATCCCCTCTGCGGTCGTGCCACCCTGCACGTCGGCGACGTCACTCTCCAGCAGGAGCTTGAAATAATCCAGCGACTGCTCCCGGTGTGCCCTGGCGAGCACCCAGGCATGCACCAAGGCGCTGAGAGTGGAGCCGTGGGAGGTACGGCCGAGGTAGTACTCGATAGTCCTGGGGATCAGATCCTGCTCCATCGGGTAGCCGAGATCGCTGAGCAGATCGCCTAGCTCGTCCGCGGAGAGCAGATAGAACAACATCAGGACATCGGGCTGTTTCGAGGCTTGGTAATCGTTGACCGAACGTCCCTCCGCCTCGAGGATCCGGTCGAGGCGCTGGATGTTGCCATACCGATCTCGGTAGGCCTCCCAGTCGAGCTCCTCAAGGTCCTCGTACCCCTCGAACTGGCTGATGACGCCGAGATGGAAAGGCACGAACATCTTGTGGGTCATCTGCCGCCAGCGCTTCTCCTCGCTGGGACGCAGCCCGAGGCTCTTGGTCAGCTCCAGCCGTCGCCGCGCGGGTAGTGCCTCAAGGACGTCGAGAGCCCGGCGCAGCACCCACACCGCCATGATGTTCGTATAGGAGTTGTTGTCCACGCCTGCAGCCTCGGCGCCGGGGTACCCGGTGTGGAACTCGTCGGGTCCCATCACGCCGCGGATGACGAAACGGTCCAGGTCCGGGTCATGGGTGGCGAGAGCGGCCCAGTAGCGGGCGATGTCCAGGATCATCTCAGCGCCCTCCCTATCGAGGAAGCCCATGTCTCCGGTCGCCTCGAAGTAGTGCCACGCGGTGAAGGCCACCGCCAGGCCCGCATGGCGCTGAAGCGCGCTGACATCGGGCAGCCATCGTCCGGACAGGGGATTGAGGTGGATCAGCTGGCTCACCTCGCGGCCGTCGCTGCCCGACTGCCAGGGATACAGCGCGCCGGTAAGACCGCAGGCAAGGGCTGCTTCACGGGCGGCTGGCAGCCGGCGGTACCGGTAGCTCATCAGGGCCCGGGTGAGACCGGGAGCCCTCAGGGTCAACACGGGGAGCACGAACAGCTCGTCCCAGAAGACGTGCCCGCGATAGGCCTCGCCGTGCAACCCGCGGGCCGGCACGCCGGCGTCCGCCTCAAGCGTGTGCAGGGACAACGTCTGCAACAGGTGGAACAGATACAGCCGGATGGTGAGCGAAGCCTGCGGGCCGGCCTGGTGACCGTCGTCAAGCTCGGTGTAGAACCGTTCCCACAGGTGCGCCCAGGCCAGCGCGTGGTCGTCGAGCAACACCTGGAAGTCGTCCGCCCTTTCCAGCTCCGCCACCACCGCCTCGGCCGGCTCCGAGACAGCCCAGTCGCGAACGGTGTGCAGTGCCACCACCTTCTCCACCGTCACCATCTGGCCGGCCGTGACAGCCACGGCCATCTCCTGTTCGACCAGGCCCGGCTCGGCCCGAAGCTGCCGGGGGGGGTCGCACCGTTCGCCGGAAAGCCGAAGCCGGGTTCGCGCTCCGGTGGCGATCCTGATCCGGGACTGGCTCGTCTCCACGGTCAGCACAATCGTGTCGGGACCATGAGATCCCTGAGAGATCGACAGGAGGTGGTCGCTGGCCAGCTTCCGGTAGCGGTCCACGCCCGTGTTCCGCACCGTCCCGTCGATACCCGTTCGGATGTGCAGCAGGCCGGACCAGTTCTCTGCGATGACCGTCGTCTCAAGTCCGGCCAGGTGAGCCCGCCTCATGTGCACGAAGCGCCGCTGGGTCAGCCCCGTGATCCGTCCCTGCGAGTCACGGATGCGAAGCCACCTCGTGAGGACGCCACGTCGCAGGTCCAGCTCCTGCCGCTGGGTGATCACCTCCACCTGCGCGACATCGAGCCATTCTCCGTCGTCCACCGCGATGGTGACCGGGAGCCAGTTGGGCAGGTTCACCATGCTCTCGTTGTCAACCGTCTGTCCGTCGACCTCGTCACTCAACCGGTTCCAGCAACCCGCGACGTAGGTGCCGGGGTAGTGGACCCCGTCCGCCCGCGACTCCGGTGCCGCTCCGCGGGTGGCGAAGTACCCGTTGCCGAGCGTGCAGAGGGCTTCACGCAGACCTTCGTGCGCCGGGTCGAAACCCTCGTAGGCGAGGACCCAGTCGCTCATGGCCGCGGCCGTTCCGCCGCGGATGGCTGCGCCACGTCGACACCTGCGAGATCGGTGACGATGACGTCTGCACCGTGAGCCAGCAGCTCCGTCCGATGTCCGGCGCGGTCCACGCCGATGACCAGGCCGAAGCCGCCGCGGTGACCCGCCTCCACCCCAGCCAACGCGTCCTCGACCACCACGGACCGTTTTGGCGGAGTCCTCAGCCTCCCTGCCGCCTCGAGGTAGACCGCCGGGTCCGGCTTGCCCGGCAGCCCGAGCTCAGCAGCGACAACACCATCCACCTGCGCGTCGAACAGCTCGGTGATGCCGGCCCGGCCCAGAACCGCGTTGCAGTTGCGGCTCGCGGACACGATCGCCGTCCGGAATCCCGCACGGCGAAGCGCGGTGAGCAGAGACACTGCGCCAGGCAGGAGCTTCGCGCCCTCCTGCCCCAGGAGGTCCTGGAAGTCGGCGTCCTTCTGAAGTGCCAGGGCGTGGACCTTCTCAGGAGGCAGCTCGATGCCCCGAGATGCCAGGAAGCCGGCTGCACCGTCGAAGCGAGGCCTGCCGTCGACGAAACGCCGGTAGTCCTCGTTCTCGAACGGCCGGTGGTCCTCTCCCTGCCGCGGTGGACAGGTGGCCAGGAACCCGTCGAACATGCGCTTCCACGCCATCTCGTGCAGGGAAGCAGTGTCGGTGACGACCCCGTCCAGGTCCATGACGACAGCATCGAACTCCGTGCGAGAAAGCCTGACCACGGCGTTCACCGCCACCTCCGCGCGTGAGGTCAAACCCAAGTGGGACGTTGGCATCTCTGATGCTGCCCGTCCGAGGGCCCGGTCACAAGGCCGAAGGTCCCCCGCTGTGGGTGAGCAAGATCATGCGTGGCTGGCCGGGCACGTTCGGCGAGGACGGGTGAAGCCTTGTTGACCGGCTCACGATCCGATGGGGGGCATTGCGGACACGGGCTTGCGAGACTCACGCCTCTTTGTGTGCGGCGCGGGACGAACGGGCAGGGTATCTGGGAGAACCTGACGAACAAACGGGGTGACCTCCTTGGGCAGGTGCAGAGGGAAGCTGATGACCATCGCGGCCCCGCCCTCGGGTGCGTGGGACGCGTTCAAGGTTCCACCGCGCGCGTGTGCGAGGGCTCGCACGATGCTCAGGCCGAGGCCGGTTCCCCGAAGGCTTCCAGTCGTTTCCACACCCGCCACCGTTCCGACCGTTGTTGACACCGGCGTCGATTCGTCGCCGGCGTTGATGGCCATGATCTGCTGGTCGCTCAAACCGACGCCACTGTCGAACACGCCCATGAAGACCTGCTCGTGACGGCGGGACCCGGCCAGTCGGATCGTGTCTCCCTCCGAGGTGTAGCGGATCGCATTCTCCACGAGCGTGTCGAGCCCGGTGCGCAACCGCTCGGGCAACCCCAGCGCACGCCCGGCGCCGACGTCCAGAATCCATTGACGGTCCGCGACAACCCGCCAACGCTCGACTGCTTGAGCCATGACCTCGTCGACGTCCACGATCTCGCTGGTCGGGTCATCCTGCAGCTGGATCATCCGGATCAGCCGATCGCTGACCCGCGAGAGTCGCTTCAGCTCGTCAGCCACCACGGAGAGGTCCGCCTGGTTCTCGAGCTCGATGGCTCGCGTCTGCAAGAGCTCGAGGTAGCCCTGCGCGATGGTCAGCGGAGTGCGTAGCTCATGGGAGGTCAGCTGCATCAGCTGCGCGCGATCTTGGGAGGCTTGTATGTCGCGCGCGGCCAGCCTCGTGATCTGACCCAGCGCAGCCTGGCGTCGCCGAATGTGCCACACCATCATCAGGATGAGCAGGAACATCAAGGGGATCTCGGTGGTCTCGTCCCACCCGATACGGCCGAGCAGCCAGTTCCGTTCGAGGACAGCCCCTGTCGCGAGCGTGTACCAGGCCAGCGCCGTCACCAGCTGCCACCTGCTCCAGGTACCGAGTCCGAAGGCAAGCGCGAATCCGGCCCAGCCCAGGTGATACGGAATGGTTTCCTGGCCGGGTCGCACGAACATGACGGTTGTGCAAGCCAGCGCCCACGCCGTCCACGCCGCGACAAGGTGCCGGCGGTCGAACCGACCGGCGTCGAGCGGGCCCGTGAGCCGGGCGGCTTCACTCATCGTAGAAGCAGTAGCCGGCACCGCGCACCGTCTCGATAGGAGGGGTCGGCTGCAGCTTCGAGCGCAGTCGGCGCACGCACACGTCGACCACGTTGCTGCCGGGGTCGAAGCTCAGGTCCCAGATGTCGTGGAGCAGCTCTTCGCGCGAGCACACGTCGTTGCTGCGACGCATCAGGTGGGCAAGAAGCGCGAACTCTCGTCCGGTCAGGCACACCGGTCCATTGGCGGTGACGGCCCTGCGGCGGTGGAGGTCGAGCTGCACGCCGCCGGCCTCCAGGTAGCGCTGTTCACCTGACGGTGCTGGCGTCCTCTGATGCAGGTGCCGCCGGATGCGCGCAGACAGCTTACCTGGTGCACAGCGGGTTGCCGTAGACGTCGGTCTGTATCGCGCCCAGGGTGTCGGCGAGACCGCCGACGAAGCCGGCCATGAGGTTCTCGCCCACGTCCCAACCCATGTTGGTCGGCGCGTTGTCCTCGAAGACGAGCGCCCGGACCGTGCCGTCGGGCAGCGGGTTGGGCTGCAGCGTCACCGTGAGGGGACCAGCCAGGGGATTGGCGCAGCCGGGCTCCGCGGGGACGACGGTGTCGACGCAGAAATGCGCACCATCGATCTTGTAGCCGTCGGCGATGACGGAGATCAGGTAGCGACCGTCCGGCAGGGCAAGGAGTGGGAAGTCGCTCTGGTCACCCTGGGTGTAGATCGGGCTCCCGCCCGAGTTTTCCGCAATCGACGGCCAGAGGCAGGAGCTCGGATAGCCCGGGTCCAGGGCAGAGCAACCGGATCCGACCGCGGGGGACCGCTGGTCGGTGGTCCCGGTGGTGTCGACATTGAGGATGTACTTGAAGTCCGCGATGGGCGCACCCTTGACGACCCCGGTGACGACCCCGCCGGTGGAGAAGCGTGGTTCGGTGCGCGCGCTGCTCACGGTGACCGTCAGGTCGCTCGTCGTCGCCGCCTGGGCCGGCAGTGCGGGCAGGGCGACGAGCAGCGCCACCGGCATGGCCATGGCAGTGGCGGCGGTCACAATCCGTTGCCAGAGCGGCCGCTTCGGCGGTCTGCTCACCCTCCGCCGGTTCGCGAGAATCTTCCCGCTCAGGGATGTGTTCGCTGTTGCAGAGGTCGCCCACAGTTCGCGCATTTTGCTTCACCTTCCCGGCAAGCCCAGTTGCTCGCTAGACCCACCCAATGTCCACCGCTCGCCAGGCCCTGATCGGATCCATTACGGAACTGTCATGTGTCCGTCATCAGGTCGCGATGTGGGCTCGCTCGCCACCCACTTGGACTCTTCCGCGGGCCATGAATACGCGGTTTGTGGGATCCTCGCGGTCTCCGCATGTCCTAACGTGGTTGCCCATGTCGCCGAAAACGCCTGCAGCCACAGGGAGATGATGAACATGCCTAAGCTCATGGACATCGTGCCGGGTGGGCGAGACCTTGTGGCGCAGGTGGACCAACAGCTTGTGGCGATTGTCAGTAGCGCCAGCGAGCGGGTCGACCAACGGGTCGGCGCCGCAGCGCGGAGCCGGATATGAGCAATCGACCATGGCCCACCCGGGGACGCCGCCGACTGCTCGCACCAGCGCCGTCCATCGCGGCAGTACTTGTGCTGCTCGTCGGTTCCGTGCTGCCGGCCACGCCCTCGCAAAGCACTGACGGACTCCGTGCAACGACCTCTGCAACGGCGGAACCGGCGCCCACCGACGAGCCGCCCGCGTCCGTGACGGAGGTGCCGGAACCTGCGCCCGCGCCGCCCGCGACGTCCGCGCCGCCCGCGGCGGGAGGGACCGCCACAGTCCGCCCTGCGGTGCTCCCGTCCAACCCGTGGTCGGTGCCGGACGTGCTGCTCGCGGCCTACCGCCAGGCCGTCGCCGGCGCACCGCCGGAGTGCCACCTGCCGGTCAGCCTGCTGGCCGCGATCGGACAGGTGGAATCCGGATCGCTGGCAGGGCGCTCGCTCGACGCCGCCCACCGCGCAGTGCCGCCGGTGCTGGGACCGGTACTTGATGGCGTAGCTACTGCCGCGATCAGTGACACCGACGGCGGTCGGCTGGACGGCAACACTCAATGGGACCGCGCCGTCGGCCCGATGCAGTTCATTCCTGGCACCTGGGCGGCGTTCGGGGTGGACGGGGATGGCGACGGACGAGTGGACCCGCAGAACGTCTACGACGCCGCAGCCTCCGCCGCCCGCTACCTGTGCGCAGGCGGTCGCGATCTCGCTCTCCCCTCGAGTCTGCGATCGGCGATTCTGGCCTACAACCACTCCACCGCATACCTGGCAACGGTTCTCGCATGGCAGCAGCGTTTCGACGGCTCCAGCGCCGGAACCATCCAGACGGTCGCGGGAACCGTCCAAGGGGTCACCGACAAGAACAACACCGCACCGAAACCCACCCTGGGCGCCATCCTGCACAAACCGGCGACGGCCAGCTCTCTGAGCCCCTATGTCGTGATCCGCCCTGCCGCCAAACTGGACTTCACCACCGCACCGGCCCCCACCGCGACCAGCGACACCGGATGGACCCGCCAACCCGCGGTCACCATCCAGGACACCGCCGGGAACACCGTCACCACCGACACCAGCCCGGTCACCCTGACCCTGACCACCCCCGACGGCGCCACCCTGACCTGCGACACCAACCCCACCACCTCCGTGGCCGGCGTCGCCCGATTCACCGGATGCGCCATCGACAAGGCCGGCACCTACACGCTGACCGCCACCGACGGGAAACTGACCTCGACCACCAGCAGCGACGTCAGCATCACCGCCGGCGCCCCCGCCAAGCTGCACTTCACCACCGCACCAGCCCCCACCGCCACCAGCGACACCGGATGGACCCGCCAACCCGCGGTCACCATCCAGGACACCGCCGGGAACACCGTCACCACCGACACCAGCCCGGTCACCCTGACCCTGACCACCCCCCACGGCGCCACCCTGACCTGCGACACCAACCCCACCACGGCCGTGGCCGGCATCGCCCGATTCACCGGATGCGCCATCGACAAGGCCGGCACCTACACGCTGACCGCCACCGACGGGAAACTGACCTCGACCACCAGCAGCGACGTCACCATCACCACAGCCGCCGGCACCGCCTAGCTGCTATCACTGTGGCCCGGCTGAACTGCCCAAGGCGGCTTCGGCGGGTGCACCTGGAAGCTCGCACCCGCTCAACGTGCCGATCACCAGCTCAACGTGCCGATCACCAGCTCAACGTGACGATTACTAGAAGTAGTGCCTCATCAAAACCTCGGCCACGCAGGCCGGCTTGGCCACGCCCTCGATCTCGAACGTGAGGCGCCATGTGGTCTGCACCCACTCGGGGGTCTCTTGGGCACCGACCAGATCGACCGCCATCCGCACCTGGGACCCGACGGGCACCGGCATGGGAAACCTGACCTTCTCGATACCGTAGTTGACCAACCGGGACGCTCCGGTCACCTCGAGAACGTCCGCGATCAGCATCGGCGCGAGGGACAACGTGAGGTAGCCATGGGCGATCGTCGTCCCGAACGGTCCCGTCCGGGCTCGCTCGGGGTCGCTCGGGGTCGACGTGGATCCACTGATGGTCCCCGGTTGCCTCGGCGAACAGGTTCACCTGCTCCTGGGTGACACGGTGCCAGCGGCTGACGCCGACACGCTGATTCACCAGACTCGCAAGATCTTTGAGGGCGACGACCCGTTGGGTGACTGCCGTCATGTTCGATCCTTCCGTTGGTTTCCGCAGCGAGGCGTTGCGCCTCCAGGTGGTCACGCGCATCCCTGGATGCGTTGCGATTCAAGGCGTTTGGGTGCACCATCCGACCCCGCGCCGGCGTCTTGCGTTGGACCTCTCAGACCTGTCGTCGCGGGGACCCACGATGGGGCTCACGATCCTGAAGTCACTCTGCAAGTTATCAGCGCTCGGTCGCTCTGATCCTGAAATGTGATGGAAGAGTGGGTCAGGATGGCGGGACTGCGCCCATGGTCGCGGCGCGCGTGACCAGCTCCGAGCTGGGTGGGTAGAGGTCCAGGCGATCGGGGTTGTTCAGGTACGAACACCGAGCTCAACAGTCGCATTCCCGGACGCTAGCGGCTGAATCTTGGTTCAGACTTGGAGCCAGCAGCATGCTCGCAAAGGGGGATGGCGGGATGGCTACAGGTCGGGTCGCGGACCGGCCATCGTCGAGTGCACGTCGTCGTATGCCGCGGTCACCTCAACGTCCATGCGCACAATGCCCGGGACCCGACGGACAAAGTCGCTGACGGCTAACACCTTGCTGAGCAGCAGGACCGACCCTTGCAGCACCACGACGCCGCTACGGACCGTTGCCGAGATCGCGGGCGAGGCGGAGCTGTCCACCACGGCGATGGCCTCCTTGACGGCTGCGAGCAGTTCCTCGTCGGAGTGAAGGAAGACGGTGATCAGGTCGCTGCGGGTCACGATGCCGATCAACCGACCGTTGGGCTCGACCACAGGCAGTCGGCCGATGTGCCGCTGGTGCAGTACCCGCGCGGCCTGGCTGACCGTCCGCTCCTGGTCGATGGTCACCGCGGGCGACGTCATGATCTCGCCTGCCGTCAAGCCGACCGACCGCACTCGTCCACGGTGCTCCAGACGCGTCCGAACATGCTCTGCAGTCAACTCATCGCCCAGTAGGTCGCTCACCGCAACTATGCCGAGCACACGCCGCATGTCGTCGACCACCGGCAGCGCGTGCACATGGTGATCCCCCATCGCGCGGACGAGCTCACGGAGGGTGGTCTCGGGAGAGGCCACCCGTACGTCTCGGGTCATGACGTCGCCTACCAAGTCCCTCTTGGTACCCCCGACAACCCGCGTCGATCGCTGCGTGGGCGGCGTTAACCGCGATGGCTGAGTCATGACGAACTCTTTTCCGTGGTCCCCGCGCCACAGCCCGAGAACCACCAAGCCCGGACCAGTTGGCGCCTCCGAGGCGGAGGTCCAGCAGTACCAACGCTACGCTCGAAATACGCTTAAAAACATACCCCGAGTTGACTCACCTAAAACCTCCGTGTAGCTGGATACGTTGCCTCATCTGAAAACCTCCGCCTAGCGGTGTGTCGATCACTGAGTTGCCGTCGTCGTTGGTTACGCCGTGTTGATGGGTCTGACGATGAGCGAACGCGCAGCTGTCACGAAGGCGAAAGCCCAGGCGTATGCCCGCGCCGACCGGGCTAGGAAGTCGGCGATCCTGGATGAGCTGGTCGAGCTGACCGGCTGGCACCGGGACTACGCACGTGCGAGTCTGCGTGGGGGGTTGAAGTTGAAGGTGGTCAAGGCTCGTGCGCCTCGGGGACCGACGTATGGGCCGAGGATCATCGCCGCGTTGATCACGTGTTGGGCGGTCCTGCGGGCTCCGGCGGGTAAGCGGCTGGCGCCGATGCTTGGGGTCCTGGTGCCGATTCTGCGCCGCGACGGGGAGCTCGACCTGACCGACGGCGAGGCGGCTTTGCTGGTCGCGATGAGTGCGGCCACGATCGACCGCCGGCTGGCCGGTGAGCGGGCCAAGATGATCGTGCGCGGACGTTCACACACCAAGCCCGGTTCGTTGTTGAAGTCCCAGATCCCGATCCGGACCTGGGCTGACTGGGACGACGCTGTGCCGGGGTTCGTGGAGATCGACCTGGTCGGTCATGAGGGTGGCGTCGCCTCGGGCGAGTTCTGTTTCACGTTGACTGTCACCGATATTGCGACCGGGTGGACGGTGAACCGGTCGGTGCGCAACAAGGCCGCCAGGTGGGTCTTTGAGGCTCTCGAGCACGTCGTGGCGTGTTTCCCGTTCCCGATTCTGGGGATCGACTCCGACAACGGGTCCGAGTTCATCAACGAGAACCTGCTGGCCTGGTGCACGGACCAGAAGATCACCTTCACCCGGTCGCGCCCTGGCAACAAGAACGACGGCGCGCATGTGGAGCAGAAGAACTGGGCCCGGGTGCGGGAGCTGGTGGGCTACTACCGGTATGACACCCCCGCCGAGCTGGCCAAGCTCAACGAGATCTGGGAGCTGGACGCCCTGTTCACGAACTACTTCCTGCCCCAGCAGAAGCTGGTGTTCAAACAGCGCAACGGCGCGAAGGTCACCAAGCGACACGACGAAGCCAAGACACCGCATCAGCGGGCAGTGGCCCACAAGGATGTCGGCAAGCGGCCGGTCATCGCGATGAACGCCGCGTTCCGACGGATCAAGCCGGCAGCACTGTCGCGACAGATCCTTGCCCTGACCGGACAGCTCGAAGTCCTCGCTCAGGCGAAAAAGGCACCCCGCTCGAAACCGCCGGTCAACGCCGCATGGAACGCCAGAGACCACCGGAGGTTTTCAAATGAGGCAACGAAGTAGCCTCCCGGAGGTATTGACGTGAGGCAACAGGTACCCAGAAAAGCGCAGTCACGGGTGCTGACACCGTTGGCGTTGAACCCCACAAGGCGCACCCAGAGGCGCACCTGCCACCCGTGGTGAACTACGGGATTCTCCTTAGGCTGTTCGCTGGCTGGCTTGATCCGTGCGGCGCATGCGCTTTTTTGACTATGGGTTTCGACGTATCGCAAGCGTAGCGTTGGTATTGGAGCACCTCCCGTCGTGGAGGTGTGGCTTGGCCCGGGGCTACTTTCGGGCGTTGTGGTCCCCGTGCTAATTGCCAGAGGCTACGGAAGAGAGTTCGCCATGACTCAGCCGTCGAGGCACCGACAACACGCTCCATTGGGCCCTTTGAACCGCGCCGATGACGGGTTCAAGGCCCGGGCTCCCGCCCACATGGCCGCGAGCCCGAAGCTGCAGCAGGTCAGGATGTACGCCTTGGGCGACGTTGTGGTCCTTGAGGTCGCCGGGTGGCTCAGCGATGTCGTCGAGGATCTGGATCGAGCGATCCAGCTGGCCTTGTCCGACGGGCCCCGCGGCGTGGTTTGCGACGTGTCCGCCGTGCTCGAGGACGCCGAGCCGGACGCGGTGGACATGCTCGCGACCGCAGGGCGGCACGTTCGGGACTGGCCCGGGATTCCGATCGCCGTGGCTTGCCGAGATGAGCGGGTCCTCACGGAGCTGAAGGCCCGCCCCCTCGCCGAGCACCTAATCGTGGCCAAGTCGGTGCTTAACGCGGTGGCAGAAATACTGGCGTCCCCCACGCCGACCGTTGAGCGGATACGTCTCGCGCCACACCCAACCGCCGCGCGCGCTTCGCGGGACTTCGTCACTCGCGCCCTGCTGAAATGGCAGCTGGGCGCGGCCATTCCCTGTGTTTGTCTGGTGGCCAGCGAGCTCGTGACCAACGCGGCGTTGCATGCCGGCACCGACATCGACGTGTCCCTGGCTTGGAACGGTGGCGCACTGCGCCTGACCGTTGCGGACCGGAGCTCGGACCTGCCGCACCACCAGCAGCACTATGACTTTGACCGACACCGCCGCGGGCTCACCATTGTCGCTGGCCTCTCACACGCCTTCGGGGTTCTGCCCGCCGCCCCCGTCGGCAAGGTCGTCTGGGCCGTCTTCGACGTGCCGAGGCCACACGCCTCGACAAGACCTCGCCGTCACGAGCCTGTCAGGGCAACCACCGAGTCGCCGACGCCTACCCAGCCCGCCACCCCAAGCCCAGCGGGACGCCCATCTCCCACAGCACAGCTCAAACCCCACCACCACGCTTTTGCCCAGCACGGGGCCAGCCACGTAGCCAGGGTGACCCAACCGCCGTCCCGACCGCCCACGATGGAACAGGCAGACGAATCACAGGGCCCGCCCCGGGGCCGTTACGTCGACTCGTCCAACTACCTGGGGTAGACAGCGACCAACCAACGAGACGGGCACCCATCCCGGCACTGGTCTGACATGAGCTCTAGGCCGAGAGGCGGATCACGAGCTCGGGGGCGAAGATGACCGGGGCCTGGTCCACATTCTTCCCAGCGAGCAGATCGATCAGCATCTCCCCGGCGGTGCGGGCCATGGCGACCACGGGGTTCACGATGGTGGTCAACGTGGGTGACGTTGTGGTCGCCGCGCCCAGGTTGTCGAAACCGACCACTGCGACGTCGCCAGGCACCAGTCGCCCGGCACCGGCCAGCACCGAGAGCGCGCCCACAGCCATCAGGTCGGATGCGACGAAGAGGGCATCGACGTCTGGGTGCTCGGCGAGGAGCTGCGCCGCCGCGCCCGCGCCGCCGGTCGTGGTGAAGTCTCCATAGGCGACGGCATCAGTCGCCAGCCCGACCTCGCCGAGCGCTGCCGACCAGCCCGCCAGCCGGTCGAGGCCAGCGGACATGTCCTGAGGTCCGGCGATCGTGCCGATCCGGCGACGACCCATACCCAGCAGATGCTCGGCGGCCAGCCGCCCCCCGCCGGTGTTGTCCACGTCGACGTAGTGGACGTGGTGGCCGCCCCCGAACGGGCGCCCGACGAAGACGGTGGGCAGACCAGACTGGTGCAGCTCGTCCGCGAGGACGTCGTTGCGATGGTGGGAGACGACGACGGCACCGTCCACGTGCCCGCCGCGCAGGTATCGCAGTGTGCGGGTCGCGATGTCCTCCGGCCGCGCCATCACGAGAACCAGCTGAAGGTCGGTGGTGCGCAGCGCCGCATTCAGCCCGCGGATCGTGCTCGCGAAGAACGGGTCGCTCAGGACGCGTTCGTCCGGTTCGGGCACTACGAGTGCCACCGAGCTGGTGCGCCTCGTGACGAGCGCGCGCGCCGCGAGGTTGGGGATGTACCCGAGGTCGGCGACCGCTGCGTCCACCGACGCCTGGGCTTCCGGGGACACGCGCAGGCCACCGTTGATCGCGCGGGAGGCGGTCGAACGCGATACTCCTGCGCGTTCAGCGACCTGATCGAGCGTCGGCGCGGCCGACCGCGAGACGTTCGACGTCGACAGTGTCGCCTGTCGTTCCTCGGTCGTCATCGCCAACGCCTTCCCTCAGTGATCGTCCAGGTCGTATCCATCAGTCTTGCGCGGGCACCGTGTTGTTCTCTGCCACCTTGGCGTACCAGAGGGCGCTGGCCTTGGGTGTGCGCACCTGGGTGTCGTAGTCGACGCGAACGATACCGAAGCGCTGGTGGTAGCCCCACGCCCACTCGAAGTTGTCCAGCAGCGACCACGCGAAGTATCCGCGCACGTCCGCGCCGCGCGCGATCGCGTCGTGCACCGCGCGCAGGTGAAGGTCCAGGAAGTCCCGGCGCTCGTCATCAGCCACGAACCCGTCCGCGTCCGGGGTGTCCTGGTAGGCGGCGCCGTTCTCCGTCACATACAGGGCCACGCCGGCCGGGCCTGTGTAGTCCTCGTGCAACCGGACCAGCACACGGGTCAGGCCCTCGGGCTGGACCTCCCAACCCATTGCGGTGACCGGCAGTCCGCGCGGGTGGCTGAACACGCCGTCGGCGGCCGGGAAGGGCGATGACGTCAGCCGCGCGACGGGCGCCTCGCTGCCGACCGGGGCGGGTGCAGGTCGGGAGCTGACGGCCTGGCCGTGGTAGTAGTTCACGCCGAGCGTGTCGATCTTGCTCGAGATGATCGCCAGGTCGCCGTCCTTGACATGGTCGAGCAGCCCGAACGGTGCGACGTCGTCCAGGACGTCCTCGGGGTAGCGGCCGCGCAGGATCGGGTCGAGGAAGATGCGGTTGAACTGGCCGTCCACCCGGCGAGCTGCATCGACGTCACCGGGGTCTTTGGGGTCGAGCGGGTCAGGCAGGTCCATGTTCAGCGTGATCCCGAGGTCCGCCTCCGGCGCGCGCGAACGCAGCTCCTGCACCGCGAGCCCGTGGCCGAGCATCAGGTGGTGGGCGGCCGCGAGACCGTCGGCGGGGCTCTGGCGCCCGGGCGCGTGCACACCCGCGGTGTAGCCGAGGAAGGCTGAGCACCAGGGCTCGTTCAGCGTGGTCCACACATCGACCCGGTCGCCCAGAGCCTCGTGCATCGTGGCGGCGTACTCCGCGAACAGGTAGGCGGTGTCCCGGTTGGTCCAGCCGCCCTTGTCCTCGAGCCGCTGCGGCAGGTCCCAGTGGTAGAGAGTCAGCCAGGGCGTGATCCCGTGGCCCAGCAGCTCGTCGACCAGGCGCGAGTAGTAGTCGAGGCCTGCGGGGTTGACGGCGCCGCCGTCGGGGCGGACGCGCGCCCAGGAGGTCGAGAACCGGTAGGAGGCCAGGTGGAGGTCGGCCATGAGTGCGACGTCAGCGGGGTAGCGGTGGTACTGGTCGCACGCCACCTCGCCGTCGTGCCCGTCGAGGACGGCCCCGGGAACCTTCGCAAAGGCATCCCAGATCGAGTCGCGCCGACCGTCCTCGTGGGCCGCGCCCTCGACCTGGTAGGCCGCAGTGGCCGCCCCCCACAGGAATCCGGGCGGGAACGCGAGCGCGCCTGTCGTCGGGACAGCCTCGGCGTTCGTGCCGATGTGGTTGCTGTGGGTCGTCATCCTTTGACCGCTCCTTGCATGATTCCGGAGACAAGCTGCTTCCCCGCAAAGGCGAAGACGATGATCAAGGGGATCGTCGACAGGGTGACGCCGGCCAGGATGAGCGAGTAGTCCTTGAAGTAGGACGCCTGCAGCAGCTGGACCGCCACGGGCAGCGTGGGGTTGTTCGAGCCGAGCACGATGAACGGCCAGAAGAAGTTGGTCCACGATCCGACGAAGGTGAACAGGGCGAGCATCGCGGCGGCTGGCCGCGCGGCCGGCATCGCGACGTGCCAGAACGTTCGGATCATCGAGCAGCCGTCGACACGGGCAGCCTCGATGAGCTCATAAGGCAGCGCCTCCTCGAGGTACTGGGTCATCCAGAACACCCCGAATGCCGTGACCATCCCAGGCACGATGACCGCCACGAGCTTACCGGTCCAGCCAAGCTGAGCCATGACGATGAACAGCGGGACGATGCCCAGCTGGGTCGGCACGGCCATCGTCGCGATGACGAAGACGAGTAGCCCGCGCCGACCTCGGAAGCGGAGCTTGGCGAACGAGAACCCGGCCAGGGTGGAGAACGCGACGACCGAGATCGAGGTGACGGACGCGACGATGACCGAGTTGGTCAGCGCCTTCCAGAACTGGATGTCCGAGGTCAGCACACGTTCGACGTTGTCGAAGAAGTGCTTCGCCGGGACCAGCGACGGCACCGGGTTCTGCGCGATCGTCTGGGCGTCGGAGGAGCCGAGCAGGAACGAGTAGTACAGCGGGTATGCGGAGACCAGCAGCACGAACGTGAGGATCGAGTAGGTCACCCAACGGGGCCGGCGGTTCGCACCCGCCCCGCCGCTTCCTTGTCCGACTTGCCGTGCCCGACGACGCGCGACGGCCCGGGCGGCGCCCGCACCCGAGGTCTGCTTGATCATGCCGATGGAGCTCATCGCTTGTCCCTTCCGGCGCGGGACCCGGACGTGGAGATCCGCCGGGTGAGGAAGAAGTTCAGCAGGCCGATGGCAATGATGATGAGGAACAGGATCCAGGCGACGGCGGCGGCACGCCCGAAGCTCTTCTGGGCACCCCAGCCGAGCTCGTAGAGATACATCGTCACGGTCATCCACTGACGATCGGCGCCGCCTTGGCCGAACTGGTCGTACATGCGCGGCTCGTCGAAGATCTGCAGCCCGCCGATCGTCGAGGTGATCACGACGAAGATGATGGTGGGGCGCAGCATGGGGACTGTCACCGAGAAGAACTGCCGTGCACGGCTCGCGCCGTCGATCACGGCGGCCTCGTACAGGTCGCTCGGAACGGCTTGCATGGCCGCGAGCAGGATGAGGGTGGTGTAGCCGGTCCACCGGAAGTTGACCATGGTGGCGATCGCGATGTGGCTCGCCAGCACGTCGGCGTGCCAGCGGATCGGGTCGATCCCGACGTTGCCCAGGAGCGTGTTGAACATGCCCGACTGGTCGGCGAACATCTTCGAGAAGATCAGCCCGACAGCAACCGGCGCAACCACGTACGGCAGCAGCACTCCCATGCGCCAGAAGGTCTTCGCGCGCAGGTTGGCGTTGAGCACCGCAGCGAGCACCAGACCGGCGAAGACCTGGGGCACGGACGACAGCAGGAAGATGCTGAACGTGTTGCGCAGCCCGGTCCGGAAGTTGGGCTGGGCCAGCACGTTGGTGAAGTTGTCCAGTTCGACGAAGTCGCCTTTGCCGCCGATCAGGTTCCAGTCGTGCAACGAGACCCACGCGGTGTAACCGAGCGGGAACAGGCCGACGATGGCAAAGAGGATGAAGAACGGAGAGACGTACAGGTAGGGAGAGGCCTTGACGTCCCAACGCCCGATCCGCTGGCGGAACGCGATCCGCCGAGGTGCTCGGCCCGGAGCAGGGTCGAGTTCAGGGGTGGTGATCACGGCCATGGGATTCCTTCGAGGCGGGTCTGGCTGGGGACGACGGCGGCTGGGTTGCGGGTGCGGCGGCGCGCCGCGAGCTCACCGGTTTCGACCGGCGAGCTCGCGGCGGACCCGCGGGCTCGCGTCCCTCAGCCCAGGCTCTTGACGGCCGTAGCGAACTTGGTCCAGGACGACGCAGGGTCGTCAGTCTTGTCGACGTCCACGCGGGTCAGGGCCTGCTGCATCGCGTCGTTGATCGCGAAGTAGCTCTTGCCCTTGAACGGGGCGACCGTGACAGCCTTGGCCCGGTTGGCGAGGATCTGACCGGTCGGCGCGTTGTTGAAGAACTCATTGGTGACCGAGAGCAGATCCTTGCTCGTGAGGGCCTGCTGCTGGCTCGGGAACGTGCCCTTGGCGACGAACGCCTTGATCTGCTGCTCCGGAGCGGTGAGCCAGTTGGCCAGTTCCTTGGCCTCGGCCGGGTGCTTGCCCTGCGCCGGTACGGTCAGGAACGAGCCGCCCCAGTTGCCGCCGCCACCGGGGAAGACATCGGCGATGTCCCAGCCGGTGACGCCCTTGGCGTTGCCCGAGATGACGCCGAGCATCCACCCGGGGCAGAGCATCGTGGCAAAACCGTTCTTCTGGAACGAGGAGTTCCAGTCCTCGCTCCACTGAGCGAGGTGGGCTGAGAGCCCGTCGGTCGTGGAGGCGGTCAGCACCGTGTCATAGATCTTGCGGACATCGGGGTTCTCGAGGGCGATGACCGTGCCGTCGTCCTTCTCGTAGGCGTTCTTGACCTGGTTGATCATGCCCTGGTATGTGGCGCCGGCTGAGTCCATCCACGGCGCCTTGGCGCCAGAGGCCTTGAACTTCTTGCCAGCGGCGAAGTAGCCGTCCCACGTGGCGTCGGCGCCCCCAAGGAGCGTGGCAACCTCGGCGCGGTCGGTCGGCAACCCGGCTGCCTTGAACAGGTCGGAGCGGTAGCAGACGCCCTCGGGGCCGATGTCGGTCCCGTAGCCGATGAGCACGCCGTCCTTGGTGGTCGCCTGGGCGACCTTCCAGTCGAGCCAGCGCCCGTCGACCGACGGGTCCTTCATGTCGACGAACTTGCTCGGGTACTGCATGAGCTCGGGGAGCCAGTCGACCTCGATCGCCTCGACGTCCGAGAGGCCCGAGCCGGCGGCGAGCCGCGTGTTCATGTTGTCGCGAGCCTCGTTCGAAGTCGCTGCCTTCTTCTGCACGACCGTGATGTTCGGGTGGAGCTTGGTGTACTCGGCGAGGAGGTTCTCATAGCCGAACTCGTTGAAGGTGGCCACGGTCAGGGTCATCTTCTCGGTGGTGCTTGCGGTCTTGGTGGCTGTGCCGCTCGGGGTGCTTGAGCCACAGGCCGCGGCGAGCAGGGCAATGCCCGTGACCCCCGCGACGAGCGTCCACGTTCTGCTATTGGTCTTGCGCACAATGACTCCCTTGTCAGTTGCACGGCGTCCTCGCCGTGACAATCTGCGGCCGTGGCGGACGCCGTCCGGACGCGTGGACCCTATGGACCCGAGGCGTGGAATCGCTCCCATCACTTGGCGTGGTAGCGCTCCCACGGGCTCTCTCAGAAAGAGTGGACGTGTCTGGAAGACCTGTCAAGACCTCACGTCACGCCGGAGGTGTGGTCACGCTCCCATAACGGCATCACTGCAGGTCAGCGAACTGATGCCCGCAAACGCTTTACCGAATCGTTACGCCGCGACCCCAGAACAGCTCGCCACCTGGATGCTGGTTTCAAGCCTTCGAGGGCTGGGCAAGCTGTCGGTCGACAAAGGATAAGGAGCGCGGTCCTGCACAGCGCAAGGTTGTGGGTTTACGTGTCCATGTGGTCGTCGCCGGGTATGACGAACAGCCGGGATGCGTGGTGCCGCCGCTGGACACTCCCGAGCCAGTGCGTGTCGAGTTGGCGGGGACTTGTCCATCGCCACGGACAGATGATGGCAGCAATTGACGATGATGCAGACCCGCGTGCCGCGGTTGGCTTCTGGGTGTGACCAGTTCGACCCGCTCAGTGCTGCCACTCGACGCGCCCGTTCTCGTCATCGGGGCAGGAGGCAAGACCGGGGCCGGGGTGGTACGCGCTCTGGCCGCACGCGGCGTAAAGGTGCGGGCTGCCATCCGGACTGAGAGGTCGCGCGCGCTGGCGGAGTCGGCCGGTGCCTCCGAGTGCGCCACCGTGGACCTGGAGAGCGGTCGCGGCCTCGCCCTGGCAATCAAGGACGTCCGCTCAGTCTACCATCTCGCCCCCAACATGCACTCCGACGAGGTCGGAATCGCCAGACGCGTGGCACGTGAGGCAGTATCCCAGGGGGTCACGAGACTCGTATTCCACTCAGTACTTCACCCCCACGACCGCTCCATGCCCCATCACCTGCGCAAGGCAGACGCCGAAGCGCTGGTACGCGAGACGGTGCCAACCTGGACGGTCCTGCAACCCGCAGCATATTTTCAGAACCTCCTTGACGCCGCCCTGGCGGGGCGGATCGAGGTGCCCTACTCCCTGGAC
>DASRVZ010000081.1:0-8544 GCA_035654835.1 Dermatophilaceae bacterium | reverse complement strand
CTCACGCCATTGCGCGGCGCCGCCGCCCGCACCGTGGTCAACATGGAGTCGAGCCTGACGGTGCCGACCGCGACCAGCGTGCGTTCGGTCCCGGCCAAGCTCCTCATCGACAACAGGGTGGTCATCAACAACCACCTCGCGCGCAGCCGCGGCGGCAAGGTCAGCTTCACCCACCTGATCGGTTACGCGATCGTCAAGGCCGTGGCACTCATGCCACAGATGAACACCGGTTTTGGAGAGCAGGATGGCAAGCCGGTCCTGATTACGCCGGCGCACCTCAACCTCGGCCTTGCCATCGACACCGCCAAGCCCGACGGCACGCGAACGCTGCTCGTGCCCAGCATCAAGTCGACCGAGGCCATGGACTTCACGCACTTCTGGACGGCATACGAGGACATCGTCCGCAAGGCGCGCAACAACAAGCTGACCGTCGAGGACTTCCAGGGCACCACGCTCAGCCTGACCAACCCCGGCACGATCGGGACAGTCCACTCCGTTCCGCGACTGATGTCCGGACAGGGAGCCATCCTCGGCGTCGGCGCGCTGGAGTACCCGGCCGAGTGGCAGGGCGCGAGCCAGGAGACGTTGAACCGCAACGCCGTCAGCAAGATCATCACGATCACCTCGACCTATGACCACCGCATCATTCAGGGCGCGCAGTCTGGCGAGTTCCTGAAGATCCTGCACGGCTTGCTTCTGGGCGAGAGCGGCTTCTACGACGAGATCTTCGAGGCGCTCCGCATCCCCTACGAGCCGGTCCGCTGGGTCCAGGACATCTCGGCGAGCCACGCCGACGACGTCAACAAGACCGCTCGTGTGGTGGAGCTCATCCACGCCTACCGTGTGCGCGGCCACATCATGGCCGACACCGACCCGCTGGAGTACCGCCAGCGCCGTCACCCCGACCTCGACCTCACCACGCACGATCTGACGCTGTGGGACCTCGATCGCGACTTCGCCACCGGTGGGTTCGGCGGGGCCCCGATGCTCAGCCTGCGCAGCATCCTTGGGATCCTGCGCGACTCCTACTGCCGCACCGTCGGCGTCGAGTACATGCACATCCAGGACCCGGACCAGCGCCAATGGATCCAGGACAGGATCGAACGGACCTACGCCAAGACCTCAGCCGACGAGCAGCTGCGCATCCTGCGGCGGCTCAACGCGGCCGAGGCGTTCGAGACGTTCTTGCAGACCAAGTACGTCGGGCAGAAGCGATTCAGCCTCGAGGGTGGCGAGTCGATGATCGCGCTGCTGGACCGGGTCCTGTGCCGCGCTGCCGCCGAGAGCATGGACGAGGTCTGCATCGGTATGCCGCACCGTGGCCGGCTCAACGTGCTCGCCAACATCGCCGGCAAGTCCTATGGCCAGATCTTCCGCGAGTTCGAGGGCACCCAGGACCCCAAGTCGGTCCAGGGCTCGGGCGACGTGAAGTACCACCTCGGCACCGAGGGCGAGTTTGTCTCCGAGGACGGTGCCAGGACCAAGGTCTACCTCGCCGCCAACCCCTCGCACCTCGAGGCGGTCAACCCTGTTCTCGAGGGCATCGTGCGTGCCAAGCAGGACCGGCTCGATCTGGCCGGCACGGCGTTCACCGTCCTGCCGGTCCTGCTTCACGGCGACGCCGCGTTCGCGGGTCAGGGTGTCGTGGCCGAGACGCTCAACCTCTCGCAGCTGCGCGGCTATCGCACGGGCGGCACGATCCATGTGGTCATCAACAACCAGGTCGGGTTCACCACGGCGCCATCCTCGTCGCGCTCCTCTTTCTATTCCACCGACGTGGCGCGAACGATCCAGGCGCCGATCTTCCACGTCAATGGTGACGACCCCGAGGCGTGCGTACGCGTCGCCGATCTGGCCTATGACTTCCGACAGGAATTCAACAAGGATGTCGTCATCGACATGGTCTGCTACCGCCGCCGCGGCCACAACGAGGGTGACGACCCCTCGATGACCCAGCCATTGATGTACAAGCTGATCGAGGCCAAGCGCTCGGTCCGCAAGCTCTACACGGAGTCCCTGATCGGTCGAGGCGACATCTCCATCGAGGAGGCGGAGGCGGCGCTGCGCGACTACCAGCAGCAGCTCGAGCGAGTGTTCGTCGAGACCAAGGAAGCCACAACGAGCCAGGACGACGCGGCGTACGGCACCCATGCCGGCGAGGTCCCCGGCACCGATACCGAGGGCCACGGCGGGCTCGAACGCCCCGCTGCGCAGGAGGCCGACGAGCAGGCACCGCATCCCGCCACCGGCACCGCGATCACCGCCGAGGACATGCTGCACATCGGCAACGCCTTCGTGAGCAGCCCCGCGAGCTTCACCCTCCACCCCAAGCTGGCGCAGCTCATGGAGAGACGGGCCGCCATGGTCCGCGAGGGCGGGATCGACTGGGCCATGGGCGAGCTGCTCGCCTTCGGCTCACTTCTGAAGGAGGGCGTGCCCGTCCGTATGTCGGGTCAGGACACACGTCGAGGCACGTTCGTACAGCGTCACGCGGTCCTCATCAACAAGGTGACGGCCGAGGAATGGACGCCGCTGCTGTACCTCGGCGAGGGCCAGGCCCGGTTCTGGATCTATGACTCGATGCTGTCCGAGTTCGCGGCGATGGGCTTCGAGTACGGCTACTCCGTCGAACGGCCAGACGCCCTGGTCCTGTGGGAGGCGCAGTTCGGCGACTTCCTCAACGGCGCGCAGACCATCATCGACGAGTTCATCTCCTCCTCGGAGCAGAAATGGGGCCAGCGCTCGTCAGTCGTCCTGCTGCTCCCCCATGGCTACGAGGGCCAGGGCCCGGACCACTCCTCGGCCCGCATCGAGCGCTTCCTGCAGCTGTGCGCCGAGGACAACATGACGGTGGCCTACCCCTCGACGCCCGCGTCGTACTTCCACCTGTTGCGCCGTCAGGCCTATGACTGGCCGCGCCGCCCGCTGATCGTGTTCACGCCCAAGTCGATGCTGCGACTCAAGGCTGCTGCCTCGTCGGTCCAGGACTTCATCTCGGGAACGTTCGAGCCCGTTCTTCCCGACACCAAGAACCTTGACGCACAGGGTGTGACCCGAGTGGTTCTGGCTTCCGGCAAGGTCATCCACGACCTCGAGGCCGAGCGCACCAAACGCACTGACGGCACCGACGGCACGACGGCAATTCTTCGGGTCGAACAGCTCGCCCCCTTGCCGGCCCACGAGATCGCCCACGCGCTCTCGCTCTACCCGGCAGCCGAGATCATGTGGGTCCAGGACGAGCCGGCCAACCAGGGTGCCTGGCCGTTCATGGCGATGAACCTGCCCCAAGCACTGGCCGAGCTGGGCGAGACGCGCGCGCTACGGGTGGCGTCCCGCGCCCCGTCGGCCTCACCGGCGACCGGCTCGAGCAAGAAACACGCGCTGCAGCAGGCCGAGCTGATCGCCAGGGCCTTCGACCGCTGACCGCCATACCGGGGACTTCTTCCGGCCAAACGCGGCACACGCACCCAGCCGCCCGCCATACCGGGGACGTCTTCCGGCCAAACGCGGCAGATGGTCAGACCGCACGGCCCGGGAAGTGAGCTCTCCACTCACCCCGAAACCGCCTCGGCACATCTCGGGACCCTTGCGCCCTCATCGCGTCGGCGATCCGTTCGAGAGTTCGGTGAGGTTCCGCGTAGATCCCCTTCGACCGTATGACGATGAGTCGCCAGCCTTCGACGTCCAGCTCTTCGCGGCGGTCAATATCGTGGTCCCACTGCTTGTCGTTCTCGGCGTGCTGTCGACCGTCATACTCGATGACGAGCAACAGGTCGGGGTACGACAAATCGAATCTCCTCGCCCACCCTCCCATCGCGTCGTACTGGATGTGGTTGACCACCGGCTCGGGCAGCCCGGCCAAGACCATCAGCATCCGCAGCCGCGTCTCCATCGGCGAGTCGACTCCTTTGCGCACGTAGCCGACCGCCCGTAGAGCCGGCCGCGACCCCCAACCACGCCAGGTCTTCACGGCCTCAACCAGGCGGCTGACCGTTGTGCGATTGGCCTTGACCAGTGAGTCGCCGAGCACGACGAGATCCACCAGGGGCATCGAACAGGCCAGATCGATGAATGTCTGTTCGGGGCTCGATACACGGATACCTCGAAACCTGACCGCGTGCGAGTGGGCGCTGAGCCGATGGCTGTGCACGCCGCGACGCTCGCTACGCACTCCCGGCTGTGGGCTGCTGAGGTGAGTCAACGGCTGATGCGGGACGACAGCGCCCCACAGCTCAGCCGCGGTGAAGTGGCTGACCTGCGACCCCGCTGGGCAGACCTTCAGCACGGCCTTTGCCCTGACCAAAGGCGTGATGACGACCGCAGCTGCCACATGGAGATCGAAGAAGACGCGTTGGTAGCGACCGCCCATCAGCGCTTTGGCAGAGATCCCGGCGGCCCGCGCCTCGGCTCGCGTGAACGGCACTCTTTCGTCGAAGGGCGTTCTGCTCTCGATGGTCTCTACGTCGTCAAAGGGCGTTCGGTCGTCGGCCTGCATGGCAAGAGCGTGCCGGGTACGGCGGACCTGGACCCCGACTTGTCCACAGGGCAACCTGATCCACCGCCGACCCAGCCACCCGCCGACCCAGCCACCCGCCATACCGGGGACGTCTTCCGGCCAAACGCGGCACACGCACCCAGCCACCCGCCATACCGGGATGCGTGCTGCCCAAGCGTGCGGCGCGTGCGAACCCCGGCGGACTCTCGCGATAACCTCACAGGCGTGTACTTCACGGATCGCGGTATCGAGGAGCTGGCAGCACGCCGGGGTGAGGAGCAGGTCAGCCTCGAATGGCTGGCCGAGCACCTCCGCACCTTCGTCGACCTCCACCCCGAGCTCGAGACCCCCATCGAGCGCTTGGCCACCTGGCTCGCCCGACTTGACGACGATGAGGACTGAACGCGCGTGACCTTTGTCGACCACTTCCCCAATGACCACTCCCAGGACAGCTCGACCGAGGACGTCCCCACAGAGTTCAACCCGAGCGCCGAGTTCCACGTCAACGAAGGGCCACGGGACATCGCGCTGGTGTTCATCGGTGATGCCTACGTGGCGGGGTATGGCGACCCCAAGGGCCTTGGCTGGGTCTCGCGCGTCGTGGGCCGGACCGCACATGGTGACGTGGACATCACCGCATACCAGCTGGGGGTGCGCGACGAGACCTCAGCAGACGTGCTGGCGCGCTGGCGCGTCGAGTGCCCGCCGCGGTGGAAGGGCCATTCCGAGAAGCGCCTCGTCGTGGCGGTTGGCCACAACGACGCAGTCACCGGTATGTCGACCGCGCGGGTCCGGCTGAACCTCGCCAACATCCTCGATGACGCCGCGGCCAGCGGGGTCGCCGCGTTCGCGGTCGGGCCGACGCCGACACTGGACGCAGATCTGAACGCGCGGCTCGAGGTCGTGGTCGAGGCGCAGGCGGACGTGTGTGCTCGGCGCGGTGTCCCCTACGTCGACTGTTACCGACCCCTGATCGGCCATGAGCAGTGGCTTTCGGACCTGGGCGCGGCCGGTGGCGTCTACCCCGGCCAGGCCGGCTATGGGCTGATCGCCTGGCTGATGCTGCACGGTGGCTGGGATCAGTGGCTGGACCTCGGTCGCTGAGCCGACCGTATCGACGACCAACCGGGCGATCGGCTGGGCGACCCGCTGGGCGACCGAACGAGCCGCCGCAGCAGTGCTCCTGACGCCGGTTTTTCATGGCGCCGAGGGGTTGCGCTCACGATACATCGCGTTATATCGTGAATTGCTGGAACGCGATATAACGCGAATGGCGAATGCTCGTCATCGCCCGAGATACGAGGAAGACCCCATGGCACAGGAATGGCAGATCGACGGACCAAAGGTGCTCGACATCGGCGACGAGAACGAGACCGTCCGCAAGCTCAAGCTCGGCCTGGTCGCCGGGCGGGTGGATATCGTCACCCACGACGACTCCCCGACGGCGCGAATCGAGATTCACGAGGTCCAGGGAAAGCCGCTCCTGGTGAGCTGGGACGGTTCGACTCTCAAGGTCACCCACGTCAAGGACCAGGACGGCAGCCTCTGGGACAGCGTGAAGCTCATCGGCACGGACAAGGGCAAGCGGCGGGTCAGGGTGAGCATCTCGGTGCCCGCCACGACGCACATCAACGCGAGCACGGTCAGCGCCGAGGCATTGATCAACGGTGTGCGCGCCACGGTCAAGGCCAACACGGTCTCTGGCTCGCTGACCCTCGACGACATCGTCGGCGACGTCGGCGACGTCCACGCCAACACCGTCAGTGGTGAGATCGAGTGCCACTCCCTCTCCGGTGACTTCAAGGGCAACACGGTCTCCGGAGCCCTTACCGTGCAGGCGAGTCGCCTGGGCCACATCAACCTCAACACCATCAGCGGAGACATCACTCTCGACCTGACCGATGGCCGGGCACAGATCCAGTCCAACTCCGTCTCGGGTGACGTCACTGTTCGGATCCCCCAGGGTGGTGGCTACGACGTCGCCGCGCACACGGCCTCAGGACATGTCGTCATCGATGGACAGTCGATGCACGGCTACGGGCCCCACCAAGGCGGCGGGCAGCTGAGCGACGGAGACAAATCCCTTGTCATCAAAGCGAACTCGCTGTCCGGCAACGTCGTCGTGCTGCGCGCTCCCGGTGTTCAGGACTCGGCTCCCGACGTTCAGGACTCGGCGCCCAGCGTTCAGGACACGGCGCCCGATACCGAGAACGCAGGCTGACCATGGCCGTCTTCGCCCATGGCCAGATGCGCCTCTATCTGCTCGCACTGCTGAACGAGGGCCCCCGCCATGGCTACGAGATCATCCAGTCGCTCGAGGAACGCTTCAACGGGCTCTACTCCCCCAGCGCCGGGACCGTCTATCCACGGCTGGCCAAACTGCAGGAAGAGGGACTGGTTGAGCGAATAGAGGACGGCCGCAAGGGGACCTACCGGATCACCGATGCGGGCCGACATGAAGTCGCCGCAAGGGAGTTCGACCTCGCCGACCTCCAGCAGGATCTCGACCACTCGGTGCGAGAGCTCGCCCAGGAGGTACGCCAGCGGGTCCACGGCAGCACCGCCAACCTCCGCGAGGAGCTCAGAGCGGCGGCCATGGAAGCCCGCGCCACCGCGACACCGGCGGGCACGTCATACGAGCAGCAGTGGCCCCACGCCTCCAGGGAAGGCACTGGCTCAACCACCGCACGCGACATCGAAGCCGCGATCAACGCGTTCCGTTACGAGGCGCGGGATGCGGCACGCCGCATCAGTGCTGACGACGGTGCCCGACAAGAAGTTCTGGACATCCTCTCGGAAGCAGCAAGGAAGATCAGAAATGTTCTCCGTAATCCCTAGGCGGAACCGGACCTCGTCCAAGAAGTCGACCCGGCGCGATCTGGCCCAGATCAAGTACGAGCAACTCCGAAAGGTGCCCTACTGCCGTCGGCTGATGTGACGCGCATGTCGCGGTGACGCGAGCCGACCTGACGCGAGGCGATGTGAGGCGAGGCGATGTGAGGCGAGGCGAGGCGATGTGAGGCTTGCCCGCGTCAGAGCGACAGCCGGGCCTCCAACGCATCCAAGGCCGGTTCGACACCGGCCGCGGTGTCATCGAACTCGGGCTCCAGGGCGAGCCGCGCGGCGGCCTTGAGCTCCAGATACTCAGGCAGACGGCCAGGGCCACCGCCCAGCCGCCCCAGGCCGAGGACTCGCTCGGCAGTCTCGTTGATCGACCGCCCTCCACAACGCCACTGACGCAGCTCGAATCGCATTGCCACCTCGAGCGCCTGCCCGTTCGACATCGAGGGCTCGATGGACAGCTCCGCCTTGGCCCGTTCCCACAGCCGAAGGATCGCCCACGTGCCCGTCTTGGCAACCCCGGCGAGCTCGACCAACGCCGGGACCTCGCCACCGTCGCTCCACTCCGCAGCCAACGCCGGCAGGTCGGCGGCATGGAGACGACCCAGGTACATCAGCGCATCCGCCTCGAAGGGCGACGGAAGGTTCGGCGGCGCAAGGCTGCTCGTGGGGTCAACGGCGCCCGACCTGCCTGCGGCCTTCACCAGCAGGTCCGACCAGCGGGGGTCGACGTCACGCGCTGAGAACGAGGGCGGGGGGATTCCGTCCGGCGGGGTCTTGGTGCGCCAGGCCACCATCACATCATGCCCGATTGTCCACGAACCGAACCTTCACATGCGAAAAACGATCTTGCCGAACACATCCCCTGCGGCCATCTTCTCGAAACCCTGACGCGCGTCGGCCAGAGGCATCGTCGAGTCAATGATCGGCGAGATCCCCTGGTTGGCAACGAAGTTCGCCAATCGCTCGAGCTCGGTCCGAGTCCCCATCGTGGACCCGACAACACGCAGCTGCTTGAAGAAGATCTTGGTCAGCTCGGCCTTGGCCGGGGCGTCACCGGACGTGGCGCCGGATATGACGACGGTGCCCCCGGGCTTGAGCGAGTTGATCGAGTGGGACCAGGTCGCCGCACCGACGGTCTCCAGCACTGCATCCACGCGCTCAGGCAGGCGCTCGCCGGACGAAAACGCTTTGTCGGCGCCGATTTC
>DASRVZ010000080.1:0-5176 GCA_035654835.1 Dermatophilaceae bacterium | reverse complement strand
GGACGCCGACTCTGAGATGGTTTCGCGCGCGAACCGCAGATCCTTTCGTGCCATATCGAGGTACACGAGCAGCTCGTCACCGACGTCGACACTGGTCTGCAAGCCGCGTCGGGTCAGGGCCGCCAGGTCGACGGCATTGTGTAGGTAGGGACGTGGTTCCTCTGTATAGCGAATCTTCTGGGCCTGCATCCTGATCTCCGCGAGGTCAGTCTCGCGGCGGCGCAGGCTTGTGGCGAGATCGTCGGCCAGACCCGCAGCCATCGTGAGTCGTCTCTCGACAGACACGAGAGCACCGACCGTCTGCTGCGTTGCGGCGTCAATGCCAGAGCTCGGTGTCACTGCTCAAGCCCTTGGTCTTTGAGTCCTGCAGTGAGCAGTTGTGCGAGCTGCCCCAGTTCGTCGGCAGCTGCGGCGATGTGGTCTTGGGCTGCGACGGCCAACTGCTCGTCATCGAGTGGGGCGGTCACGTCTGGGTCCCTTGGTAGTTGTTCGTGCGACACCGCTTGGAACTGCGGTCGGCGAGGCCGTGCGCTTACGGATCGCGGTGTCGAGACTTTCACGGGCGAGAGTTGCCGGCGGCCTGACCCTTGCCCGCAACAGCTCGAGCGCGGTTTCGTCTCGCGCTAGTTCTGCGGCCGGTCCCGTGAGCCCGGCCATGCGACCGTCTGGCAGGTTCTCGGAGGCTGCGACGACGATGTCGACGAGATGGATCTGCTCCGCAGCTGGCTCGACCAAGGCTGGTAGATGTTCGGGTCGCAGGGGTATCAGCTTGTTGACGAGAGTGTCGGTCAGGGCCTGCCCGGCGAGGTTGCCCGGCGAGTCGGCCAAGGTGGCACTCAGGGTGCGGGAGGACCCGTGCAGTGCGCCGTCCGCAATGAGACGTTCCGGTAGTGCGGTCAGTTGCTCAGCCACTGCTCGCGACCCGCGCATCGCGCTCCGTAAGTCGGCCAGGACGACCGGCAGGTCAACCCTCTCGGCGACGGCATCGGGCTGGGCCCATTGGATCCCGTCTCGGGTTGCCGTATCCAATGCCACCCGCAGGTTCTTACTCTCGTCGGCCAAGTCTGGATTCGATGACCGTGGCACGACCAGGTGGTCCGGCCACGCCGCGGCGAGCCGTTCCCACCCCCGTCGGGCCCCGACCAAACTCGTGCTGAGCATGCCGGCCTCGGCATCGGTGATGACCCCAGCACTCTGTGCGGCTGCGTCGAAGGCCGCGGCGTAAGCGGTCAGCCGTGCCTCGGTCTGCGCCACATATCTGATGTCGTCGCGGGTGGGTGAGCCTTCAAGCGTTGCCGTCGCGGTCACCCGCCAGCGGATCAGAGCCTCCCCCACGCGCGAGGTCACATCGTCCGTCGGCAGGTCTGCGCGCATACGGCCAAGCCCGGCCAGGGTGTTCTCATCGGACAGGACTGCCTCAAGGTCCCGAAACTGGCGACAAAGTGTCGGCATGGCTCCATGAGGTACGTACGGAAGTCGTCGTTTCGTCTCGGCTGCGATATGCCCACTGAGGGTCACGGTCGCAGTGTGGGCCGCTGTGGACAGCCCCAAGAGGACACTGGCCCGCGCCACCTTGGTTCCTTCGATGTCGCTGCGGCCGGTCGGTGCATAGGCGTCAAGAAGGTCCGCGGCGCGGTCCAGCAGGCGTGCAGCGTCCACGAACGCCGGAGTTGGTGCCACAGTCTGTGCCAAGGTGACCGGATTGAAATCCAAGACGTCTATCCAGGTCCGACCAGGAACCGGCAAAAGGTCGAGCACGCGCCGGCTGGCCTGCGCCAGACCCGGCCATGCGGCAAGCACGCCACGGGCGTTGATAGCGCCAATGTCCCACGTCAAACTACGGATTGACCGGTTCGCTTCAATCAGCAACTCCCCCACCGAAAGATCGTTCATCCGGCCGCGGCCCTCTCAACAGCGCGGAAGGCGTCTGCCACATGGACCACCGCTAAGGACCACAACGGCGGCTCCAGCTCCAACGGGATCCCCTCGTACCGACGTGCGACCTCACGCGTGAGGTCAACGCACGACCGCTCCGCCCACTCATCCATCACCGGTGACCACACAGGTACCACCCGCGCCCGCGCAGACACAACGATCCCGGCGGCCAGCAGAGCATCGGCGGCATCGACCCACGCCTCGTTGTACTCGCCGTGCTCATCAACCGTGAGATGTCGGCCAGCCTCTTCAGCCTTCAAGAGCAGCCGCCAGCACTCGATGATCTCTTGGTCGACATCACCAGGGGTTGTCAATTGTGGTGTTGTCATAACGCACCTCCTGTTTTACGGGTCTTGCGGAATCCCATTACCGCAGCCCACTGCCGGCACCGCACTCTCTCAGCACCCCTTGTGGAGAAGAAGCGCCAAACCGCACCCTATGTGGATGGACCGCCATGGCCGCAACGTTGCTGCGAGCCCACTACGGATGCGCGCTGATCTTCACCGGTCAACTGCCACATCTGTTCTGGCGCCTCATGGACGGGCCTCGTAGTGCCGCGATGAGGGGTGCCCGCAAGGAGTCACGCGGGTCAACATGACGAGTTGCTCGAGCCCCGGTAGCGATCTGCGTATGGGGATCGGCTACCGGCACGCTCCGCGTGCCCATCGCGTTCTGGTCAAGCTCCGCGTGAGGATTGAACCGCCTGGCGAGTCTCGGGACTGTTCAGCCCACGGACCCCGCTCGTCCGGGGAAGAGTCGCCGGTTGTGTCCTTCAAGTCCGGTCCCAACTGATGTCGTCGGCGTCGTGCAGGAAGAAGAAGGCTCCCGTGGGCGTGCCCCGCGGCTGCTCCATCAACTCGCTCTGGATCGTGACACCCTCGGAGTCCTTGATGAACGAGATGCGGCACTTCGCGTCTCCGAGTTCGGCCACCGCCTCAACGACTTGTGTGGTCTCGCCGTTGCTGTTCGTCACAGCGTGAAGCCTGATTGGGACGTCCGCCTCGGTGACTCGCACTTCTGCGATCGCCTTGAAACTCAGTAGGGGAAACGGGCCTTCAGATGTCTTAATCGCCACGGTCGGGACCTCTGCCGTGGACATCACCACCGCGACGGATGTCCAGTCGCTGAACCGAGGAAACCCCTCGTTGTCGCGGTATGCCTGAAGACCGAGCTCATGGATCTCGTACGCAGGAACCCAAAGAGGGTCCTCGGGAGGCGGCACGTTGCGCGCATCCCACAGGGTGAAGATGGGTTGGTCAAGAGGTACATCCACTGCCTCGGGGGCCTCGGTACTCGGCGTGGATAGCTCTATCGGCGGCGTGTCCGCGAATAGCGTAGCTTCAATGTTGTGTGACCGTGCTTCGAAGAGCTCGACCCGGAGGCTCGTGAGCTTGCACCAAGAGACGACGTCTTCAACGGTGATCTCATCAACCGTCCGGAGGTCAATGCGCCGCGCGGCGGCGGCTCTCTTGGCTCCCTCAGAGAAGCCGCCACCTGCTGCAACTGCGACCGCCACGTCGGCGCCGATGTCATCGAGCTTGCCGGCAATCTCGTCGATCCAGCGGACGTCGTTCGTGCTCGTCCGGTCTCGGCACTCGAACATCACAAGCACTGTTGTGCTGCCCACCGTCGAGCGAACTGTGACGTCCACCTCTCGCTTGACTCCGCTCTCCCGACCGATGAAGAACTCCGGCGACTTAACTTCCGCCTGGCCGCCGGATGCCGCCGCCTCCAGGCGCGCAATCAGTTCTTCCAGGGCGCGGCCCTTTCCTGAAGGTGGCCGCGACTTATTCTGCTTGTTCGTCTTGGTGCGGCGCTTCCTGCTCTCCGGGGCCATGTCGCGAGCATATGGACGGGTGGCGACGATCCGAGGTTGCCGCTCTGCTGCGTCGCCAGGTTCGGCTCGTTGAGGGTCTCGCCAGAGTGGGTGGTGTCCAGCGGGCCTCGACACTTTGGCCCGAAGGCCCCACAAGCCGAACCGCAGAGGGTACCGAGAGCCAATTCGGGCGCCGGGGGCGCAGCGTGACCAATGCGGGATCGCTAAGCGATACCCAAACCTCGCTGGCGGCCGACGCGTGCGCACAATCGCCCGCCATGGACAGCCTCCGGGCCCTGCCGCGAGGTGCTCGGCGCAGGGCCTTCAGACATCGTGACGGCACTGGCGGCGGAAAGACGCAGGCTTAGGAGTGGTGCTGGCGGTCATCAGTCTGCGTCGGATGTGCCTCCGAGTTCAGCCAAACGACGCGCGACAACAGCGATGACTAGCCAACTGAGCAACGCCGCTGATGCGGGGTGTCCATCGATTTCACGATTAATGGTCGGCTGCAGAACAGGCCTGTGCGGGTTGGGTGGGCACCAACGAATCGCGAGCTCCCCCAGCCGAGCGCCGCGAGCACCCAAAGCGGGGTGGGATTGTGACGAGTTCGAAACAGCCTCAGGTGGTCGTTCGTCGATCAAGGCAAGTGCAGGCAGGGCGATAAACGCTCCCGTCACCGTGATGACGGCCTTCGCGTACAGGTCCGTGGGCGACCCACTAGTCAGGTCTGCGGAACTGAGTATGAAGCCCATCTCATCGGCGGAGAACTCCTCGGCGTGGGCAGTGCTGAGGTGGACTGGATGCGGTGAGAGTCCGATGCGTGTCGTTTCCGCTTCGAGGAAGGTCGGGCCGGGTCGCTCGGGTCCAAGCGGAGCGGTGTGACCCAGCAAGTGGTGCGCAACTTCATGCGCCACCACGAAGCGCAACGTTGAGTCAATCAGGGCGTGTGTGAGGGCAGTGGGCGGTTCCCCGGACGTGATGGCCCTGAACGCCGAACGAAGCCCTTCCGGGTCATTGTGGCTCTCAACCATGAGTTGTACTAGCTCAGTCGCTCGGCCGGTGGTGCTCCAGTCGTGCTGAATCTCACCTGCCAATAAACTCATCAGTTCTAGAGCCGTGTCTGGTTCCACTACTGCCTTCGGCCGCCCCTTCAACACGTCAGCAGCACTTTCGCGAATCGGGGCTTGCAACTCCTCGAACAGCGCAACGCCCGTCATGATCAACCACATGAGTCCCTGAGCCACGGTGATCACCCGTGCCTTTGCGGCGGGCGCAGTGGCGAAAGCCTCAACCTCGATCCACCGGTGAATCTTGGTCTCGGTAGCTGGTCATGACACACGAATACCCTTCTGAGCAGGGAGAATACGACTTATTAAGGGTCGGGTTCATCCGCAAAGAAGGGCATCCGCTGAATGCGAGTTTCTC
>DASRVZ010000079.1:0-2443 GCA_035654835.1 Dermatophilaceae bacterium | reverse complement strand
CGCAGGCACGACCGGAGACCCACAGGTGGAAAGGCTGGGCAGACCAGCAGATCAAGCCTGCTCACGTCACACCCGAGCACACCGACAGCACAGCACGGGCCACATCCATGCCTGTCACCCGGTCGCTCCACGGATCGAGGCTAAGACGCAGGTGAGTCGGCCGCCTCGCGGAGATAGTCGCTTGCCGGCCTCGGAGTGATGCCGCGCTCTCGCAGCGCCGCGTCGTCCCAGTCTGCAGGGCGGATGTCCTGGAGAAGGCCAGCTCCGAAGACCGACGCGAGGGCGTCATTGCGCTTGCGCAGCAGGCGGGCTGCCATCCAGGCGACAGGCCTGGGCAGGTGCTGGACCTTCATCTGACGTCCGGTCACTTTCTCCACGAATGCCACCGCTTCGTTCTTCGTCATCGCCTCCGGACCGCCGACGGTGATCACGCTCGGGGGGTCGGGCTCGACGGCTACCGACGCAACGAGCGCAGCGATGTCGCCGGTGCTGACCCAGCGTCGCTTACTGTCCCCACGACCGATGATCGCGATCTTCCCTGCCGCCACGTCGAACCGCGCCGCGGCTCCGAAGTGGATCTCCTGGAATGCATCGGAACGAACGATGACGGGCTGCAGGGACGAACTGTGCAACCGCTGCTCGGTGGCCAGCTTGGCCCGTTCCAGCGGCGTACCGATGGCCTTCTCGACCCCCGGAAAGGACAGGTACACGAAGCGCCGCACCCCAGCGGCCTCGGCGGCCGCAATCAGGGATGTCATCCCCTCCTCGTCGGCTTCGTGAATCGTGGGGCGTGCTGCACCGGCCAGCCTGCGCGCGATCACCGTCGCGGTGGCCACGACCGTCGTGACCCCCTGGCACGCGCGGACGAGCGACTCGGGTTCAGTTAGGTCACCCGGAGCCAAGTCGACTCCGAGGCCGCGCACGACGGAGTCGTCGCTGGTGGGGCGCACCAGACAGCGGACCGGATGGCCCTGCTCACTCAGGATGCGGACCACGCGGCCGCCAAGGTCACCAGTGCCACCGACTACGAGAATCATCTCGGTCACCCCTTCATCTGGTGCCTCATTCTCGTTCGTGCGCACTCCCGCGTACAGAGACGAGGTTCCCGATCGAGGACGAGGTAGAGCGAGGCGCGCCTTTCCGCCGCGATCGCCGTGGCAGAAGGGTGAGCCCTGAAGTCGAAGCGCCTCGGAGGGCAACTCCTCTGGAGACGCCGGCGAAGCCTTCGCCTCTGGCAGCAACTCACCTCGACCAACAGCCTGGACCGAATGGTCATGCAGAACGACGGCAATCTGATCCTTCACGCACCCCAGGCCTTGTTTGGGACGCCGGCACCTGGCGACTGCCGCCTGCACTGCGACCGAGGCTGAATCGCGACGACGAGTAGCGACCCTCGTGCTTGAGGGGGCTGGACGGGTTGCTCAGGGCTACCTACCCTTGGTCTATGACCGAGCCAGACAAGGCGTTCTGGACCATCGAGGAGATTGCCGCATACCTGGGCGAGAGCGTTCATCACGTCCAGGAACTGGAACGCGACAAGAAGCTACCCCCGGCCACGAGGTTCGGCGACGTCACCCATTGGCGCCGCGACGACGTCAAGCAGTGGCTCGAAGACCATCGCGGTCGGGCTCACTAGTGAGCAGAATCGAAAGCAGCGATCAGCTCGGCGGGCACCCTGCCGCGATCACTTACGGTCCGTCCCTGCTCACGTCCCCAGGAACGAATATCCGCGAGGTCAGTTTTGCCGCCGTGTCGCTGGCCATGTTGCTGACCTCTTAGCCGCAAGCCGTTTTGCCCAGGCAAATCCCCTCGGCCAAAGAAGCACAGGTCGTCGCCGCCGAACCCAGCCCCCGAAGTGCTTGCATCGCTCTGCAAGCCTGATCGCGGCGAACAGCGGGAAACCGAGGCCAGCCCAAGTTCTACGCGAATAGCCGAACTGGCATCGCTTTGGCCCACATCTGCCGCTGCGAGTCTTTCCGCCGCGAAGAGGACGCTCAACGTCGGTTCCGCAGACGTCCGGGGCCGGTGGCTTCTGTGCGGGCTCTGCCGAGATCGCGAATTAGCCTGGATCCGTGGACGATCCGCAGGTGATCAGCGGTGGTGCGGCGGGGCGAACGTAGAAGTGCCTTCTGGGACAGAAGAATCGGGAGTGTCGACGTCCTGATTCATCTGAAACCAAAAGGCACTGGAAGTGAAACTATCGCACTCGTGGTCCAAGACCACGCCACTGTTCGACGATGAGCACCTGGTGTCGGACGCGGGCCTGATCCCGGTGATGGCTTTGGCTGAGCAGGCCGGGCTCTCAGAACTGGTTGCCGAGCGGGTCCGGCTCGGCGAGACGCGGGTGGCCTCGGCCGGGGTGAACCCGTCGGGAAAGGTGACCTCGATCATCGCGGGCATGGCCGCGAGCGCGGACAGCATCGATGATCTGCAGGTGATCCGT
>DASRVZ010000078.1:0-18551 GCA_035654835.1 Dermatophilaceae bacterium | reverse complement strand
GGTGCGGGTGACCTGGCTGGCGTCGTGATAGGTGACGAGGGTGGGCCGGTCCAGCGCGTCGTAGCCGATGGTGGTGGTGTGGTTGTTGCCGTCGGTGACGCTGGTCGGCCGCGACAGCCCGTCGTAGCCGACCGTGGTCGTCCCGATGCCCGGCGGGTCGATCGAGGTTTGGTTTCCATACGGGTCATAGCCGAAGGTGGTGGTGTTGCCCCGCGCATCTGTGGTGGACGCGACGGTCCCGTCGGGGTTGCGCACGATCGAGGTGGCACACCCGCCGACGCATTGGGATTGGGCGTCGGTGATAGTCGCCAGGTTGCCGGCAGCGTCGTAGTCATAGACCACGCTGTTGCCCTGCGGGGTCGTCATGGTCGACGGGGCGTATGGGTTGTCGGGGTCGGTGTAGCCGAACGTGGTGGCCGCCCCCGTCGGCGTCTGGGTGGAGACGAGGTTGTCCAGCCCGTCGCTGGTGTAGCTGTTCAGCGTGGAAGTGCCGCCGATCCGGTCGGTGTAGGACGCAACATTGGAGCCCGCCGTGTAGGTGGTGGCCTGCTCGTGGCCGAGCGCGTCCACGACCTTGGTGATGCGCCCCCGCCGGTCGTAGGAATAGGTGGTGTCATGCCCGTTCGGGTCGGTGACGGTGGTCTGCCAGGGCACCGAGTAGTCGAACTCCCACGTCGGTCCGGTGCCGGTGGCGGGGTCGGTGACACGGACGATCTGGGCGATCCGGCCGCCGGAGGTGGTGACGAACCGGGTGACGTTGCCCTCCGAGTCGGTGATCGCCTCCAGATCGCCGATGTCACCGGTGGTGTCGTAGGTGTAGGTGGTGGACTTCCCGGCCGGGTCGGTGTAGCCGGTGAGCACCGGCGCGTACCCCGTCGTGTCGTAGGTGTAGACGTGCTCCCGGCCGGCGGGGTCGGTGACCTTGGTGATCTGCTTGTTGTCGACCGCGTCGACGGTGATGGTGCGGCCCTGCGTGTCGGTGAACGACGAGTGATACCGGAAGCTGCCGGTGGGGTCGGAGGTGTGGTGGGCGAGGATGGTGTTGCCGTTGCGGTCGGTGATCGACTCGAGCGCGTCGTAGCTGCCGAACCGCATGGCGGTGCCGCTGTCGTTGTCGGTGACGATCTCGTCGTTGCCGTCCATCGTCAACGTGGCGTCGACGCCGGAGGGGCTGCGCCAGGTCCCGTCAGGCTGCTTGAAGAACATCACCACGCCCGCCGGGCCGCCTTCCCACATCTTCGCGTCGGCGTAGCCGGTGCGCATCGGCGCGGTGTCCTGCGGCCACATCGACCAGTTCCGTCCCATGCCGCGGGTGGAGTACCAACGGGAGTTGTAGGCGCGCTCCACGGTGAACGGCATGCCCGTGCCAGCGATGTTCACGTCGGTCTCACGAACCGTCAGGTTACCGGAGGCAAGGTTGACCAACGCCTGACGCCGGTCGGTCAGGTCGATCTGCTGGTAGCGCCAGGTGTCGCGCACCCCGATCAGCGGGGAGTAGTTGATCACCAGCTGCGGCCGCTTCGACGAGTCGGCGTAGGAGTTGGACGCGAACTGGACCGATCCGGCGGCGGTGTCGGCCCAGTCGACCAGCAGCCCCTGGTAGGCGACCTCGCCGTCGGCCCAGTCTTGCGCCAGCTCGGACACGGCGAACTCCGCCCAGCCCGCGGCGGCCTCGGACACGTCGGTGTTGACGTACTCCGCGTCGGCGTCGATCGAGCCGCCCGCGGTGGTCCACGCATCGGCGGCGCTGCGGTGGGTCCAGGTCGCCTCGGCGGAGTTGAACCCCTGCGTCAACCGGTGCACCCCGACCGCCGGGATCGCGTCCGGGTTGGCGTCGGCGACGGTCCACAGGCGTAGCAGGGCCTCCTTCACGACCACCGGCTCGGAGAACCACTCCGTCGGGTCCTCGTTCCAGCGCACCAGCGCCCGCGTCTCCTCGCCGGCGCTGCTGCGGGCCACCAACAGGGTGTCCGCCGACCCGTAGTTGGACGACGGGGACCCTTGGGCGATGTAGGAGTCGGTCACACCCTCGATGTCGGGCACAGTCAGGGTCGGGTCGATGCGCACCGGGAACACCCGCGCCGGATCCTCAAGCCAGCGCGCGTCGGCGGCCAGCTCCAACAGCGCCCGTCCCGCAGACTGCTCGGCGACGGTGAGGGTGACCGCGTCGCTGTAGCCGGCGACCGCATCGCCGGAGCTGTCGATCATGAACGCCCGGCCGAACTCGGCGACCACCGTCCCGCCAGCGTCAACCACGACGGCCTGCCCGTCGACGGTGTCCACCGACAGGCCGGCCGACAGGTCCAGGGCGAAGCGGAACACCGACCCGGCCGCCGGGCCGTCCAGCACCACGGTCTCCTTCACCCCGGTCGGCACCGAGGCGTACTCCACGCCCACCCCGGCGAACGGGGTGGCGTAGGCCACCTCCGCCCGCGCAGCCGACGCCGCAGCCACGGGCGCCGCGGTCAACGCCGCCGGTCGCCCGTCGCCGTCCACCATCCGCATGTCGATCTCATGACCGGCCGTAGCCAGACGCACGCCCGCCGCCGCCGACACCCGCTCGGGCAGGAACACCTCGACGCCGCCCGCAGCGTTGCGCCACCCCGCCACCCCGTCACGTTGGGCAGGCACCAGGGACGTGTCGATCCGCTGCCACACACCCTCGCCGTCCCGGTAATGCAGAGGAGCCGCCGAGCGGACCAGCTCAAACGACCCGTCCGGCAGCTGGAACGTCGCCGACGACGCCGTCCGCCGCTCCACCAGCTCCACCCGCTCCCCGGTGGGTGCAGGCGCCGGCTGGTCCGCCGCCGCGTCGTTCACCGCGGGCGCGGGCTCCCGGGCCACTTCGTCGGCCTGGAACACCTCCGCGTCCGACGACGCCGACGTGGTGCTCTCCGCACCGCTGGCCGGCACCGCCCCCCACGCCAGCGACATCACTAACAGTAGGCACAGCAGCGCACGACCCCGCATAGAAACTCCCGTCTAAGCCCCGATTGGGCAGCGAGAACTACTCTCGGTAGTTTCCGCTCACAACTTTAGGCGGTTTCCGCGCTACGGCCGCGGTCAGGCGTACCTAGGACGACGCGGTGGCATCGAGCGACGGTCGGCTGCGGCTGCCTGCTGCCGATCGGTAGGGGGTGCGGCCGCCGACGATCGGCTCCTCGGAAGGCGCTTGTCGTTGGGTCATCCCACTCGTCACCATCGTCACGCCGCGCCCTGGGGGCGTCGCGCGACAGCCGCGGACTTGGACGCCGCTGTCGCAGCCCAGCGCGTGGGCCAGGTCGTCGACCTTGCGGGTGGAGTGCCATGACCGAGGCGGTCCTGATCACCGCCCACAACGTCCGGTCCATCCGCCGGCGCGGCTCGAGCAACAAGGGTAAGACGGAGCCCGTCCTTTCCTTGTGGACGCGCAGCCCCACGTCGCCGCCGGCCTGGTTTAGCCGCCCGCGGCCGCCGTTGCGCTGCCGACGCGCATTCGGTCCGTTCGTCCGGCGCTGCGCCGATTCCCGGCGGTCAGCACCGCCTGGATCAGCTCCTGCAGCTCGCTAGACCGACTGTATGGAACGATGTTCGATACGCCCGGCCGAGTTCAGTCCCTCCGGACGTTCGGCCGACCTGGTCTCATTCTCTCCAACCCCTCTCTCGATACTGGCCAGGTCGCCGAAGGGTAGGGGATCACCGTAGGATCGGCTGCCGGCCGTAGCACCGTCAGCCCTCGTATCCGGATGTAGATCCCGAGGAAGGCGTTGGGCTACGACCGCTTCGGAATCAAGAAGGCTGTTCGCCCGACTAGCTGACCCAGGGCCCGTTGGTTCAAAGGTCCGACAACCATGCCGGATCCAGGGTTCCAGTACGTGGCCCAGGCCCAACTGGTGGGCCATTGACGCGTCGTGCCACCGAGGCTCATAGCTGAGGATGACCGCCTGCTGGTATGACGAGCGGGTACAACACCATAATACCTGAGAACCCAGTGTCTGGAATTGAGCGCCATAGAGACTCAGGCCCGTGCCATCAGCTCGCGGAAGGCAAGTTCAATTTCAGGCGGAGGAGTTGCGACGGTGCCGGCAATTTCGTCGGCGTCGTCGGCTAGCTTGCGGCGATACTGCTCGAAGATCCGCGGCGGCTGCTCCGGGCGCCCTCGCAGGCGCTCCAGCTCGGCACGTTCGAGGTAGAGCCAGCCGTTGGGGTCGAGAAGCTTGAGCCCCCGCTCGATGGCCCGCTCGGCGGCGTCCAGATCTCCGGCCTCGCGGCAGGGGCGAGCCACATCGAGGGCTGCGTCTTGGAGTTGGACGATGGCTCGCTGGCAGATGTCAGTGGCCCAGGAGTACGCGCGGCCTTCCAGCGGCTCGCCGCGGACGAGCTCGAGCGCGGCGGTCAGCTCGCGGATGCGCAGCTCGGCCGGAAGGTCGCGCGCGACGGCCAGATGGGTGAAGGCCCGATCCAGGTCGGTGCCGAGATGCTGCGAGAGCGCGATCGGCTCATCGCCACTGCGGCGGGGGAGTAGTGGTTTCCCGTCGGGTCCGTCGCCCAGGACCTTGCGGAGCTTCGTCAGCGCGGAGGTGACCCGTTGCGTTCCCGGACGCGCAGCGGCGCCCGCCCAGATGACGTTATCGAGCCGTTCCTTGGTGACGCCGCCCCGGTGGGTGGCGAGGTAGACCAGCATCTCGAGCGTGCCTGGAGTGAGCCCTTCGACGCGGGCGCCATCGAGTACGACCTCGACCGGTCCCAGCAGGCGAACCTCGCACCAGGCAGGCTCGGTGCTGGCCCTGGGCCGCGGCGAGGGATGGCCTTTGCCGCGGTCGACGCCCGCAGGGGCCGCCTCGTCTACCGGCTCGGCGGGCTCGAGGCTGGACGTCTGATCCAGGCGGGCGAGCTCGTCGTCGAGGAGTTCGGGGTCGATGTCGGGGAAGACAAGCCGGACGGTGCCGCCGTCGGGCAGTCGCAGCCGCCCGGAGTGCTCATCCTCCAGTTCCACCACCCAGGTCCCGGCAGACAGCGCTTCGGCCGCCAAGACGCCGACCATTCCGATCAGCTGGTCGGGAACCTCTGGTGGAACGGTGCCGTGATGGCAGACGAGCAACCGCGGGGTGCGGTCGTCGATGAGAACCTCACCGACCTCGGCGAGTGCACTCTCCACTTCGCCGGTCGGATCATCGACCAGCCGGACGCGGTCCAGCGACGCGAGCCGCTCATCGCCGGCGATGGCCACCTCGACCGGGAATGAAATCCGGGAGGTAGCAAGATCCAGGCTCATGGCGCGCAGCCGCCGGCGCACGTCGGGAGGCGAACCTTCGAGGACCAGCGTGCCCATCGCGCCGACGTTCGCCAGCACGGTCGATGTCCCGGAGCGGCCGAGGGTCACCAGCAACGGGATCCCGAAGGACCGTTCGGGACCGCGGTCGCCGAGTCGTGCCTGCCACCCCACCGGCCCATCGGACCCGTCGTCCGCCAGCGTCCACGGAGTCGGCGGATCCGGCAGAGTGCCCCGCTCGTCGAACAGGAGCGTGACTTGACCGTCATCGGCGACCCTGACGAGCACGGGGTGGACATCCAGGGGCACGCTGGCCAACAGCCCTGCCAAGTCGTGGAGCGTCTCCTCCGCGGCAGCGGCAGCATCCAGCTTGGAGACCTCGGCGTCGGTGTCCGGCAGTGGGGTCGGCAGTCGCATGCCGGGAGCCCGCTGCTGCAGGAGGGCACGCCGGCGCCACCGGAGGGTGGCGACCACACCGGCCCCCATGAGGGTGCTGGCGGCCACGCCTGCTGCGAGCCCCACGGGGACACCGAGTGGCGTCCGTGGCTCGTCTTCGACATCGGATGGCGACGTCTCATCATGGTGGGAAGGGGCGCCACGTTCGAGCGCCGCCCGCCAGCCGTCACGAACCTCCGGGGGCTCAGGGATGGTGTCGCTGCGAACGTCGCCGTCCTGGATCACCGCGCGCCGCCCATCATCGGTTGGCGGTGATTCGGTGGCCGTATCACCCCGCGGCCGCTCCGAGCGGACATTCTCGGCGGGCTCGGGTTCGGGTTCGGGTTCGGGTTCGGGTTCCTGATCCTGGTCTGGAGTGATGGGTTCGGTGGTCGCCGACTCAGGGCTGGCCGTGTGGGGGTCGGGCGGTGGCGACGGCACCACGAACTGTTGGCCGGGGTAGATCAGGTTGGGGTCGCGGGGCGGCAGCATCCCGTCCCGGTTCGCCTCGATGACCTGTTCCCAGTGGGGCAGTATCTCGGGGTCCGTGGGAGCTCTGCCCCAGGATTCGGTGAGCGTCGCCTCGGCGATACCCCAGAAGTGGTCGCCCTGCTCGACCTCCCAGGTGCCCAGGTCGCCGTGCTCGCTGGCGGCGACGTCCATGTCTGTGCCGTCGTCGGGGAGTGGCTCAAGCACGCTATCGAGGCTGGTCGGGATCAGCAGCCGCCAACCCGGTTCCACGAAGGCGGTGCTCTCGCTGACCAGGTAGCCGTTATTGACCTGCCGGCCCAGGTTGGCGGCGCGCAGCTCGGGGCCGAGCGACGCATCTCCGACCACGGCGGCCGCGAGCCCGCCCCACGAGTCACCCTCAGCCACGGTCACCATGCGCCCCTCCGCGACCGTCTGTGACCGGAGCGACGAACCACCGCTTGCGTGGGCAGCGGGAGCAGCGACGACCGTGATCGGAGTTTCGGCTGGGCCAAAGGCCAAGGCCTGGTGGCTCGGCCCGGCCGTGGCGATCGCGGCAGCGATCAGGGCTTGGGCGAGGTGGCGGACCCAGCTTGGCACCCCGACCCGGGAGGGCCGGTTGCGGGCGACGGCGACCACCTCGATGGCGAGCATTACGACCAGCACGGCCCACGCGGCCCAGGCCGCCAGCGCGAGGGCGTTGACCCAGACCGCCGACGGGATGAGACCGACTTGGACGGCCTCGACCGCGCGCGTCCATTCGATCGGCCAGGAAGGAAGCGGGTTCCCGATCGTGGCCGCCAGCAGCAGCGGCGGGCTCGCCAGTGTGGTGAATGCGGCGATGAGCCGGATGGCTCCACCGGTCCGGGACCTCAAGGTCACGACCTCCAAGACGACTTCCTTCCCGCCGACCGATCGGTCGTCGATGTCAGCGGACGATCACCGACTGGATCTCCTTCACGGGGAACGTGGCGGTCTGCTGGCGTGTCTGCGTGCCGAGCGAGCCGGACACGTCACCGAGGCCAGGGGCGAACCCCTGGTACGTGACCGTCCAGATCACCGACATGGTGGCCGTGACCTCGTTGAAAACGCGCTGGTAGACGTGCACGCACGCGCCCTTGGGGTCACCCGGCACGTTGTCGTAGTAGGAGACGGTGCGGTCGTAGGTCAGCTGACTTGTGCACGTCAGCGTTCCGCTGCCGTCGCCGGGATCGATCACTAGCGCGCCGGGGGCTGCCGTGACGCGCACCCAAACCGGCCCGTCATCGCCATAGGCATAGATCGGATCGAGCGAGCTCTCGGTCCACCACCACGTCTCCGCCCGGACGATCGCCCGGATGGTCCCGTCGCCGGAAGGCTGATCGAAGGTGTGGCGGAGGCCCGGCAGGGGCACGGCGACCCGCGTGGCCGCCTCCTGGAGCAACCCGTCGAAAACCTGTTGGAAGTCCTCCGCAGGGCCGGAACCGCATGGTGGCCCGGGTGGATCGGGGTTGAAGGCAGGAATGCATTCCCACTGCTCCCACTGGGTGCCGTCGCTGCAGATGTATTCAACCGGCCGCGTGACACGGCCATGTTCGTCGACGACGTGACCACTGCCGTCCAGGAGCACCGCCCGCTCACAGGTCACCGGGGGCCCTCCGCCGCCTCCTCCGCCGCCCTGACCGTTATGCGGTGGACACTCGCGGACGATCCGGTACCCGCCACCGGGGACGGGAACTTCCACCACGGTGCAGTCGTGCTCCGCCGCGGCAGGCGGTGCAAGAAGCAGCATGGCAGCGACCAGCAGGACAGGCACGACCACCACAGTGCTGACCTGGACTGTCCCAGCGGCCCAGCGCATCAGGGACATGGCGTCAGCTCCTCGCCTGCCTGGCCGGCGAAATCGACCCGCCACTGGCCGTCGGCGAGGACCCAGTCGATGGTCTCGAGACCGCCTGACCGGCAGGCGTGCCCGGTGGCCGTCGTGCGGGTGGCCGTGGCCAGCTCGAAGTCGGTGAACGGTGCGGGAGCGGGAACCGGGTCGCGCGGCGGGAGCCCACGCAGGACGTCGGCAAACCGGTCTGTGACCACGTCGGTCAACGGGCCGAGCTCCTCCCCGCCACCCAGGCGGTCGCGCTCGTACCAAGCCGCGGTGAACAGCTCCCAGCGATCTAGAACGGTCCGCTCGATGGAGGGCGGCAGGCAGTCCCGCTTGTCGCCCGGATCGGCTCGTTCCACGAGCCAGTCGTCGTCGACGCGCCGGAAGGTGACGTCGAACCGGGTGTAGGAGGCATCGACCGGCTCCTCGCCGACGGGCTCGCCAGTGACGACATCGGTCACCCGAACATCCGCCGATGAGCAGATGGGGACCGTGGCGCGCCCGCCGGTCACTTGCACGGCCGAGATCGGCTCGGCATGGACGCCGCCGCGGACGATGACGCCCCGATCTCGTGCCAGCTCCAGCTCCCGGGTGACCCAGTCAGAGGCTTGGGAGTCGGGCACCGCCAACGTGTCAGCGGCCGCCTCAACGTCCACGGCCTCCGGCTTGGTGGACGGCAGCCCGTAAACGGTCTCCCGCCACGCGATGTACAGCCCCGCAGCTATGTCCTCGTCAAGGAACTCGGGGTCCGGTTCAGGCGCCTTAGCGTCCGGCTCTGGGATCTGGGTGGCGGCTGGCGTCGGGCTCGGGTTGCTCGACGGCTCGATGTCATCGGCCGCGTTGCAGGCTGTGACCAGAAGGACCGCAACCATGACCACGCCGGCGCGGCGCGTGATGGCGCTCCTCGTGAAGAGCTGCTCGGGTGGCAGGTGCATCACATGGGCTCCTACGGATCGCTGATGGCGCGCGCCGTCCGCGTTGACTCGACGGTGCGCTGGCTGACGCCGACGACGGCGAGCAGTGGCAAGTCGATCGTTGTCGCCGCGGTGACGGTGATCTCGTTCCCGCTCACCGTCACGGCCCCGGTCATGCCTGCAGCGGCGAGCTCGGCTTGGGCGCCTGCCTCGGCGCGGCTGGAGTCGAGCGACCCGGTGGAGGGATCCGCCATCCGCGCTCCGGCACGTGCGGCGACTTGAGCGACATCGGAGGTCTCGTTTAGCCCGGCCATGACTCTCGACCCGTCAGCGACCAAGGCGAACACGAGGATGGCGACACCCGAAAGCCCGATCAGCCACCAGAGGACGAACCCGCCCGACTCGTCGGCGAGGTGGCGACGGGAACCAGCAGACTTCATCGGTCGCCGCCCTGGATGAAGAACGGGTCGATCGTCGACCGCCCGGTGGCCGTAACGGTTCGCCCCTCCAAGCCCAGCCCCGCCATCTGCGGTGTCTGCAGCTGGCAATCGACAGCGACCGTCACGACGGCGTCGTTCCAGGTGGTCGCGACCTCCCACGAGGTGCACGTCGAATCGGCGAGGCGGCCGTCCACCAGCGCCTGGGCCGCACTGGCCCGTTCAGCCGGGTCGCGGATCGTGGAGGCCAGCCGCGCGGCATCGTGCGCGGCCAGGGAGACCTCGCCAGGGGTCTGCCCGCCGGTGCCGGCCCACACGACCAGCCAGATCAGCACTGCGAGCAGTGGCGCGCCCAGCACCAACTCGACAACCGGGGCCGAGCCCCTCTCGTTGCAGGAAAGGCGGCTGATCATGGGACTGTGAGGAACTCCTCTCGCACGGCCGTCTGGGCCACGGTGATGGTCCGGGGAAGGCCGGGCACGAGTCCGGGAGCGCGCACGGTGGCCGTCATCGTCACGCTGCCGGGCGACGTCGTTGTGACGAGGCTGAGCGTCTCGGCCGCGGAGTGGTCCGCGATGAGCCGGAGGGCGACCGTCTCCCCCTTTGCGGTGGGGGAGTCGGCGGCGGTCGCGGTGGTCAGCCCCTGCTGGACAGCTGTGATCGTGACCTGGCGGGCCAGCAGGAACAGCCCCAGGTGCAGCACCGCGCCAAGGGCAAGGGCAAGCAGCGGCATGATGAGCACGCCGACGACCGTCGCGTCGCCGTCCTCCCGCCGCCACCGCGCCCTCAACCGGCTCAGCCGCCGGAAGTGGGCAGGTTCTCGGCCTCACCGATCACGAACGCGCGGATGATGGCGACCACGGCGATGGCGATCGCCGCGAAGCCCGCGACCCATAGGATGTTCTGCACAATCTCGCCGTCTTCCTCCTCACGGAGGTGACAGCAATGACCGCCAACCCTGGCCAGCAAGGTGGCGCTGGGCGACATCAGGGTGACCAGCAGCATGGCCACCACCGTGAGCAGTTGCAGGGTGATGACCCTGAATCGAGCCACGCCCATCGTGTTCTCCTTCCAGTGGGTCGGCACGCCGGCACCGGCGTGTCGGGTTCCTCGCGCATTCAGCTGTCGAGCAGGGTTCGGACGGTGGGATAGATGACGTAGAGGACCAGGACGATGCCGAGCGCGCCCAGGACGATGTCCTGCTTGAGCTGGGCGCCCTTGGCCGCGCTGAGCTGGTTCGCCAGCTCGTCCTGCCGTAGCGCGTCAGCGCGCGCCAGCAGCGCTTCGGTGGGGGTCCCTCCGGCGGTCTCGGTCAGGCGCAGTTCGGCGGCGAGCTGACGAACCTCGGTGACGTCCACGCCGTGGCCGAGGTCATCCAGCCCCGACCAGAGCTCTTGCTGGTTGGCGACGGCCCTGTCCATGGCGGCGGCGAGCATGAGGAAAGTCCAGTGGTCTCCCGCGGCGGCCGCGCGCTGCATGGCCTGCTCGTCCTTGATGCCGGCCTGGATCATCAAGGCGGCCATCTGGGTCCATGCGGCGAGCGCCAACGCGAGCGTCCGGCGCGCCTTGGCGGCCTGGTCGCGCAGGACTTGCACAGCAAGGACCCAGCCCGCCAGCGCACCGGCGGCCGCGGCAACCGGCAGCAGCCACGGCGCGACCCCGACTAGTCCAGCGGCCACCGTTGCGGCGGCAAGCCCGCCGGTGGCCCACAGCAGGCGGGAAATGACGAACTCCTCAGGGGTGCGCACCAGGAGGGTCAGATCGGGTAGCGCGGCCGAGGATGTGCTCGCGGAGAGCTGGTCGTGCCAGCGCCGCCAGGGTCTCTCGGTCGCACGGCCACCTAGGACAGCGTCGACCTGCCGACCGAGCCGAGCCAGCGGCGGTCGCAGGCCCCAGGCGACAGCGGTGACACCGGCGCCCAGCAGCACCCCGGCAGCGACCGCCCCGAAGACGTTCATCGGTCCGCCCGCTCATGCTGAAGGAACCGCTCCGGGCTCGGGACCCTCGACCAGACCACGAGCAACCACAGCGCCCCGGAGGCCAGCGTGGCCAGCAGGAGCAAGACGAGCTGGCCACCGGCCGTGGCGTAGGCGGCCATCAAGTCGGGTGAGGTCACTGCAAGGTAGACGGCCAGGATCATCCAGATGCCCAGGACCGCCCGGCGGGTCATGCGCAGCCCACGAGCCTCCACTTCCACCTGGCGGAGGTGGTCGAGCTGGTCATCTGCCCATTCCACCAGGGCGCGGAGCGCCGGCCGCAGGCCTTTGGCGGAGTGGTTGAGTGCTGAGGCCAGCACCACGGTGGCGGCATCACCCACGTGGTTGTCGAGATCAGCGGCGAGCTGCTTGAGCGCCGCCTCTGTGTCCATCCAATTGAGCTGCTCGACACATCGCCGCAGCGGCGCGGCGATGGGGGAGTCGGGGCGGGTCTGCCTGGCTGTTTCACGCAGCGCCGATTCGAGGCCCACCCCGGCGGCCACAGTCGTGGCGAGCTGCTGGAGCCATGCCCGGGTCGCCTCCAGCACCGCACGTTCTTGGCGCTGCCTGGCGGCCTGCCGGAGGGTCTCCGGCACCAGCCACACGGTGGCTACCACCATCGCAGCGGCCACGGGCCAGCCGGTAGACAGCCACGCGAGGCCGGCTGCGGCCACGACGCCCGCGGACGCCCTACCGCGACGAGCCAGCCGGGGCCAGTCACGACGGCGACGCACCGCCGTCTTGTCCCTGCCGGTGAGTCCGACGACGATGGCCATCACACCGGCTGCGAACACCAGCCCGGCGGCGACGGCGGCGGCGAGGTACGGCATGGTCAATCGACCGCCCGAATGGCATGCCGCCAGCCGTGCTGGGTCAGCCGCTGCCGCATCCTGACGGAAGGCCCGTCGCCGCTCAGCCGACCGTTCGCGTCGACCCGGTAGACCTCATGAAGCAGGATGGTGTCGGCGTCGGGCTCGCCGACCTCGAGCACCTCGGCGACATAGCGCTGGCCGGTGGCCGGGTCCTGGCGCTGCCAGCACACCACGTCGATGGCGTCGGCAACTCTTCGGCGGGCGCCGCTCTCGGTCATGGTCGAGTGCTCGGCCGCCAAGTACTCGAGCCGTCCGAGCGCCGCGCGGGCCGAAGATGCGTGGATCGTGCACACCGATCCGCCGGCTTCGCCCATCATGGCGTCCAGCAGCTCAGCGGCCTCGCTGGAGCGGACCTCGCCCACGACCAAGCGGTCCGGGTTCAGCCGCTTGGAAGCACGCAACCCGTCCGAGAGGGTGAATGCGCCCTCCCCCTCAGCGTTGGGTTGGCGGGTGGCGAACGAGACCACGTCGTTGTGCAGCGGCTTGCCATCGGCGTCCACCATGGCGGGGTCCGCGAGCATCAGCTCGCGGACATCCTCGATGGAGACGATGCGCTCGCTTGGATCGATCTCGTTGAGCAGGCAGCGCATGGTTGTCGTTTTGCCGGCCTTGGTGCCGCCCGCGACCAGCACGTTGGCGCCGAACCGCACCACGGCGGCGAGAAACTCCGCCACCGTCTGGTGCAGCGCCCCGAGAGCGACCAGCTGGGGCACGCGGCGGAGTGTCAGGTCTGGATTTCGAATCGAGATGGTGGGCCGCGGAACCGTGTCGCGCACGAGCGAGATTCTGTGCCCGGACGTCAAGGTCACATCGGCGATTGGGCGGGTCTCGGACCATTCCTGCTCGCCCTCGCGGCCGTAGCGGCGCGCGATGCGCTGACCCAGCCGCAACAACTCCTCATCGGTGTCGGCGATCGAGTCCGCGCGCGTCTTCGAGCCGTCGCCGCGGATCACCCACACCTCGTCGCACCCGTTGATGTTGATGTCTTGGACGGAGTCGTCGTCGAGTAGGGGTTGCAGGCGCCCGAGCGCGGCCAGTTCCGCGACAGCCGCGTGCCGGACGGTCGCCCAGACTGCCGCCTGCTCCTCGGGCGAGAGGCCGGTCGGCACGACCGTGACGTCGTCCATGCGGAGGCGTCGGATCTCGGCCATCACCAGGTCAGCGGCCTGATCCCGGCCGAGGCGTTCGGTGTCGGTATCAGACCGCTGGCCGTCACGGCGACTGTGGACGCCCTCGACGACGGCAAGGACGGCACGCCGCACGGTGGGGTCGGACCAGCCTCTCATGCGGGCCCCTTCACGGCTGCCAGCCGGTCGGCAACCGCCTTGCCAGTGCGAATCAGCGGTGCACGGGCGAGGTTGCGGCGGGCCGGGGACAAGCCGCACAGCGCCCGAGCGGATTGCGGGTCGTCGGGCACCGTTGCCGCCACCGGCCAGCCAAGGGTGGAGGCAAGAGCGCCGGCCGAGTCGCGGGCAGGGTCACCCGCGGGCTCGCGTACGAGCAGGTGGACCGGTCCGGTGGCGTTCAGCCATTCGGCAACGGCCCGGGCTGCCACGACCTGCTCCACGATGGGATCCACCAGCACCCACACGGCGTCGGCGGCGGCCAGCAAGTCGAACTGCTCGACCGAGCCATCTACTCGGCCGGCGTCAATCAGTACCGGCTGGTGCACCGACGTGAGATGGGTGGCGAGCCACCGCGCCACCTGGGCCTGGCGCATCACGACGGGTGAGGGATGCGCCGGGATCACTCGTGACGAGGCTAGCCACGGCTGGTGTGCGGCCGCCCACAGGTCAACGGTGCCGGAGGCCTCCATCGCGAGCCGCGCGGTGGTGGTGACAGTGTCGCGGACATCCAGCCGCCAGCGTGCTGCGATCGCGGCGCCGGACGTGGCGGCCTCGACCACGAGCAGCGCGCGATCTTCGCCGGAGGCGACCGCGACGGCGCACGCCAGCGTGGTGACTCCCGGCGAGCCTGCAACCGACACGACCGCCGCCGAGCTCACTGGCGCACCACCGCGATCGACGCCCGACCGGCGCTGCCGGCATTCGCAACAGCCGCCGCGGCCTCCGCGGGCACCGACAGCGTGACCAGTCGGGCCGCCGCCGCACCCTGGTCGTCAAGCACCGCAACCGAGTCGACGACTGCGGCGTCCACGAGCACGCTCGCCTCCTCGCCCTGCTGGGCGGCCGCTTCGACCACCATCACCGCATCTCCGGGCCGCAGGCCGGCAACTGGGAACTCGCCGGGGCCGAGGCGCAACCCGACGAGCGCCTGCCCGCTCACAACTACCAGCCGCTCCGTCGCCAGCGCGGGGGACAGCAGCTGCCCCGCGGGCAGGTCAACGGCCCACACTCGCCCGAGCAGCTCGTCATGCGACTCGGCGGTGGCGGCGACCAGACGCCCGGCAGTTGACGCGCTGATCTCGACAGCCACGAGCTCCACAGGTTCGACGAGGTGGCCGCGTGACACGCTCGCGGCGGTGGCCCACACCAGGGTGGTGGCGGTCGCGGCATTGAGGAGAGCCGCCACGAGCGCCGCCGACAGGGCGGCGAGCAAGACCCCCACGACAACGAGAAGCGGACGACGACGACGAGCGGGCTTGGGCAGGCCGTCGATGGGTGCTGGGGAGGCTCGTCGGGGGCGGCGAGTCTGGGTAGCGGACGTCATGGCGTCCCCTCACGGTTGCGACGTGGTCCCATGCGCACCTCCCCGTGAAAATCCTTGGCGGGCTGGATCCAGGTGACGCCGGCCCTTTGTGAGGCCAAGTACTATACGCAAGGTGATTACCGATTTGGGGAAAGGGAAAATTCATAGCGTTTCGCTAAACTCGGGAGAATGTTGATTTAGCGGTGATATTCCGGATTTAACGGCCGGTTTGCACAAACGGCCATCGTGTCGCTTGGGGCCGGTTGATCCTCAGCGCATTCGCGATGCTTGCCGGTGGGCGGCGCGTCGAGGAACTCCACGCGATCGGCCACCACGGTTGCCGCTCCGCGGGTCGGCCGTTCGAGTCGGTACATTCCTCGTGAGCGAGCCGTCCCTGCACTGCGACACGACGACCACGGGTGAGATGCTCAGCCGTGGCCTCCGCGAGTCGCTCCCAAGCCTTGATGGTGACAAAGTCGGGACCGTTGCGGGGCGGGCCGGTCGATCGCCAACCGAAAGGTCGTCACCGCCGCGCCGCTGGCCGTGTGCCCCGCGTCCGGGTCGCGGGTGGGCCGTCCGATCAGTTGGACGCTGTTCATTCCTGCCCTCCACTCCTCTGACGTCATGGAGGGAGTTGCACTTCAAGGGCCGGAACCGTGACACCGCGGGGGCGGTGGCGTGGCGGCCACCGGCGAGAGTCAGGCATACCGATCCCCTGGGCATCCAAGGCCAGCCCGCATGCCACCTTCCAGTCGATGCGCAACCGCAGCGCATCGGCGGCCTTCCCGTCCGACAGACCCTCCAACCCTGCAGCACCATCAGCATGGCGACCACGTCCGTGGGCACGGACGGGAGCCCACGCGCCGAGGGGAACAGGTCAGCGAAGGCATCATCACGAAACAGCTCGCGGCGGTGTTCGGCCTGCCACGCCGTCACCGAACCCACCTTGACCGGCTCACCGCACAACGCCGCCGCGTCGGTCAACCCCGCCTGTGGTTCACCGCGTCCCTGCATGCCGACATCCTCAACGGCAAGGGTCGTTCCCGATGAAACCGGCCCCGGATAGTGCCACGGTCCCCTAGAAATCTCCGTTGGCCTGTGAGCGTTGACTCTCCGGCTGCTTCACCGTACCCTACGTGATGGAGACGCCCCTTCCCGAGACCTCCGGGTACGCCCCTCGCAAGGCCGGTGTGAATGGGACCAGCGACCGGCGGAACGAAGGAGGCCCTCTTCGCGCGGGTGCTGGACAGCCAGCGAAGGTCCAGGCCATTGGCGTGGCTACGGATAACGGGGGATAACATGCCTCAAGCATCAGGTGACGAACGTCGCGCACAGTTTCCGACGGGAACGAGTGGCTCCTCGCGGACTCGAATGCGCCGTGGGTCCAGGTGGCGGCTCGTGACGCTGCTGGTCGCCAGTGCTTTGCTTACCGCGTGGGCTGTTCCAGCCGGCGCTCAGCAACCGCCCGAAGCTGACCGCTCGCTCTACCCCGTGACGCAGCCTGAAGCCCCGCCCGAGGGCACCGACGCCCCATACGTCGAAGGCGAAATTCGAGGATTTGCAACAGCGCTCAACATATCATATGAAGCGGCCAGAAGCCTCTACTACTTCCAGCCCGAGGCCATCCAGATGGTCGAGGCGGCGCAAGATCGCTTCCCGGCGACCTTCGCGGGCGGCTGGCTCGTAGACCACGACCGGGGCGGCGCTCTAGTCCTTGCCTTTACAGAGAACCCCGATGTCAGGGTCGCGGAGATCGCTGCAGACAGCGCAAACGCCGCGCGAATCAGTGGCACGCAGGCTAGATCAAGCTTGGCGCAGTTGGAGGTTGTTCGTGAGCGCGCTCGCGAACTCCTAGACGCCCAAGGGGAGAGAATGGGGCTGTTCGCGATCTCTACCAATGTGCGTAGTAACCGTGTCAAGCTTCATGTTAAGCAACGCACTGATGCCGTGGTCCGTGAACTGGAGTCGCTCCTCCAGTCGGATCCAATCGAGGTCGTGGAATCGGATCAACCGGTCCTTGCTACTCAGCCAGCACCCACTCTCGGGTGTGAAACGTACATCACCTCCTGCAATCCGCTGCGAGGCGGCACAGAGCTCCAAACTACTGGCAATGTCCATGCCTGCACCTATGGGTTTAATGGAGTACGCCGTAGCGACGGTCAGGCAATGATTTTTACAGCCGGGCATTGTCCTGACGGCGTGAACCACAGCAATTACCCAGTCGGGCCGATGTGGTCTCAATCGCTTGGCCCTTGGGCGGATGCTCAGGCTGTTCACATCGGCTACGGCTGGAGTTCTAGCTACTACGTCGTGATCTATCCCGGTGCGGAGGCCTACCACATCAGTCACGTATACACCGGAACGAATCTCTATGATTTTATTGTCTGCTTCACTGGCGCGACTAGTGGACCTTGGCCCCCGGCTACCGAAGCCAGATGTGGCACGGTGACTGATGGTGACTGGGATGGCGAGTCCACTAATGGACAAGAGTTCGAGAACCAGTTTCGTTTCCAGCTCAGCTGTACCGGTGGCGACAGCGGCTCACCGGTCTACAGCAACGAGAGGGCTCGTGGTATCCTTTGGGGGTGTGCTGGCGGCTATAGCTATGCCTCCTACTCGCACCACGTTCAGAACGTTACAGGAACCGATATTAGGGTCAAGCCCTAATGAAGGATCCAATTTCGACGCGGGGTGGTGTGTGTATGAGAGTCGCTCGCTCGCTCTTCGCTAAAGCGCCGTACCGTCGGGCTGTTGTGGCACCGGCGTTGCTGCTCGCAATCATTCTAGTGGGAGGACTGGCTATGGGCCCCACAGCGCAGGGCACGACTGCCTCCGCTCGGTCCAAGGGTCGCCTTGCCGGCAGTAACCGCGTGGGGACCGCCGTCGCGATGTCTCAGCACGCTTTCCCAGACGGGGCCCACACGGCCTATCTTGCCTCCGCCGAGAGGATTGCGGATGCTGTAGTCGCCGCGACTGTGACAGATGGTCCGGTGCTTCTAGTCCCGAAGTGTCCTCCAGTCCCTCAAATCGTCCTGGACGAAATTGAACGGCTCGGAGCCGGTACTATCTTGGCGGTTGGGGGACCGGTTGCGGTGTCGGAGGCCGTTCTGGAGGGAGCCCGGGGAGGAGTCCCGGCAGCGGATGAAAATTGTCAAGCACGAGGCCTCGAATTGCAGGTGGCGCATCGCGCCCAGGACGGTTCCTACGTGGACGTCGTACTAATCAACAATACCACGAAGGCTGTTTCGTACGGGCGTGAGTATCAACTGGCCCGTCGAGCCGATGCCGTCTTTCAGCCCCTGGACCCACCTGTGGGCCCGTTCCCGGCAGACCGCTTGCTCCTTGCGGCGGGTGAGCAAAGTAGCGCGATACGCATAGGCCCGACTGTAACTAGAGACGGTCAGCCAAGGCCGCTAGAGCCGGGTAGGTACCGTTTAAGTGTGACGGTAGAGGGAGTGACACTGGTTACTGATTTTTCTATCCACTAGGGGGTAGCTGCCTCGCCCAAGCGCTGGATGAGCACAACCAGTGTGTTGGCTAGCGGCGGGCACTAGCCCCGGTGTTTCGTCCGGTTTGGGGCGCGCCGGTTGCGGTTGCATAGGAAAGCCCTTCTGGCCTGGGACGATGCGTGCTGACGAGGTACGCAAGTCCGAGGAGAAGGGCTCACCTTGCGGGTGAAGGCTAGCAGCAT
>DASRVZ010000077.1:0-4949 GCA_035654835.1 Dermatophilaceae bacterium | reverse complement strand
GGGTGCGGCTCGTCTGGAGTGACGCACCGACGCAGGTGACGACAGCGGTCTGATCGCCTGACACGCGTCGAGAATCCCGCCGTTCGGCTCTGGTATGCGATTGTCTGTCTGTATCCGTCCACGGATACAGACAGGAGCTATCATGCCGTGCATCGCTCACCGAAGCCGCCCATTGCTGCTGCAGGGCAGCCTGACCACGTTCCGGCGCCGCTGCGGCAAACCGACCTGCCGCTGCGCGACGGGAGAGCCGCACGAGAGCCCTGCGCTGCGGTTCACCGAGGACGGGCGGACCAAGACACTGACGCTGACCGCTGCCGAAGTCGCCCAGGTCACCGCGGCACTGGCTCGCTACGAACAGGCCAAGGCCGACCTGGACGCTCGCGCGGCCGAAGGCATCGACCGGCTGCGTGGCAGTCGGGCCGCTCGTGGCGGCACGCGTCGATGAACGACCCGGCCATGCCGTCGGCAGGCTTCGGCGCCGAGTCCCGCGAATCCTTCGAACAACTGCTGGGCTGGCTCGAAGGCGGCCTGGCTACGGAGATGACCCACGCCGAGCTGGAAGACGAACTCGAAGATCGAGGCCGGGAGCTGCTGCGACGCATGCTACAAGACCACCTGAGCCTGCGCACGGCGACCGAGCAGCGCCTCGAGGACGTGGCCGACGCCGACGGGGTCGTACATGCCGCGGTCGAGGCCGGGCACCGCCGCGCGCTGGCCAGCATCTTCGGCCAGGTTCAGTCCGAGCGTCTGGCCTACCGGCATCGCGGCCACGCGAACCTGTATCCGGCCGACGCGGCGTTGAATCTACCGATCGAGCGACACTCGCATGGGCTGCGCCGCCTGGCCGCGATCGAGTCGAGCCGGGGATCTTTCGAGCAGGCCACCGCGGCCATCACCCGCGCCACGGGGCAACGGATCGGTAAACGCCAAGTCGAAGCGCTGGCCGGTCGTGCCGCGGTCGACGTGGCCGACTTCTACGCCCTCACCAAGCCCCCCGAAGCGGGCGAGGGCGACGTGCTGGTGCTGTCCGCGGACGGCAAGGGCATCGTGATGCGGCCCGACTCGCTGCGCCCGGCAACCGCCAAGGCCGCCGCCACGGCGAGCACCAAACTGGCCACCCGCCTGTCCAAGGGCGAGAAGCGCAACCGTAAACGCCTCGCCGAAGTCGGCGCCGTCTACGACCTGCATCCCCTACCCCGCAAGGCCAGCGACATACTCGGCGGCAACAACCACGGCAACAACCACGGCAATGACCCGCCGCAGACGCCGCCGTCGCGGCCCAAGGCCGTCAACAAGTGGGTCACCGCCAGCGTCGTCGACGACGCCGCTGAGGTCATCGCCGACGTGTTCGACGAGGCCGAGCGGCGCGACCCTGACCATCGGCGCACCTGGATAGCACTGGTCGACGGCAACAACCACCAGATCGACCGCATCCACACCGAGGCCGAAGCCCGAGGGATCACCCTCACGGTCGTCATCGACCTGGTTCACGTCCTGGAATACCTCTGGGCCGCGGCGTGGTGCTTCTTCTCCGAGGCCGACCCCGACGCCGAGGCATGGGTACGCAGGCGGGCACTGGCCATCCTGGAAGGCAATGCCCTCGCAGTCGCGACCGGCATCCGCCGCCGCGCGACCGCGGCCCGGCTGCCAAAGCCCAAACGCGCCAAGGCCGACCAGTGCGCGAAGTACCTGACCAACAAGGCCGAACACCTCGACTACCCCACCGCACTCGCCTCCGGATGGCCCATCGCCACCGGAATCATCGAAGGAGCCTGCCGCTACCTCGTGGCCGACCGGATGGACATCACCGGAGCACGCTGGAGCGTGAACGGCGCCGAAGCCGTCCTCAGGCTACGAGCCGTACGCGCCAACGGCGACTTCGACGCCTACTGGCGCTACCACCTCCAACGCGAACGGCAGCGAATCCACCAGCCCCGCTACGCCAACGACGTGATCCAGCTCGCCGCATAGTCACTCCAGGGGAGCCGCACCCTAGTGATTACGAGCACCGCAACGTGGCGGAAGATACGCGGGAACGAGCAACGCCGAATTGATGTGAACTTGATTCTTAGGCCCAGGCATTCAGGAGGACTCATGGTCGACAAGCCCGGGTACTACCGTGGAAGGCACTTCACGGGATGGGTCGAGGCGATCAAGGAGCTCAAGCGCGCTGGCCGGCTTGACGACGCGATCGAACTCCTCGGCGGACTTGTCGAGGCCACGGAGGCAGAGGCGCGAGTTGATAGCAACGGTGTCGCGCCGTGGTACTACGAGCAGCTCGCCATCATCCATCGGAAGCGAAGGGATCTAGCGCAGGAGGTGGCGATTCTGCAGCGCTATGCAGATCAGAGGCATGCACCAGGGCAGGTGCCGCAACAGATGGCTGCTCGCCTGCGAAAAGCGCGGGAGTTGCTGCGGAAAGCAGAATGAGGCGCCCGCCCTTGCGGCGATTGTTCGCCCGACCGAGTCGCGGATTGGGCTCGTCCCGAGCGACCCAGCGATGGGCTCGGCCATAGCGATGACATCGGTCGCGTCACCAACTGACGCGAGCGAGGCGTCGAAGGCACTCTCGTCCGGGAACTGGGCGTGGGCCACGTAGGTGTATTGGCCGGGTGCGGGGCATCACCAGAGCGGTGGTCTGCTTGTGGACCGGGCCCACTAGGAAACGGAGGTCTTCGCGGCCTGGCCCGGGTGGCCACTCGCAGTCATCCTGCGGCCTTGGGGGATGAGGGCGGCCAACGGGGTCGTCGGATCCAGGAGGTCACCATGGCTGCCACCATCACCCGCCGGCTCATTCGCTCGCAGACGCCGCAGACGCCGCAGACGTGCTCGCCGTCTCGACGCGGACGGTCCGTCGCTACATCGCCGACGGACAGCTCGACGCCGTACGTCTCGGTCGCAAGACGCTGCGGATCAAGGGTCGACTCGATCGAGCGGTTCATCGACGCACGGCCGGTCGGCAACTGGCGGGTGCGATGAGTCCAAGCCGTGGCCTGGGTGGTGGTTTCGCGGCTGGTCGCTGGCGCTCCTCGCACCTCAACCAGCCGGGTGGGCGAGTGCCAGAAGCGGCCAAACAAGCCAGTTCACTGTTCCTCGTATGTTCCCCGAAACGGAAAGAGGCCCTCGAAAGGGCCTCTGACCTGCGGTTATGTGGTGGGCGATACTGGGTTTGAACCAGTCCTCCCACCATTTGGGTTTGACTGGGTTATCACCTCTCAATATAGGCTTGACCTGCGGTGATGCGATCCAGTGACACCTAGACACGCGAAGTCATAGAGGGTCATTCCTGCCCGTCGCTTGCCTACATATTGCCTACGGTAGGAGTGGTTTCGGTGAGCGAGAAGCGCGGCTTCGGCACCATCCAGAAGCTCCAGAGCGGGCGTTTCCAAGCTCGGTACACCGGTCCCGACGGTCAGCGTCACCCTGCCCCCTCGACCTTCGAGGACCGTGAGACGGCCCAGCTCTGGCTCCGAAACGAGCGCGCGCTCGCCGAGGATCCAGACACTTGGAGCCCGCCCCAGGCACGGGTCGCGGCGAGGCGAGTCCAGATCCTGACCTTCGGCGACTACGCAGCAGCCTGGCTGCCGGGCCGCAAGACCAAGGGCAGACCCTTGGCCGACCGGACGCGCGACCACTACCAGGACCTGCTCGACCGGTTCATCCTGCCGACGTTCAAGGACGTCCAGCTCACCGCGATCACCCCGGACATGATCGACCACTGGTACGAGCTGACCGCCGTCGGCCGCCCGACGTACCAGGCCCACTCGTATGCGCTGCTGCGCACGATCCTCGGGACCGCCGTCGACCGCGGACTGATCACCACCGCCAACCCGGCGAAGGTCCGCGGCGGCGGGAGCACCAAGAGGCGCCACAAGGTCAAGCAAGCCACCCTCTCCGAGCTCGCCGAGATCGTCGCTGCGATGCCCGAACGACGCCGACTGATGATCCAGTTCGCGGCGTGGTGCGGCCTCCGATTCGGCGAGTTGGCCGAGCTGCGGCGTAGGGATGTTGACCTGCGGTCGAGGGTCATCAAGGTCCGCCGCGGCGTTGTGCGGGCGAAGGTTCGCTCCGATGAGGAGTCGGGCCGTCAGGCAATCGTGAAGGGGCCGAAGACCGATGCGGGCGTGCGCGACGTGCCGATCCCGCCGCACCTGCTCGACGACGTCAGGGCGCATCTACGTGATCACGCCGAGGAAGGCCGCGACGGTCTGCTCTTCCCCGGCCGCGCCGGGCACCACCTGACGACCAGCTCGTTCTACGGACGCGAGTCGACCTTCAGGAAGGACAAGAGCCTCTACCGCACGGGACACGGTTGGTATGAGGCGCGACGCGTAGCCGGTCGCCCCGATCTTCATTTCCACGATCTCCGCCACACAGGGCTCACCAATGCTGCCGTGGCCGGCGCCACCATGGCCGAGCTTATGGCGCTCGCCGGGCACTCGACGCCCGGGGCGGCGATGCGCTACCAGCACGCTGCTGCTGACCGTATGCAGGACCTCGCCAAGCGGCTCTCGGAGATCGCCCAAAGCGGGTCAGACGTCTGATCGGAGATCCCGCCTTCAGCTACGGATGCTCGCCAAGCGTTCGGGGACATTCGTCCAGTCGTAACCAGCCCTGGAAGCACATCCTTGATGGACGGCTTGTTCTGGCGCCGTTCGGTGAGAGCCCGAGTTGGCGTCCACCTCCGTTGCACGCGCGAGCTTGTGCCGTGCCGATCCGGCGGGTGCGGCCGGCCTCTGTCGCCCGCTCTGACTAGGGTGGACGGGGACAGCCGTCGGCTGGGTCGCCCGGGCGCTGGCTGGGCCGTCGCGACGTTCAAGGAAGCCGCACCGGCACGCCCGTCTCGGTGCATACGAGGGCATGGAGTAGATGCGGTGGCGCTCAAGAAGTCGGACCTCTACAGCTCGCTGTGGAAGAGCTGCGACGAGCTGCGCGGTGGGATGGATGCA
>DASRVZ010000076.1:0-14215 GCA_035654835.1 Dermatophilaceae bacterium | reverse complement strand
TCAATGACGGACCTGCGCCATGTGCCCACGGATTCGGATCCGCCTGAGCGAGAATGCGAGTGTGAGCATCGAGTACTCCACCGGCAAGCTGCTTGTCGCGACACCTCGCACGGTCGGGGACGTCTTCCGGCGCAGCGTCGTCCTCGTGCTGCAGCACGACGAGGACGGCGCGCAGGGCGTCGTCCTCAACCGCCCGATGGTGGCGCCCATCTCGGCCGTGCTGCCCTACTGGCAGGACTACGTCACCGATCCGCCCAACGTCTTCCAGGGCGGACCGGTCGCCCTGGACTCGGCGCTGGGCCTGGTGACGGTTCCGGGCGACAAGGTGGAGGAGCCGTTGGGGGTTCGACTGTTGTTCGGCGGGCTCGGGCTCGTTGACCTCGACATCCCGCCGGTCGTGGTGATGCCCGAGGTGGCGGGGCTCCGGATCTTCGCCGGCTACGCCGGGTGGTCGCCCGGCCAGCTCGACGACGAGATCCGGGCCGGCGGCTGGTACGTCGTGGAGGCCGAGGCTCGGGACGCGTTCACGTCGGAGCCGGAGACGTTGTGGTCCACCGTCTTGCGTCGACAACGTGGCAATCTTGCATTCGTCGCGAGCTTCCCCGACGACCCCACGATGAACTGAGGCGTCACCGCATCCGCGGGCACCCGGCGTACCGGCTTGGTTAGACTTGGGCACATGAGCGCATTGCAGACCGCCGTGAACGGGCTGGACGACCCCAACGACCCGCACGCACCTCAGCGACAGCCCTCTGAGCCTTCGAGGTCGCCGTCGACGACCACAGGGGTGATCGAACGCGAGCAGGTCGACACGCAGTTCCAGGAGCCGGGCGACCACGAGCGCTTCGCGCACTACGTCCGCAAGAACAAGATCATGGAGAGCGCGCTGTCCGGCCAGCCGGTGGTCGCGCTCTGTGGCAAGGTCTGGATCCCCGGACGTGACCCCAAAAGGTTCCCGGTGTGTCCGACCTGCAAGGAGATCTACGCGGGTATGTCGGGTTCGGAGGACGGCACGAGCTGAGCCGGAGCGGCGCTGGAGGCGACACCCGATAACACATCGCGTCGCCGCTGGACGCTAGTGGGCCCCGGCATGTCCGCGGCCGAATCTCGTTACTATCAATGGCAATATGAGCACCGCGGCCGCCTCCAGACTCTCACCAGCATTCCCGGAGCGGGCCGCATGGGGGACCGCATCCAAGCTGCGGGCCTGGCAGGCGGGCGCGCTGGATCAGTACCTTCGCTCGACCCCCCGTGACTTCCTCGCTGTGGCCACGCCAGGTGCTGGAAAAACCACCTACGCCCTGCGTCTGGCGACCGAGCTGCTCAACCGGGGTGTCATCAGCCGAGTCACCGTCGTGGCTCCAACCGAGCACCTGAAGACGCAGTGGGCCGATGCGGCGTCGAGGGTCGGAATCCGGATCGACCCACGGTTCACCAACGCGGCCGGGCGTCACGGCGCGGAGTACGACGGGGTGGCGGTGACGTACGCGCAGGTGGCCAGCAAGCCGTCGTTGCACCGGGCACGCACCGAAGCCGCGCGCACGCTGGTCATCCTTGACGAGATCCACCACGGCGGCGACAACCTGTCGTGGGGCGATGCGATTCGCGAGGCTTTCGAGCCGGCCACTCGTCGCCTCGGTCTGACCGGCACGCCGTTTCGCTCCGACACCAGCCCGATCCCCTTCGTGCGCTACGAGATGGGCAAGGACTCGATCCGCCGCAGCGAGGCCGACTTCACCTACGGCTATGCCGAGGCGTTGCGTGACGGGGTCGTCCGCCCGGTGCTGTTCCTTGCCTATGGCGGCTCGATGCGTTGGCGCACCAAAGCTGGTGACGAGATCTCGGCCAGGCTCGGGGAGCCGATGACGAAGGATGCGACGGCCCAGGCGTGGCGCACCGCGCTGGACGTCAAGGGCGAGTGGATCCCGTCGGTCCTCGCGGCAGCGGACAAGAGGTTGACCGAGGTACGCCGCGTCGTGCCGGATGCCGGCGGGCTGGTGATCGCGTCCAACCAGACCCAGGCACGGGCCTATTCCAGGATCCTTGACGGCATCTCGGGCGAGCGCTCCGTTGTGGTGCTCTCGGACTATGCGGGGTCGTCCGGCAAGATCGAGGAGTTCGCCCAGGGCAACCAGCGATGGATGGTCGCTGTCCGCATGGTGTCCGAGGGGGTGGACGTCCCGCGGCTGTGCGTCGGTGTCTATGCGACGTCGACCGCGACGCCGCTGTATTTCGCCCAGGCTGTCGGCCGTTTCGTTCGCGCGCGCCGGCGGGGAGAGACGGCGTCCATCTTCCTGCCGAGCGTGCCGCAGATCCTCGAGCACGCAGCTCGGCTGGAGGACGAGCGCGACCACGCCCTGGATCGGGTCCGCAAGCCAGGCGACGAAGCCTCCTTCTGGTCAGCCGAGGATGACCTCCTGGCGGCGGCCAACCGGACCGGCTCGACCGCGGATCTTGAACAGGCGTCGTTCGAGGCGCTCGAGTCTGATGCCGAGTTCGACCACGTGCTCTTCGACGCCCAGCAGTTTGGTCTCAACGCCGAGGTGGGCAGTGCTGACGAACAGGAGTTTCTCGGGCTGCCAGGTCTGCTCGAGCTCGACCAGGTGGCCACCCTGTTGCGCGCCCGGCAGTCGGCGCAGAAGGGCTCCGGCCGCAAGAAGGCTGACCCCGAGCTCGCCACCCATCGCGCGATGGCGTTGAGGCGCAAGGAGCTGAACTCGCTCGTGTCCGCCTATGCCCGTAAGACCGGCGCGCCGCACGCCGTGGTGCACGCTGACCTGCGTAAGAGCTGTGGCGGGCCAGCCCTCGAGCAGGCCAGTGCCGAGCACGTCGGTCAACGGATCGAGATGATCCGGCGCTGGTTCGTCGGCCGCCGCTGAGCCCGTGACTCCATGCGCCCTCGGGCAAGCAACAGGTGACCTCTGGCCCTACGCCTCCCGTCACCCAGGTGTGACAATCCATCCGTCAACCGTCTAGCTGGGGTGTGGGATGCACGGGCAACGAACTATCGGACCGGTGGACACCATGTGGCTGAACATGGACCGGCCCAACAACCTGATGGTCATCGACTCGGTCATGTGGTTCGAGGAGACGATCGACTGGGAGCTGCTCGGCCCCTGCTCCGGCGTCGCCTGCTCGACCGCTACCCAGTGTTCTCGCAGCGGCCGGTGCCGCCGTCCAACCCGTTCGAGCTGCCGCGATGGGAGGACGACCCTGACTTCGACCTCAGCCGGCACCTCAGACGGGTCACACTGCCGGTTCCTGGCGACGAGGAGGCCCTGCAGCGCTACGTCGAGAGTCGGATGAGCGTGCCGTTCGACCGCACCTACCCCCTGTGGGAAGTGACCCTGGTCGAGGGCTACGGCAGCGGCTGCGCGCTGGTGTCGCGGGTCCATCACTCGCTCGCCGACGGCCTTGCCCTTTCGCAGGTGCTGCTCTCGCTGACCAACGCCTCACCCACCGCTGACTTCGAGGAGCTCGAGGCGCAGGAGTCGTCGTCCCCACGCGCGGGCGGCTTCCTGGGCGCGGCCCGGACGCTGCGGGACGCGGGCGCACAGACGCTGCGCGGCGGGCTGCACGCCGTCTCCCTGCTGCCCGAGCTGGCCAACCCGTCCGTGGCCAAGGACGTGCTGGAACTTGGCTGGAGAACCGGACAGGTCGTCGACAAGCTCCTACTGAGCAACAACCCGCAGACGCCCTTGTCCGGCGAGCCAGGGATTGACAAGCGTGCGGTCTGGTCCGGCCCGCGAACGATCGCCGATGTCAAGCGGGTGAGCCGGCTCACCGGGGCCACCGTCAATGATGTGCTGGTTGCGGCGGTCTCCGGTGCGGTCAACACCTACCTGCGTGACCTGGATGCCGACCCGGTCGACCTCACCACGATGATTCCGGTCAACGTGCGACCCCTGGACCAGCCGCTGCCACGCGAGCTCGGCAACAAGTTCGCCCTGGTCTTTCTGAAGCTGCCCACGGGGGTAACGGCGCCGCTGCAGCGGGTGGCCGAGAGCAAGAGACGCATGGACTCCATCAAGATCTCTCCAGAGGCATTCATCACCTTCGGGCTGAGCAACCTGATCGGCCGGTTCGAGCCACACCTCTCGAAGTCCGTCGTGAACTTCTTCTCGAACAAGGCCATCGGCGTGACGACCAACGTCATGGGTCCCCAGCAGCAGCGTTACGTCGCCGGCGTGCCCATCACCGGGATCGTCAGCTGGGTGCCCGGTTCGGGCCGGCAGACCCTGGGGGTCTGCATCTTCAGCTTCGCCGGGACGGTGCGCGTTGGCTTCAAGGTCGACGCGGACACGCTGCCGGACCCCGAGAAGCTGGTTCACGCCTTCGACGAGGACATGGACGAGCTGCTACGGATCGCAGCCAGAGCGTGATCGGGTGACGGCTCAGGCCGTCGGTTGACCGCTCAGGACGGTGCCATCGTGCCGGTCTTCAGATACCGCGCATGCCATGACAGAGCCTCGTCGAGCAGGTGCGGGGTGTGCTTGCCGGCATTGCTGGCAGTGGACCGGTCGAGATAGTCCTGCAACGCCGGCCGGTAGTCGGGGTGGGCGCAGTTGTCGATGATCTGCTGGGCGCGGTGGCGTGGCGGAAGGCCGCGCAGGTCGGCAATGCCCTGCTCGGTGACGAGGACGTGCACGTCATGCTCGGTGTGGTCGACGTGGCTGGCCATCGGCACGATGCACGAGATCGCCCCGTTCTTGGCGGTCGATGGTGTCAGGAACATCGACACCCAGGCGTTGCGGGCGAAGTCGCCGGAGCCGCCGATGCCGTTCTGGATGCTCGACCCCATGACGTGGGTGGAGTTGACGTTGCCGTAGATGTCGGCCTCGATCATGCCGTTCATCGCCAGGCAGCCGAGCCGTCGGATCACCTCTGGGTGATTGCTGATCTTCTGCGGTCGCAGGATGATTCGGTCGCGGAAGTCCGCGATGTTGGCCCGCAGATCGACCAGGCCTTCGTCGCTGAGCGAGAAGGCTGTAGCCGAGACCATGGAGAGGGTGCCCGAGCGCAGCAGCTGCAGCATCCCGTCCTGGATCACCTCGGTATAGGCGGTCAGGTCCCGGAAGGGTCCCGCCTCGAGTCCGTTGAGCACCGCGTTGGCGACGTTGCCGACTCCGGACTGAAGCGGCAGCAGCGTGGCCGGCAGTCGTCCAGCCTTAACCTCATGGGTCAGGAACTCCAGGACGTTGTCGGCGATGAGCTGCGAGTCGCTGTCCATGGGCTTGAAGGCAGAGTTGCGATCGGGTGCGTGCGTGGGGACGATCGCGACGATCTTCTCCGGGGGCACTGCAGATAGGGGATGCCGATCCGGTCGGAGGGCTCGACGACCTGGAGCGGTTTGCGGTGCGGGGGCAGTGCAGTGCCGTAGTAGATGTCGTGCATGCCCTCGAGCTCGGCCGGTTGCCAGGAGTTCACCTCGAGGATCACCCGGTCGGCCTGGTCGAGCCAGGTCTTGTTGTTGCCCACCGAGGAGGACGGGATCAGCGAGCCGTCCTCGGTGATGCCGGCGACCTCCACGACCGCGACGTCGAGGTGGCCGAAGAAGCCCTCCCATACCATCTGCGCGACGTGGGACAGGTGAACGTCCAGGTAGTCCATCTGCCCGGCATTGATCTTGGCGCGGGTGACCGGGTCGGACTGGTATGGCATGCGCAGGTCGATACCGTCGACCTTGGCCAGGGCACCGTCGAGCTCTGGCGCGGTTGAGGCGCCGGTCCAGACGCCCATGCTGAATCGTTCACCGCGAGCGGTCGCGGCCTTGACCCGATCGACCAGCGCGCCTGGCACGGCCTTCGGATAACCAGCGCCGGTGAACCCGCTCATCCCCACGTTGTCGCCCGGTTTGATGAACGCGGCCGCCGCCTCAGCCGACATCACCTTGTCGGCGAGAGCCTGGCACCGCATACGCGACGGGTCTGTCATCTCTGCACTCCCGTTTGCATCCAAAGGCACAAACGGTCTTCCGTCCGCAACGCCCACCGGTCGACCAGCCTAGGTCCGGCAGCTTCCGCTCAGCCAGCGGGGGCTGGCCCGTGGTCCTTGACCGAAGGATCACTTGGCGCGATGCTCGCGACGTGAGGCGACCGGGTGCGGCGGTGATGATGGCATGCATCGCTCTGCTCACGTCCTGCGCCGGCGGCCTCTCTGCCGAGTCACCGTCGACCGGACAGGTGAAGCCCTGGTCCGGGCCCTTACCCGCGAACGTGACCACCTCACCTGCCACCGGCCCCCACTCCGTGGCGTTCGAGGCGCTCGCCGTCGCCCCGCCCCTGACCATCGGCCGAGAAGCATGGGTGGCGGTCTCGGTGGCGACCCTCTGGCGCACGCCCGGCTCAGCACGCGCCGTCGACAGCCCAGCGCTCACCAACCCGGCCGGCATACGGAAGTGGCTGACCCGCATGACGCTGACCGATCGGCGTGGATTGAACGGCCGCGCCGACACTCAGGCGCTGCTGGGTGACCGGGTCATCGTGGTCGCTCGCAGCGGGTCATGGTTCAAGGTCGTCATTCCAGAGCAGCCAACACCTCTGGATGCGCGCGGGTACCCGGGATGGGTGCCGGCCGTGCAGCTGACGGCAGTGCGCCCGGTCGTGTCGACGTCGGTGGTGACGGTGGTGGTCCGCACGGCCTACCTTCGGACCGATAACGTCTCGGCCACTCCGGTGACCGAGATCAGCTTCGGGACACGACTCCCGCGGATCGGCGTCAGCGGCACGTGGGTCCGGGTGGCCACGCCGACCGGTCGGGTGTTGAGGCTTGCCGCCAGCGCCGTGGCTGTCCGGGCGCCAGGTGCTGCAGCGCTTCCGAGGACCGGCAGCGACGTCGTGCGGGCAGCGCAGATGTTCAACGGCTTGCCGTATCTGTGGGCGGGACGCTCCGGCTTTGGCTTCGACTGCTCGGGCCTGACATCCCTGGTCCTTCGCGCCCATGGCGTAATCGTCCCCCGAGATGCGGACGCCCAGGCTGTGAAGGGAACGAAGACCGCGACCAGTGCCCTCCGGCCCGGTGACCTGCTCTTCTACGCCACCCGTGGCTACGTGCATCACGTGTCGATCTACGCCGGAAGTGGCCGCATGGTGCAGTCGCCGTACACCGGTAGCAGCGTCCAGACGATCGCAATGTCAACCCCGTCGTACGCTCGCGAGGTCTCCGGCGCCAGGCGGTATGTCGGATGAAGATCAGCAGGCGCATCTCAGCCCTGCGATGAGCCGGCGCTCTGGACCAGAGGCAGGGTCCGATAGCTGATCCGCGTCGCGAGCGCGATGACCGTTGATGCCCTGATCACATGCCCGTCGTCGACGACCATGTCGATCACGCGTTGAAGGTCTGTGTTGTCCCTGGCGACCACCCGGATCAGAAGGTCCCCAGAACCGGTGATCGTGTGCGCCTCGAGGACCTCGGGTATGCCGGACAGATGGGTGACGACGGGGTCGTGGCCTCGGGTCTGGCGGATCTCGAGGGTGCAGAACGCGGTCACCGGGTAGCCCATGGCGCCCGGGCTCACCTGTGGTGCAAAGGTGGTGAGCACCCCTCGCTTTTGCAGACGGTCGAGCCGGGCCTGAACGGTGCCGCGGGCCACCCCCAGCTTTCGTGAGGCGGCCAGGACCCCGATCTGCGGGTCCTCCATGAAGGCGCTGATGATGCGAGTGTCCAGGTCGTCCAGGTGCATGGACAGATTGTATAGAAATACCGCATCAGACGAGCCCAGTCTGTGCAGCGTGTGCAGATCTTGGCCCGAGCGGAAAACTTAGGTTCTGCTCGTGACAGGCTAGGCCCATGACGCAGCCATCCGGGTGGTACGACGACCCGCAGGACCCCAGCCAGCTTCGCTACTGGGATGGCGTGAGCTGGTCCAGCCACGTCACGCCGAAGGTCTCGCCGACGGCGCAGGACTCCACCATCGGTATGCCGTATGGCGTCGCACCGGCCGCGGAGCGTCCACAAGGCCCCGGCTCGCAAGGGGCCCAGGGCGCTCCGACTGTGCCCGGCGAGCACGGGCCGGCTCGGCGGTGGCCGCAGGCTGGACCGATGCCGGCATACGGGCAGCCGCTTGGCTGGCAGTCGAACCAGGCGACGACCCCCGACGGCGTCGTGCTGTCCGGTTGGTGGAAGCGTGTCCTCGCCCAGATCATTGACAACATCGTCGTCTCGATCGTGGCTCTGCCGTTGACATTTGCCCCGATGAGGCAGACGGTCAACATCCTCCAGGACTACTTCCAGCAGGTCGTCAACGCTGTGGATGCAGGAAGCTCGACGATGCCCCCGCTGCCCGACAGCCTCTCGGGCCCAATCCTGCAGATCAGTGTCACCGTGCTGATCCTCAGCCTGGTCTACGAGATCGCGTTTCTGACGAGAACGGGTGCCACTCCGGGTAAGCGGGTCGCCGGAATCAGCGTGCGATTGAGGGACAAGCCGGGCCCGCCCACGCTGGACGCGGTGCTGAAGAGGACGGCGGTCAAACAGGGCGGTGACATCGTCGGTCTTGTGCAGGTCCTGGGCCTCTTTGGCTCGCTGTTCAGGACGGTCGACGTCCTGTGGCCGCTGTGGGACGTCAAGAAGCAGGCCATCCACGACAAGGCCGCTGGCACCAATGTCGTCGTCGGACCTCAGCCCAGACGCGACGCCTGATCAGGCGAGGGAGAGGAAGAGCTTCTCCATTGCCTTGATGTCCAGAGACTCCGCGTCCCCGGACTCGGTCAGGCACTGCTTGAGACCGGTCGAGACGATGGCGAAGCCGGCCCGGTCCAGGGCGCGGTTCACCGCGGCCAGCTGGGTGACGATGTCCTTGCAGTCACGGCCTTCCTCGATCATGCGCAGGACGCCCCCGATCTGGCCCTGGGCGCGGCGTAACCGGTTGACCACGGCGCCCATCTCCTCCGGGTTCAGCTGAACCATGGTGACTCCCTTGAGATCGTGTCCGAGGTCGTTGTCTGGACTCAATTATCGGCGTTCGCGTGGGTGAGCGCGGCCAGTGCCGCAGTGAGTCGTCGGCCGGCTTCGTCCGCAACTGAGGATAGGGCTTCGTTCTCGGTCAGCGACACCATGATGTTGGGGTCGATGGTTTCCACGATCGTTGTGGCCTCGTCCAGGCTGCGGACGACGACGTTGCACGGCAGCAGCAGCCCGATCGAGGGCTCCACCTGCAGGGAGGCGTAAGCCAGCGGCGGCCTGCACGCACCGAGGATCACCTGGGGTGGGATGTCAACGTCCAGCTTGGCCTTCAGCGTGGCCTGCATGTCGATCTCGGTCAGGACGCCGAAGCCCTGGTCGGTCAGGGACGCGCGGGTGGCTGCGAGTGTGTCGGCGAAGGGGCGGCGGACTGTGGTGGTCAGTGCGTAGGACACGGTGGCTCTCGTCTTCGGTTGGTGGGGTTTAGATTATACGTCGGGGGGTATCAACGCACTTTTCGCGACCGACATTCCTGACACGATCGAGTCCGAGCACCACGAGCCAGACCCGAAAGGAACGCCCCCGATGGTCACCATCGTTCCGATCGAGACCCCGACCCTGGGGGATCGCACCTACCTCGCCCATGACGGTCGGGTCGCGCTGGTGGTCGACCCGCAGCGCGACATCGACCGCGTGCTTGCGGTCGCCGCCGCGGCCGGGGTGCGGATCACCCACGTCTTCGAGACGCACATCCACAACGACTACATCACCGGTGGCCTGGCCCTTGCCAAGGTCACCGGTGCGGCGTACCACGTCAACGCGGACGACGACGTGGCCTACGAGCGTGTGCCGGTCAGCGACGGTGACGCCCTGGACGTCAGTGAGGGTCTGCGGATCCGGGTCATCGCGACGCCCGGGCACACGTACACCCACCTGTCGTACTCCCTGGAGTCCGGCGGGGAGCTCGTCGGGGTGTTCTCCGGTGGCTCGCTGCTGTTCGGCTCCACCGGGCGCCCGGACCTGCTCGGACCGGACCACACGCACGCGTTGGTGCACCAGCAGTACGCCTCGGCGCACCGGCTCGCCGCCGAGCTGCCGGACCAGGCCCAGGTGCTGCCCACCCACGGGTTCGGCAGCTTCTGCTCGGCGACCCAGTCAGATGCGACCGCCTCGACGATCGGCCAGGAGAAGCGCACCAACCCGGCCCTGACCCAGGCCGAGCAGGACTACACCGCGGAGCTGCTCGAAGCGTTGGACGCCTGGCCGGCGTACTACGCCCGAATGGGCCCGGCCAACCTGGCGGGTCCGGGCGCGGCCGACCTCAGTGTCCCCGAGCCGGCCGACGCCGGCGCGCTGCGAGCCCGCCTCCAGGCCGGTGAGTGGGTCGTGGACCTGCGCACCCGGACCGCGTTCGCCGCCGGGTTCGTGCCGGGTACCTTCAACTTCGGTCTCGACGGCCAGTTCGCCACCTATCTCGGCTGGCTCATCCCGTGGGGAAGCCCGGTCACCTTGCTGGGGGAGACCCCCGAGCAGGTCACCGAGGCTCAGCGTGAGCTCGTCCGGATCGGCATCGACCGACCCGCCGCCGCGGCGACCGGCACCCCGCAGGACTGGACCGACGGCCCGTTGGAGACGCTCGACCGGGCCACGTTCGCCGACCTGGCCCAGGTGCGCCACCACCGCCGGGTGGCCATCCTGGACGTCCGGCGAGTGGGGGAGTGGCGTGAGTCCCACATCGACGGCGCGGTCAACATCCCCATCCACGAGCTGCCCGGCCGCGTCGCCGAGGTGCCGGCCGGTGAGGTGTGGGTGCACTGCGCCGCCGGCTACCGCGCCTCGATCGTGTCATCCATCCTGGCGGCCCGCGGGGTGCATGTGGTGCCCGTGGACGACTCCTACGCCGAGCAGGCCGCCGCATCCGGGCTGCCACTGGTCACCGGTCCCGGTACCGCCGTATGACGTTCGCCCTGGCCATCCCCATCGGGCTGCTGATCGGTCTGACCATGGGCGCGCTCGGTGGCGGCGGCTCCATCCTGACCGTGCCGGCCCTCGTGTACCTGCTTGGTCAGAACACCCAGGCCGCGACGACCGGGTCCCTGCTCATCGTGGGTATCACCGCGCTGGCGGGGATGGCGGCTCACCTCGGGGCGGGCAGGGTGCGCGTCTCCCAGGGTGTGGTCTTCGGGGTGCTCGGCATCGCCGGGTCGTATGTCGGATCCCTGCTGTCCGTGAGGGTCGCACCTGACGTCTTGCTGGCCGCGTTCTCGGTGCTCATTCTCGTGGTGGCCGCAATGATGTTTGCGCGCAGCCGGCGAGGCCAAAGCGGGCTCCCTGATGCGGAGGGGGGGTCAGGCCAGAACGAAGTGCCCATCATCACGCTGCGACCATCGTTCAGCCGCGCATGGTCGCGGGCGCTCAAGGTGCTCATCACCGCGTCCGCGGTGGGTCTGCTCACCGGGTTCTTCGGGGTCGGTGGTGGCTTCGCTGCCGTTCCCGCGCTCGTACTGGTGCTCGGCTTCACGATGCCGGTGGCCGTGGGCACCTCGTTGCTGGTGATCGCGATCAACAGCGCCTCAGCCCTGGTTTCCAGGATTGGGCACGGAGTCCACCTGGACTGGACCCTCCTGGGTGTGTTCACGCTTGCAGCCATCGTCGGCAGCCTCTTCGGAGGGCGCCTCGCCGCGCGCGTTCGCCCCGAATGGCTTACCGCGGCGTTCACTGTGCTTCTGGTTGTGGTGGGGTTGTACACCGCCGCCCGAAGCTTCCCCCAGCTCGTATGACGCCCGCCACCTCTGACAGAAACGCCCGCCATCTCACGGTGAGATGGCGGGCGTTTCTGTCGACGGGATGACGCTGACTAGATGAAGATGACCTGGGCGCCCTCGGTGAGCTCGATGAAGTCGGTGGCGCTGATGATGCCCTCAACCTCCTCGTAGAGGTCTTCCTTGGTGAGGCTGTTCATGTCGGCCGACAGCCGGCAGGCCCAGAGGTGTCCGCCGGAGGCCACGATCTGCTCCAGGAACTCGGGGACCTCTGGTACGTCGAGGTCCGCGATGGACTTCTTCAGCTTTGAGGTCGCCATGGCCGTCATCCCCGGGAGCCCGCCCAGGCCCTGCGGCATGTGGAGCGCCGTGTTGCCCAGCATGGTGAACTTCAGGTCTCCCATGGTCTTCTTGTTGATCATGTCGAAGCCCCAGAAGGTGAAGAACATGTGGACTTCAACACCCTCGCCAAGGGCGGCGTTGGCCAGGATCAGCCCCGGGTAGGCCATGTCCAGGTTTCCCTTGGAGCAGATGAAGGCGATCTTGCGTCCCGGGCCGGCCTCGGAGTCAAAATTGGGAACGAGCGCCGGATCGGTGTCTGCGTTGGTCATGTCAGTGTCATCTTCCTTCATGGGTCGGTGGGTTAGACGCAGCCGACCGGCTTGGGCAGCCCGGCGACGTAGGCCATCTTCTTGGCTGGCTTCTGCGGGAACAGCACGAACAGCTGCTTGATCGGGATGCCGCCAACGGTGGACACCCGGCGCAGTGTGGGGGTCTCGCTCGTCTCACCGAAGTCCTTGCGCAGGAAACGGATCGCATTCCAGTGCTCGTCGGTCAGGGTGATGCCGATCTGGGCGCCGAGTGCGGTCCCGAGTGCCTCGTCCCACTCGGACGGGTCGGTGAGGAAACCCTCCTCGTTGACGTGGATCTCCTGGCCGTTGAGCGTGGTCACGGGCATAGCGGACTTTCTCCTCTACTTGGCGGTTGTCGCGTTGGTGTCTGTGGGGTTGGTCGAGGCTGGGTTCTTGCCGACCATGGACATGAGGGTCGGCACCGGCATCGAATGGCCGGGGAGCAGGATGTTCCAGTAGATCCAGCGGAACCCCATCTTGCCGAGGTGGTTGGCCCGGGTCTCCTTCAGCAGGCTCATCGGACCCACCACCGGCAGCGGGTACTTGCCCGTCAGGGGTTCGGTGTCGTAGTTGAAATCGATCAACAATGCCTTGCCGTCGCCGGACTCGATGAAGCAGTTGGCGTGGCCGTCGAAGGAGCCGGTCATCGGCTCGCCGGCGATGAGCTCCAGGAAGTTGTCCGTGAAGACCTCCACCGCGAAGTGCGCGACCGATCCGGCCTTGGACGCAGGGATGTCCGAGGCGTCGCCGACGGCGAAGATGTTCGGGCTCGCCTTGGACTGCAGCGTGTGCTTGTCGACGGGGACGAAGTTGAGCTCGTCACCCAGACCGGAGCGGGCGACGAAGTCGGCGCCCATGTTCAGCGGAACGGTAACAAGGAGATCGAAGGGGATCTCGCGCTCGTCGTAGGAGACCAGAGCCTTCTTCTCAACGTCGATCCGCTCGACCATGTAGTCGGTCTCGAGGGCGATCTTGCGTTCGTCGAGCAGGTACCCGAGGGCGGTCGAGCAGATCGGCTTCGTGAAGGCACCGGGCAGCGGCGTCACGTAGACGATTTCCACCCGGTCGCGCAGACCCCGCTCGCGCAGCCACGCGTCAGCAAGGAAGGTGAACTCCAGTGGGGCGACCGGGCACTTGATCGGCATGTCGGTGATATGGACGACGAGCCGGCCGTGGTCGAACTTCTTCAGCGCCTCGCCCAGAGCCTGGGCGCCTTCAAAGGTGTAGAAGTCAAAGATGCTGCGGCGCCACTCGGCGTCGAGCATCCCGGGGGTCTGGTCGGGCCGGGGTGTGGTGCCCGAGGCGATGACCAGGTAGTCGTAGGCCAACGTCCGTCCGTCGGTCAGCGACACAGTGTTGGCCGCTGCGTCCACGCGGTCGACGTCACCGATCACGAAGTCCACCCCGTCGGGCAGCGTGGCGTGGCGCGAGCGGGTGACCTGTTTGGGGGAGTAGGTGCCGAACGGCAGGAACAGGTAGCCCGGCTGGTAGTGGTGGACGTCATCCTGGTCCACCACCGTGATGTCCCACTCGCCCACGTCAAGGCGCCGCCTCAGCCTGTTGACAATCATCGTGCCAGCCGTTCCGGCGCCCAGCACCAGCAACTTCTTCACAACTGCTCCTCTTGCTCTTCTGTGGTGGTTACCTTTTACTGACCCACCACGGTAGAAAGCAATCTAATCGCATCACAGTGCCAAAGGTCCCTTCTACCCCTGCAGGTACGTCTCAGCCGCCGAAGGCCACCAGGTGGCGCTGGGACCCAGCGAGGAGGTTCTTGTACACCTGCAGGACATCGGGTGCGGTCACGCCGGCCGTTGCTGCTTTCAGGTCGGTGATGTCGGTCGTCTCGACCGTGCGGGCGGTCGCGTAGGCGGCCTCCACGCTGGCCGTGCCCTGGGCCAGCAGCTTGTTGTACTGCTG
>DASRVZ010000075.1:0-7909 GCA_035654835.1 Dermatophilaceae bacterium | reverse complement strand
GGCGAAGACCTCGCGCCAACCCCCGCGTCGTCAAACGCAAGTACACCAAATGGCACGTCAAACGATCCCATCACCACAACTGGCCCCAACCCAACCGGCTACCCGAACAGGCCGTGGTGATCTAATTGAACGGTATTGCGGCTAACCCAGGAGAAGCGGTAGCTGACTCAGCAACGAACCCTGCTGGTCCACCAACGCAACGACCAACGGCAGCGGCTCCCAACGACAGAGGAACACGATGCCGCCATCCTCTTCGTCCGACGCCACCGCATGACGCCACCTGGACGGCAGTTCCTCCGCTGCCTCCAGAACCCAGTAGCTCGTCTGCCTGGTCCGCCCCGACGCCGGATGTGGGCTTTCGACGACTCCCAGCTCAGTTAGAACGCGCACAGCATCCAGGCCGGTCTCTTCCTTGACCTCGCGCAACGCCGCCTCTCTGCGCGACTCCGTCGAACGGATGCCGCCGGCAGGCACCTGGGTGCCCATCTCCGGTAGGCCCTCGAGGTCGAACACCAACAGCTCGATTCCGTCACCAAGACGTCGAACGACATACGCGGCGACCCTGGGGGGTATCAACGGCATGTTGATCACCTGCTGATCAGCCCCCCTCGGACGATCGATGCCTGGTTTCTGACTCGCGAATCTGTCCCGCCGTCGAGGTCGCGAGCCAGCCTTGGGCTGCGTACATCTCTCGGCCCTTGGCGGTGATCACCGATAGCTCGTCGAACAGCTCCGCATCAACCTTGGTGAAGTTGAAGCACGACTTTCCCTGCATCCGCTGGCGAAGACGGGGCGACATCGCCGCGAGCAGGTCTGGCAGCAGGTAGACAGACATCAGGTGATAGCTGACATAGCGCTTGCCGATCTTGACCGCTCCGAACATCAACCCATCGGGGTACTTCTCTGTGGCGGCACCCAACAGCAGATACGACGTCTCGGGATCGGGATCCTTCGCCTTGTGCGCCCCCGGACCGCCGGCGTCGGTCGGATTGACTGAGCGACGAAACACGTCCTCGTGCAACGACATTCGTCGACGCAGCTCCACAAAGACCGGCCCCAGATCAGGCACCCTTCGTCTCCTTCTCGCCCATGCTTGTCCTGGCCTCAGCCGTCAAGGCCGGCCTCTGCCTTGCGTGCAAGATCTGCCCACTGCGTCTCATGGGTCGGCGGCACCTGGACCCAAGCCTTCATGGGGCGGCCGGCCATCGGCTCGAACAGGTGCGCGCCGGCGAGGGCCAAGGCGCTTGCATGCGCATCACCCGCCAGCTTGAACACCATGTCATCACCGTAGAGACCCGCGAACGCCTTCCCGCCCCGGCGCTTGATGGAAGGCATGCCGAACATGGAGGCGCCGACAATGTCCAGCTCGTTCTTGAGCTCGTCGACGAGCAGGTCGAACCGCGCGCGGCCGGCCTCGGTGGGCTGGGCCATCTTCGGTGGTTCCGTCATGGCCCGACTCTAGCGCCGAGGCGAGGTCTCGCCTCGGGCGCAGAGGGCACCCCGGTTACGGCAGCTGCCCCTGCCGCTCATCCAGATTTCAGCAGAATCGAGGGAGGTGATGTGCCAGCTGACGCCCCCACCACGGCCAGTCATGACTGACGTCATTACCCCAGATGTCCACTTGGTGCGCAATTCCTTTGCCACTCAACAACTCTGCGAACCTCCGTGTCGACGGCAGTGCCCCCGTGGGATGTGCTTCTTGCTCCCCCTGACCGCACACGAGCAAGATCGAGAGGCGCCTGCGCAGCCAGTCCAGGTGGTCTTCATGGAGACTGGCAACGTAGTCGGTGGGGTTGGTGAAGTACGTCCCAGCCCCCTGCTGGCCCCATGCGTACCAGGTCCCCACGTCATAGTTGCCCGACAGCCCGATCGCCAAGGGGGCCAGATCTGCTCTCTGGAAGGCGAACTGCATGGCTTGGTAGGCGCCAACCGATGCCCCCAGGGTGATGATGTCTTCGTGCCCCCCGAGGATCTCGAACATCGCGGGGACCACAGCCTGCTCGAGCCAGCCCTGGTAGAGAGCGTGTTTCTGCGCACTCTTCTCAACCGAGACAGACCGCCCCGACTGTGCCCCCGCGTCGATGGCGTCCACGCAGAAGAACGTCACCCGCCCCTCGTCGACCAACCATTGCACGGCCGTGATCATGCCGTTGTCAGCGAAGTCCTCCGCACGACCTCCCTCACTGGGGAACACCAGCACCGGACGGCCGTAGTGGCCGTGCCGAATCACGCCCAGTCCTCTGTCGGACCCGGGGAGGCTCAGCTCAACACGCTCGCCCTGCACCCCATCATCTTTGCGCAGCCGATCAGCCTTGTGAAGCGAAGGTCACGTCCACGTCGGCGATGAGGGCCAGGCTGTTCCTCAGAACAACGCGCTCATCAGCGCTCGACGGGCCTTCAGAACGCGCTCGTCGTGCGCGCCGACCACCGCGAAGAGCTCCACCAGGTGCTCACGCACGGTGTCACGCTCATCGCCCTCGGTCGCGCGGACCGTGTCGATCAGTCGAACGAAGGCGTCCTCGACGTGGCCACCAAGGACGTCAAGGTCGGCCATCAGCATCTGGGCTGCGACATCGGTGGGGTCTTCTGCCGCCGCCGCTCGAGCCGCCTGGAGGTCGACCCCGGCGGTGCGCTGCATCAGCTTGACCTGGGCCAAGCCGACCGCGGCATCACCGTCAGCCGGGTTCAGCGCCAACGCCTTGGTATAGGCAGCAGCGGCGGCGTCAAGGTCGTCGCGCTCGATCGCGTCGAACGCCTCTTGGTGCAGGGGTGGTAGCTCAGGCTCCACCTCGGCCTCACCGGGCGCCTCGAGCGCAACCCGGCCGGTCACATTGTGCTCGGCCGCAAGCTTGAGCAGCTCGTCCACGTAGACGCGCACCTGCTCCGCGGACTGAGCACCTAAGAACAACGGCACCGGCTGACCTGCCACCAGCCCCAGGGTCATGGGCACGGACTGGACCTGGAAAGCCTGCAGCAGGCCAGGGTTGACGTCGACGTCGACCGAGACGACCTGGAAACGCCCTTCGTAGGACGCCGCCACGGACGTAACCACCTGGACAAAGTCCGCAGAGGCGGGCATCCGCTGCGACCACAGGACCACGACCGCCGGAACCTTCTGGGTACCCGTGACGATGGCCTGGAAGCCGCCGTCTGTGCCCTCGATAACCAGTCCGTTGCCTGCTGCCGGTCCGGGCGCGGGCGTCGACTGGCTGAGCGTGGACAGGTCCACGGCGCCACGAAACGAAGCCGAGCTGGTGGGGTGTGAAGTCATGAGCTCATTGTCCCTGACATCGACCCGATCACGAGCCCGACCCTGCGACAACCTGCTCGGAGGCCGCAATCAGGGTGGCTTTGCCCGTCTTGGGCGGCACGGAGAACACGACGAACTCCACGGTAGTGATCGTGGCTGACTTGGTGACCTTCTTCTTGCCACTCAACAGGACAAACGCTTTGTTGGCAACGGTGTTGATGGCCTGGCCAGACTTCACCGCGAAGGAGTCCGTACGGATGATGACCCCGAAAACCAGCGCGCCGCCGTCGGCCTGCCGCACGGCATACACCGAGTTGGGAACGACTTTGTGGACCTGGGAGAACTTCGCCTGGGTAACCACCGATTTGGCGACTGCCGCCGCTCGGACGCGCACCTGGGATGAGAAGGGATCCGCGGCGAACGGTGGCGCCGTCACGGGCTTGGCCGGAAAGGCCATCGCCCCGGCGTAGGCCGTCAGCAGCGCGGTATCACTCACGGCGAGCCCCTTGCCGTCGGTCACCAACGGGGAACCTTGGTTCAACGGATCGAAGGGTTTGACTGCGGATGCCGGCATCATCGTCGCCGACGCGGTGATGCGGTATGGCGTCAAGGCATCGGGAGACAGGAGTAGGTGCAGGACGGGAAGGTCTCCCTCCGCGGCCACGGTCTGGGCGACCATGACCCGGGGATAGCCAAAACCTCTCGGGACGGCCAGAAGCAGTGGCTTTTCGGGTGCCAGGAGGGGGGAGTCTGCGGCCGAGTGCTGGATCGCCGCGAGCCTGAGCCGCGCCTTCGCGGCCCGCAGCCCTTGATCCGCGTATGCCGTGCTGAGCGCCGCTTGGGCGGCTGCACCGGTGGTCGTTGCCCCCTGTTGGGCGGCAGCGAAGTCCCTGGTGAGGATGCGTTCGGCCTGTTCGACGGTCAGCGGCGCCAAGGCTGGGTTCGCCTTGGGCGCCTCATGGATGCCCAGCGCGGCGCGCGGCGCCCCACATCCGGCGACGGACGAGCTGACGACAACGGCGACGATGGACAAGGCAATGGCGCGGACAACGCGGGTCATGTCCTCACCCGTGACCTTCGGGTCCGAGCGGCATGGGCCCATCGTGCCGTGCGGCGGCTGTTCGACACGTCAATGAGCGCGAACGCGGCGACGATCGCACCGATCACGGCCATCGCGAGCGCCTCGAAGAACCAGGGTTTCTGCGCCCAGGTCAACGTCACTGTGACGTTCGTCAGGGCGGTGGCATCACCCGATGTGACCACTGCTGTCTCGGGTCCCCTGCCCTGGCCGACAAGGAGCTCCGCCGAACCCGCGCCCTTGCTGGAGACTCGCCAGATGTCGGCGGTGCTGATGTCATGCAGTGCACCAGCCCCTGAGACACGAAGATCCAGGGTACCGGCCGGAAAGTGCACTCCGCTGACCGTGGACACCGCGGACTTCGCCAGGACCGCGCCGGCATCAGTGGACGGAGCTGCAGCCATCCACACCGCCCCCCCATCGCCACGGGTCGCCTTGATCCGCACCGGAAGGTTGAGGGAGTTGAGGATGCCCGGCTCGACGACGATGGCGCCGGTCGCCTTCGAGGTAGCGCTGAAATGCACCTCACCCGCAGGGCCAAGCTTGAGCGCTGTCCACGCTCCGAGAGCTGCCAGGGCGAGACCCAGCACAGCCAGGACAGCGCCGAGAGCCCGTCGTGATGGTGCTTGCACGGGCAGTCTTTCTGTTGACGGTGGTCGAGTTGATGGTGCTGTGACCAGTCTAGAACCGTGCCGGCTCCCGGTAGACGCCCCAGACGCCGCGCAACGCATTGCAGATCTCGCCCAGCGTGGCCTCCGCCCGGACCGCATCCAGCATGGCCGGAACCATGTTCTGCGACGTCCCCGCGACCTCCACCAGGTGTCGGACGGCGGCAGTGACCGTGGCTTCGTCGCGGGCAGCCTTGCGGGCGGCCAACATCGACACCTGCTCCCCTTCGACCTCGTGGCTGACCCGCAGGATCTCCAGCTCGCTGCTCACGGACTCGGTGTGGCAGTTGACACCGACCACCTTCTTCTCGCCCTTCTCCAGAGCGATCTGATAGTTGAAAGCGGCGTCGGCGATCTCGGACATGAACCAGCCATCCTCGATGCCACGAAGGATGCCGGACGTCATGGGGCCGACTGGGTGTTCGATCGATCCGTCCGGGCCCGGTTTGCGACCCAGCTCTCCCATCGCCCGGATCTTGTCGAAGATCAGCTCCGCTTCGGCTTCGATCCGGTCGGTGAGTGCCTCGACGTACCAAGAGCCGCCAAGAGGATCTGCGACATTGACGACACCGGTCTCCTCCATGATCACCTGCTGGGTGCGGAGCGCGACCTCGGCTGACTGCTCGGTCGGCAGGGCCAACGTCTCGTCAAGAGCGTTGGTGTGCAAGGAGTTCGTGCCACCCAGGACCGCAGCGAGCGCCTGCACCGCAGTGCGCACGACATTGTTTATCGGCTGCTGGGCAGTGAGCGACACACCAGCGGTCTGCGTGTGGAATCGCAGCCACTGCGCCTTGTCCGTCTTGGCGTGATAGGTGTCACGCATCCATCGCGCCCAGATCCTGCGGGCGGCACGGAACTTGGCGATCTCCTCGAAGAAGTCCAGGTGGCTGTCGAAGAAGAAGGAGAGGCCGGGGGCGAAGACGTCGACGTCCATGCCACGGGACAGCCCCAGCTCCACGTAGCCGAACCCGTCGGCAAGGGTGAACGCGAGCTCCTGTGCGGCGGTCGATCCTGCCTCACGGATGTGGTAGCCGGAGACCGACAACGGCTTGTACGCCGGGATGTTGGTGGTGCAGTACTCCATCAGGTCGCCGATGAGACGCAGATGGGGCTCGGGCTCGAACAGCCACTCCTTCTGGGCGATGTACTCCTTGAAGATGTCCGTCTGCAACGTGCCGTTCAGGAGTCCGGGATCGACGCCCTGTCGTTCGGCCGCAACGATGTACATGCAGAACACCGGGACCGCCGGGCCGCTGATCGTCATCGACGTCGTGACGCCGCCGAGCGGGATGTCCTTGAACAGGGTCTCCATGTCGGCCGCCGAGTCGATGGCAACGCCGCAGTGACCCACTTCGCCCAGGCTCAGGGACTCGTCGGAGTCACGGCCCATCAGGGTGGGCATGTCGAAGGCCACGCTGAGGCCGCCGCCACCACGAGCCAGAATCATCTTGTATCGCTCGTTGGTCTGCTCGGCGTTGCCGAAGCCGGCAAACTGCCGGATGGTCCACGGGCGACCGCGGTATCCGGTGGCGTGCAGCCCCCGCGTGAAGGGGAACTCCCCCGGCCAGCCGATCCGTTCAAAACCCGGGACGGCCGCTGCCACTTCTTCGTCGGAGCCCGGAGGTCCATAGACGGGGTCGACCTGCGCCCCGGACAGCGTTGTGAAGTCCGCCTTGCGCACGAAGCCCTTGGCAAGGGCGGCGTCATACCTCTGTTGCCAACGCGACTGGCCGGACTTGCGGGGTTCGGTGGGCTGCATGCTCTCCGTGGTCTCCGTGTTCATGGCGACAATTTACTAGGACGTCCTACTAAATGTCACGGCCCATCCCAAGGACTGACGTGACTGGTGGCCCCACGTCCCGTTTCACTCGCTGAAATCGCCCGCCGCGATGCGAATCTTGCGAAGCAGGGCGAACAGCTGCCCGTGCTCGGCTTCGGTCAGCGCGCCCAGGCTGAACCCGGTGGTCAACAGATCCGCCGTGGCCGCTTCCATCACCTCACGACCGCGGGGTGTGATCGACGCCAGCATTCCGCGCCCGTCGTCCGGGTTGGGAGTCCGCTCCACCAGGCCCTGGGTCGCCAAACGCTGAATGATGTTGGTGACGCTGGTGGGGTGGACCATCAGCCGTCGCCCGATCTTGCTCATCGGTAGGCGCCCCTGGCGGCTGAACGCCAGCAGTACCAGGGCCTCGTATCGCGCGAACGTCAGTCCGTGTCGACCAACCGCTGCGTCGAAGTCGCCGAGAAGCAGCTGCTGAACGCGCATGATCGAGGTTGCCGAAGCCATGGCGACCGGCTGGGAGCGTGCACCCCAACGAGAGCTCCAGAGGTCGGCCGCGCGGCGGATCGGGTCAAACGGGAGCGCAACGAGCTTGTCCACGCCTGCCACGCTAGCGGTCCGTCGCTCGGGACCGACGGACCATTCGCATCTCGGAGGCCCCGGTGACCTCATGCACCCTGGTGGCTCCCTCGATCCTGAAGCCATGTCGGTCGTAGAACCGTTGCGCCCTGGCGTTATCCGAGACGACCCACACGGTCATGTCCCTGTCGCCGGCCGTCGCCTGCATCAGGTCGTCAGCCACTCCGCTGCCCTGCTGCTGTGCCACGACGTTGATCGAGTAGAGCTCCCAAGCTGTTGGCGCGTCCGGATCACGAGTGACCACGGCTGCGGCAAGCCCGATGATCTCACCTGTCTCATCGAGGGCCGCCGCGACCCTGGACCCGGTTTCGTCGACCTCGAGCCTTAGCCTCCAGCGACACACCGACGGTTCGTTAGACGGTATGTAGGTGCCCGTTCGTTGCGGGCCGGGACCTCACTCACACAGAGGATCGTGGGTTACCGAGCAGAGGTCCTGTTCGGCAGTGCCTACATGTGTGGGAGGCCCCGGTGTTTACCGAGCGTACGAGTGTTGG
>DASRVZ010000074.1:0-29752 GCA_035654835.1 Dermatophilaceae bacterium | reverse complement strand
CGCTCGGTAAACACCGGGGCCTCCCACACATGTAGGCACTGCCGAACAGGACCTCTGCTCGGTAACCCACGATCCTCTGTGTGAGTGAGGTCCCGGCCCGCAACGAACGGGCACCTACATACCGTCTAGGTTCCGGCTGCGTCCTTGATGTCGGGCGGCGCCCACTTGCGCATCTGGGCAGCGGCCTCCTGGACCGCGGCAGCGAGTGCTGCCGGGTCGTTGGCGGTCGTCGCCTCCTGCAGCTCCTTGAACGCATCGCAGAAACTGGTCGCCTCGCCGCCGGCGGAGTCCGCGGCCGGTGGGGCTGACGTTGGAGCAATGGTGGCGGGCGCCGGCGCCGACGTCGGGATCGCTGCCGTGGGGGACGTCGATTTCGTCCAGGTGGCCACGTTGCTCGATCCGGAGGAGCACCCCGCCAGCGCCGCGACAAGGACGAATATCAGGGAAAGTCGGCGCATCATCATCGGACCCCGTCCATGGGTTGGATACCCCGTGGCCCGATAGCGGGGGCCCGCAGCGTGGCACCAGACACGGAATGACGAGATCAGGAGTGTTGGCGCTGACTGGTCGCGCGTGGCTGACCGACGGGCACGTACGCTGGTCGATGCGATGAAGACCTATCAGGTGCGCACCTACGGGTGTCAGATGAATGTCCACGACTCCGAACGGCTTTCCGGGCTGCTGGAGTCTGCTGGCTATGTCGACATCGCGGGCGTCCCCGATCCACCGGAGACCGCGGACGTCGTCGTGTTCAATACCTGTGCAGTCAGGGAGAACGCCGACAACAAGCTGTACGGCAACCTCGGTCAGCTTCGCCCGGCCAAGATCAAGAACCCGGACATTCAGATCGCCGTCGGCGGTTGCCTGGCCCAGAAGGACCGCGACACGATCGTGCGCAAAGCGCCCTGGGTGGACGTGGTGTTCGGCACCCACAACATCGGTTCCCTCCCGGCGCTGCTGGATCGTGCCCGCCACAACAAACAGGCTGAGGTCGAGATCCTCGAGAGCCTCGACGTCTTCCCTTCCACGCTGCCCACCCGACGTGACTCGGCATACAGCGCGTGGGTGTCCATCTCGGTCGGCTGCAACAACACCTGCACGTTCTGCATCGTCCCGTCCCTTCGGGGCAAGGAGATGGACCGCAGCCCCGGCGACATCCTCGCTGAGGTCGAAGCCCTGGTGGCTGAAGGCGTCATCGAGGTCACCCTGCTCGGCCAGAACGTCAACACCTACGGCGTGGAGTTCGGCGACAAGCTGGCGTTCGGCAAGCTGCTGCGCGCGTGTGGGCAGATCACCGGACTTGAGCGCGTGCGCTTCACCAGCCCGCACCCGGCTGCCTTCACCGACGACGTCATCCTCGCGATGGCCGAGACGCCGAACGTCATGCCGAGTCTGCACATGCCGCTGCAGTCAGGCTCCGACCGTGTGCTCAAGGAAATGCGTCGGTCCTATCGCAGCGCCAGGTACCTCGGCATCCTCGACACGGTCCGCGAGCACATTCCCGACGCTGCGATCACGACTGACCTCATCGTCGGCTTTCCCGGTGAGACCGAAGCGGACTTCCAGGGCACGCTGGACGTGGTGCGGGCGTCGCGCTTCGCCGGCGCCTTCACATTCCAGTATTCCATCCGCCCGGGCACCCCGGCCGCGACGATGCCCTACCAGATCCCCAAAGCCGTTGTGCAAGAACGCTATGAGCGTCTGCTCGCGGTCCAGGAGGACATCTCCTGGGCAGAGAACCGCAAGCTCGAGGGCTGCACGGTCGAGGTGCTCGTGGCCAACGGCGAAGGCCGCAAGGACGCAGCGACTGCCCGGTTGTCCGGGCGAGCGCGCGACAACCGGCTCGTGCACTTGTCGGTTCCCGAGGGGGCCGAGGCGCCGCGCCCAGGTGATGTCGTTGAGGTGGTCGTGACCCGTGCCGCGCCGCATCACCTGGTTGCCGACTCCGGTGTGCAAGGCGGTCTGTTCACGGTTCGCCGTACCGCAGGCGGTGACGCATGGGCGGCGCTGCAGGACACGCCCGGCTCAGGCCGTCCCGCGGTCACCCTCGGTATGCCGTCCATCGGACGGCCGCTGGCCGCCCCCGTGCTCGCAGCGACCTGTCGCTGACGGGCGGCTCGCACCATGCTCGTCACCGCTGCCATCGTTCCTGGCCCCCCAGCTTTCGTCGCCGAACTGATGGGCTCGGCCGCTCACGAGCTCAACGACCTGCGTGTTGCCGCGGACTCTGTTGTCTCGCGTGCGGTGTCAGATCTCGTTGCGGCGTCAGCCGATTCGTCGGCTGATTCGTCGACTTCAGGTACCGATTCGGCCGATGGTGCCTCAGTACAGCTGGTGATCGTCGGCGCAGGCCAGCCGGGGGAGTTCGACGCCGCCGGACCCGTGTCTTTCGTCAGCTTCGGGCGCGACGTCGTGGTTCCGGCTCTGGTCGTCGGCGATCAGGGCGATCAGGGTCATCCGAAAGCCACCGGCGACCGAGCGCTACCGACACCGTTGATGGTCGCCCGACATCTGGCGAGCCGCGACGTCGCCGCGCACCCCGAGCACGCCGTGCTGTGGGCATCTGCGCGGTGGATCACGACCAGTGGCTCCGATGCGACCGCCCTTGGTGAACAACTGCGTGGCCATGGCACACGGATCGGCTTGATCCTGGTGGCCGATGGCGCAACCTGTCACGGGCCCAAGGCCCCGCGGGCCGAGGACTCACGGGCGCCGGCGTACGAAGAGGCAGTCTGTGCCGCTCTGGCGTCGGGGCAGAGCGCGCAACTGGCCCAGATCGACGCCGACCTCGGTCGTGAGCTGGATGCCACCTTGCCTCAGGTGTGGCCGGTGCTGCTCGCCGCCGCGGACGGCGACTGGATCGGTGAGCTGGCCTGGAGGGGTGCGCCGTACGGCGTCGGCTGGGCTGTGGCGGCCTGGCGTCGGAGCCCGGAGCCCGGGGCACGGAGCATGACCACTGACCCGACCGTTGAGCCGTTCAACTGACTGCATGGCTCAAGCCCGACCTGTCGCCACGGCGCATCTGGAAGACTGCCCGCGTGTCAGTCATCGCGGTCGTGGGGCCAACCGCCACTGGCAAGTCAGATCTTGCTCTCGAGCTTGCGCAGCGACTCGACGGCGAGATCATCAATGCCGATGCCATGCAGCTCTATCGCGGCATGGACATCGGCACCGCCAAGGTCCCGTTCGAGGAACGCCGGGGGATCGCCCACCATCAGCTCGACGTGCTGGACGTTCGCGAGGAAGCCAGCGTCGCGGCATACCAGCGAGAGGCCAGGCTGGACCTTGCCGGTGTCCGGGCACGCGGGCACCAGCCGATCCTGGCCGGTGGATCCGGGCTGTATGTCCGCGCCGTCCTCGACCGCCTGGAGATTCCGCCCACTGATCCAACGGTGCGACGTCGTCTGCGGGATGAGCTCGAGCAGGTGGGCATCGAGGTCATGTTCGCGCGACTCAGGCACTTGGATCCCGTTGCGGCACATACCATCCAGCCCAACAATGACCGGCGGGTCGTTCGGGCCATCGAGGTCATCGAGATCACCGGCCGGCCGTTCTCGGCCACCATGCCAACCCGTGACTACCTGCTCCCCACGATCGCCATCGGCCTCCGGGTCCCGAGGCCGGAGCTCGATGGCCGCATTGCGACCCGGGTCCACCAGATGTGGGCTGCCGGCCTGCTCGACGAGGTGAAGCGGCTGGATGCGGCCGGTCTACGCGAGGGCCGGACGGCGGCCAAAGCACTCGGCTACCGCGAGGCCCTGGCACACCTCGACGGTCTCGCGAGCGCTGAGCAAGCCATCGAGGAGACGATCACCGCGACCCGCAAGTTCGCCCGACGCCAGGAGTCGTGGTTCAGGCCCGACCCGCGGATCCACTGGCTCGACCATGACGACCCGCGACTGGTCGACCACGCGCTCGACGTCATCAGCTCGGCGTGAGTGCGGCAACAAGATGAGACGACTGTGGGTAAATCGAGCCGATTGCTGGCTCCTGCATACCCTCCCCGCCGGTCGCCTCCGTGCGCCCAACTGACGGCTGGATTCGACCTCTCACCGATGTGCGGGCGTCGCTTAGCCACCCGTGGCGGCAGTCGCGGCGTCCAGTGTTGGGCCCTCGACGCGTTGGACCGAAGACGGCCTCGGCGGCGACCTTGACCACGCATTCCTTGAGCAGAACGACGTGATGCGTCAAGGTGCCCGAAGTGTGAGGGATCGTGATTCTGGTGGACCCGGGTTTGCATCTCCAGAGCACGGATGACGACGCTGTCGAGGACGACCGGTTGATCTACGCATTTTGGTCCTGTTGCGGTCGATGAACAAAGGTTAACCTAACCTGCGTTCGGCCTCGGCCGTCCGGCGGAGGCCTCATCCTTTGCAGAGAGGAAGGAACGATGAAACGAGTGGTGCGAGAGGGAGGGCCAGTGCTCATGGAGAAGGTAATACGCCTCAGGATTCTGGGATCCCTCGCCGTTGCGGCAGCGCTTGCGCTCTCAACTGGACCGGCGATGGCTGCCGGGTCCAATACGCAAAGCCACCATGACCGAGCCGAGCGGGAGAGCACCCGAGCGATGGGGTACACGTGCACCGGTGGTGACATCCCATCAGGCAGGTACGCCAGCATCACGGTCACGGGCTTCTGCGATGTACCGGCCTATGCTGTGATCAGGGTGGTCGGGAACGTGAACGTCCGGGCCGGTGCCGTGCTCGACGCGCAAAGCGCGCCGTCGACGATCACCGTCGGACGCAACGTCACGGCGGCTGCGGGCTCGCTCCTCGGCCTGGGCTGCCAGCCGCCCTCGTACACCGGCAACTCGGGACATGAGTGCGCCGTTGAGCCGGGTGGGCACTCCACCATCACCGTCAACGGAAACGTCACGGCCACCGACGCGGATACCGTTCTGCTGAACGGAATCACGGTCAAGAGGAACGTCATGCTGACCGGAGGAGGCGGCAGCATTCCTTGGTCGATCAAGAACAACACGATCGGCGGCAATCTCAAGGTGAGCGGGCAGACGGCCGCGTGGCTCGGCGTGCTCTTCAACAGAATCGGCAGGAACGCGACGCTGACCGACATCGCCGTGATCGACGAGCACCCGGGTGCCCCCGGCGTCTACATCGTTCGCAACACGATCGGGCGGAACCTCACCTGCATGGGGCTGACCCCGGGTGTGTCCGGAGGCTTCGTCCCCGGCGATGTAAACGTCGTCGGCCGCAACGCGATCGGTCAGTGCGCATCACTGATCTGACCTCTTTCACACCATGTCCGTCTGCGACCCGCTGGGCCCCCAGCGGGTGGCAGACGGGCGCTGCAATGAGTCAGCTCCGTCAAGCCTTGAAGCTCCCCTTACCGACCAAGCACCCACCGGCGTGCGGCGCCCTAACGTCCGCTATGCCGCCGTTGGGCGCGCTCCTCCCGATGAGCGCTCGTCAGACGACGACCGCCATTTGGCCACGATCACCTTGAGTCCATGATGGCCGCATGACACCAACGGAACGCGCCCAGATGATCGTCTTCGCGGTAGGGGCGTTGCTGGCTGTTGGCCTTTCCTTCAGGCAGTCGCAAGCGGTGTCCACAGTCTTCCGCCCCGTGAGCGCAGTCGCGATCAGACACTCACTCTCCTTGCTCCAGTTGTCATGAGCCTTGTCTGTCTAGCCATCTTTCCGTGGAGCACCATCCTTTGACTGGGTGAAACGAGGAAAGGCGCGTCTCGGTCGATGTTGTAGGGAAGGGCAGCTCGACTCGAAGACTCTCTGGTTCTATGCCTCGGTCGACCAGCGCGTGGGCGACGCGTGCGAGCAGCGGCCCGTCGCCGACGATGGTGATCTCGCCCCCGTGCTCGGGGGCGACCTCCTTGACGCCGGCCACCCGGTTGAGGAAGCCGAGGTCTGCCCTTGCCGGTGGAGTGAACCGCACGACACTCGAGCGATGCTGGGATGCGATGAGTTCCGTCGTGGTGCCGCGCGCGACGACGAGTCCGTCAAGCAAGACCGCGAGGCGATCACATAGACGCTGCGCCTCATCCATGAAGTGGGTCACCAGGATGACGGTGGTTCCCCGCTCTCGGACTGCGGCCACAAGGTCCCAGGCCACCCGGCGTGCGGCAGGATCAAGACCGGTGGTCATCTCGTCCAAGACCACGAGGCGAGGTTCGGAGATCAGGGCGAGGGCGACGAACAGCCGCTGGCGCTGCCCGCCCGACAGGTCACCGAAGGCCGTGTTCCGCCGGCCGGTCAGCCCCCACTCATCCAACAGACGCTCCCACGGTGGCCCCCGGACTGATCGCCGAGAACAGCCGGAGCGCCGCCCAGACCTTGAGTCGCTCGGGAAGAGCGGAGTCCTGCAGCTGGCTGCCCACGACCCGCCGCACCTGCGCGGGCTCTGTGCGCGGATCGAAGCCGAACACACTGAGCGTGCCCTCGTCCGGGCGCCGCAGGCCCTGAAGGCACTCCACCGTGGTGGTCTTGCCCGACCCGTTCGGGCCGAGCAGGCCGAAGATCTCACCCTCGGCCACTTCGAACGAGACGTCCTGCACCGACACGGTCGAGCCGTAGCGTTTTCGGAGCCCGCTCACGGTGACGGCCGTCTCCATGTGTTCACAGTCCCACCGGCGAGTCCGATTGAGAAGGGTCTCCCGGCCTCCTGGATTCCAGCCGGTCGCCACGACGAAGCACCCTCAACCCCGCGACGCCCAACACCACGTCAAATCAGCCTGCCGAACTTCGATCGGGTGCGCCTCGTAACGTGCACTCAATTGGCCGCATTCTCGCGTCGGTCGGTCACCTTCGCCTCACCTGTTGCCGCGTGCATGGTGAGGTGGCCGCGTACCTTGTAACGGAGCCGTCCCGGTGGCCGATGGCTGGAGGGTTAGGTTAGGTCGGGCCTGGTCGGAGTGGGTGCGGTCGGTTGGCGCGTTGCGTTCTCAGGGTAGGGCCTCGACCTCGTGCTTGATCTTGGCGTGGGCTTGCGAGTGTTCCGACGGGTCGCGGCATGGACTTGGCGGCGGGCGGCGTTCGGGCGGATGAGTCCCTTTAGGTGTAGTCGGCGAAGACCCGTTGTTCGGTGCCATCGATGGTCATGGTGCCGCCGTGCGGGAGGATCCATTGCGGTCTGGTATGGCCGAATGGGATTCCGACGCAGACGACAGCCTGCGGGTTGTAAAAGCCCACGACCTCGACGACGGCGTCACGCTGTTCGGCGCGCAGTCGTGCTCGGTCCTGGGCGGGCGGTCGTTGGCTGTGGTCGGAGACCGGCGGCCGGGCCAGGAGGACGGCGTCGACCGCGCCGAGGATGCCGCGTTCGCCGAGCGAGCGGACAATCCAGCCGACGTTGCGCGCGGGGAGGAGTTCCTCGGAGGTCTCGAGGATGAGCACGCCACCGTGCAGGACTTGGGGGGTGAAGGGGAATCGTCCGGCGGTCAGGATCCACTCGATCGCCTCGAGGCAGCCGCCCCAGGTGGGACCGGTCACCGACCGGGCCGGCCCGGACCAGCTCCAGGGTTCGGTGGTCTCGCGTTCACCGAAGGAGTCCAGGGCCCGTGGGTCGGCCCAGTCGATGCCGACGTCTTCGGACTCGCCCGGATCGGTGATCTCGAGCTTCTCGCCGGTCAGAAGTGCGGCTCGCAGCGACCGCACGTGGATGTCGTCCACGCCCGGTCCAGGACCGAGGTGGACCTGGGAGGAGCCGCCGTAGAAGCTCGCGATGCCGTTCGCCCAGAGCCAGTGGTGCAGGTTGGTGTTGTCACTGGTCCCCAAGAACGGCTTGGGGTCTTGCCGAGCGGCGTCGGCGTCCAGGTGCGGGATCACCGTGATCTGGTCGTCCCCACCGACGACGGCGAGGATGCCGCGGATCTCTGGGTCGGCGAAGGCGGCATTGATGTCGGCTGCACGTGCCGCCGGTGTCGCTCCGACCTCACGCGTCGTGGGGTACTCGACAGGGATCAGGCCCGTCACTTCGGTGAGTCGCCGGATCGCCTGCTCATGTACTGCGGGAAACGCACCAGCCGCCGCAAACGAGGGTGAGAGGACCGCAATGCGATCTCCAGGCCGGGCCTTTGGCGGGTGGACGAGATCGAGCGTCATACCCGGGATCCAAGCGCGCAGAACAGCATGCCCTACATCTCCGTCGTTCGACCGACTTGCCAGATCACCGACACTACAGACTGGGTTCCCGCGGGTCTGGCCACTCGGATCAGCCAGTCGAATTCACAAGGCCTAGAGCTGCCGCGCGCTGATGCTGCACATATCCATCCGCTCGTGCCGCGATTCGCTCGCATCGACGAGCGTGCCTACTTGGGTATTCCTGACCCTGATCGAGCTAGGGAACACGGACCAGGCGCGGGGCATCGAGCACGGCGTTGTCGATGACGACGCTGGCTAGCTGCTGTGGGGCGCACATGCCCAAGTAGAGCTGCTGCGCCTCGACGTATCGGCGCATGCTGGCGTGCTGAGGATCTGGAACCGTGCCGTCCCGGGTCGCCATCCGCTTCGCGGTCACCTCGAACGGCACGTCGAGGAAGATCGACAAGTCCCACACACCCACCAACTCGTCCCGGTGCAAGAACAGCCCGTCGACGACAACGACCGAGCCAGCCGAAGCGACCTTGTGTGCCGGGTTGAGGACCTGATCGCTGGCCAGGTCGTGTGCCGTTGAGCGATAGCGCCGCGACCCCCCTGGACCCAGCGGTTCCAAGACGTCGGAGCGCAGTCGTTCATAGTTGAAGGAATCCAGCCAGAACCCTTCAGGCGATGACCGGCCACGGCGGTACCTCACGGCGCTCACGTTGTGGAAGTCATCCACCGAGATCCGAACCACGCTCCGGCCTCTGATCTTGAGGACGTCGGCTAGTTCATCGGCAAACATGGTCTTGCCTGAGCCGTCAACACCGTCGATGCCTACTCGAACGCAGTCCTTCCCGGTCGACGTCGGCACCAACTCGGCCATCTGTCGCAAGAGACAAGAGCGATCCCGGCAGGACTCATCGTGTTTGGAGGAATCGGTCGACACCCGGCCATCTTCGCATCGCCTGGTGTCCATGACCGTCGACCCGAACTTGTACCCGCTCAACGACGCGAACGTCCGCGTCTGCCGCTGGTCGGGCGCCCGATCCCGTCCGATGACCGCACCGATCTACCCACAGTCGTCTCATCGTGCTGCCGCACTTAGCTCGACGTGATCAGCTCGGCGTGAGGAAGGCGGCATGTTGGGCAGTGGACGTGAGAGACAATGGCCGAGATGACTGACATGCGAGAACTGCGATTCACCAAGGGCCACGGCACCGAGAACGACTTCGTGCTGGTGGCCGATCTCGATGGCGCACACGATGTAACGGCCCAGCAGGTGCGACATATCACCGATCGCCGGGCCGGTATCGGCGCCGACGGCGTCATCCGGGTGGTCCCGACGGAGACTGCGACCGAACAGCACGTCCGCGATCAGGGTGCCCAGGCCCGGTGGTTCATGGACTATCGCAACGCCGATGGCAGCGCGGCCGAGATGTGTGGCAACGGTGCCCGGGTGTTCGCGGCATACCTACGTCGTGAGGGCCTGGAGACCGCTGACGAGTTCGCGATCGCGACCCGGGGGGGCATCAAGCTCATCCGTTTCGAGGGCGAGCTCATCGCCGTCAACCTCGGCGACTGGCGCATCGTGGACGCCGAGGGTGCCCGCGAGAAGGGCTTCGATGCGATGGTCAAGGTCCACGGTCACGACCCGATGCCCGGTCTGAGTCTTGACCTGGGCAACCCGCATACCGTTGTGGCACTGCCGGATTCGGCAGATCTTGCTTCGTTGGACCTGACCCGCGTCCCAGACGTCCACCCGCTTGCGCCCAACGGCACCAACGTCGAGTTCGTGCGGCCGATCGGTCCGGGGCACATCGCAATGCGGGTTTACGAACGCGGCGTCGGAGAGACCCGATCGTGCGGCACGGGCGCTGCCGCTGCAGCGCTGGCCACGCGTTGGTGGGCCGGCGCCGAGACGTCCATCGACGACTGGCGCGTTGACGTGCCGGGTGGAACGCTGCGGGTCCGGGCGCTGGCCGGTCGGCAGGTCGAGCTTGCCGGTCCCGCAGTCCTGGTCGCCGATGGGGTCATGACCCTTTAGTCAGGCTTTGCGGTGGACCGCTAGCACCCGAAATCCCTTGGCGGTCGTGTTCCGGACAACCGTGAAGGCGCCCGGTTCCATGGCCTCGAGGTGGTCCGCCAGCCAGCGCTGCAGCGAGTCCGCGCCCAGGTTCTTCTGCACCACGAGGTATGCCGCACCGCCGACTTCCAGGCGCGGCAGCCAGGTCAGGAGCATCTCGTGCAACGCCGACTTGCCGACCCTGATCGGCGGGTTGGACCAGATGGCGGCGAAACGAGTGTCCGCCGGCACCTCATCCGGAGTCATGGCGTGAAAATCGTTGATCCCCACCCTCTTGGCGTTGTCACGTGCCAGAGCGAGGGCACGCTGGTTGACGTCGACCGCCCAGATGGTGGCCCCCGGTGAGCGCAGCCCCAGACTCAGGGCGATCGGACCCCAGCCGGAGCCGAGGTCGAGCAGGTTGCCGATGGGGGGTGGCGCAGGGGCCTCGGCCAGCAGCACGGCGGTGCCCAGGTCGACCCTGTCCGGACAGAAGACGCCCGCGGCGGTCTCGACGATGAGCTCCTGACCCGCCAGGAACACCCGAAGCTGTCGGCGTTCGGCGGCGCTGGCCGGCTCGGCGCTGAAGTAGTGATCGGTCTGCTCGCTCATCAGCGGACACGGTACTCGCGCGGGAGCCGGGCACGGTCACTCGCAAGGGGAGAAACGGCCTCGGTGCGCGGCATACCGGCATAAAGAGGTCGCGTGGACCGTTGAAAAGGTGCGATCCTAAGGGAGATATGACGCAACGATCTGATCTGTTCGACTTCAAGGCCTCCGCCCTCAGCGATGACGACGCGTGGCACCGTGGCCAATCCGACTTCGGCTCCACCGATGACTACGACGGCGACCAGCTCGAGCGCGAAGAGCGTGCGGCCATGCGCAGGGTTGCCGGGCTGTCCACCGAGCTCGAGGACATCTCCGAGGTCGAGTACCGCCAGCTGCGCCTTGAGCGTGTGGTTCTTGCCGGGGTGTGGACCGAAGGCACCGTCGAGGACGCCGACAACTCGATCCGTGAGCTGGCCGCCCTCGCCGAGACTGCCGGTTCGACGGTTCTTGCCGGGCTGATCCAACGCCGTCAGAAGCCCGACACGGCGACCTTCTTGGGGTCCGGCAAGGCGATCGAGCTGCGCGACATCGTGATCGCCGAGGGTGCCGACACGGTGGTCTGCGACGGTGAGCTCAGCCCCAGCCAGCGGCGCGCGCTCGAGGACATCGTCAAGGTCAAGGTCATCGACCGCACCGCGCTGATCCTGGACATCTTTGCCCAGCACGCCAAGAGTCGTGAAGGTAAGGCTCAGGTTGAGCTTGCCCAGCTGCAGTACCTCCTCCCGCGCCTTCGTGGCTGGGGTGAGTCGATGTCCCGGCAGGCCGGTGGCCAGGCCGCAGGCGGTCAGGGCATGGGCTCACGTGGTCCCGGCGAGACCAAGATCGAGCTCGACCGGCGCCGCATCAACACCCGCATCGCCAAGCTCAAGCGCGAGATCGGGGCCATGAAGACCACCCGAGACACCAAACGTCACAGCCGCAAGGTCAACGGCGTCGCGAGCGTCGCCATCGCCGGATACACCAACGCCGGCAAGTCATCCCTGCTCAACCGCCTCACGGGCGCCGGCGTCCTGGTCGAGAACCAGCTGTTCGCCACCCTCGACCCGACCGTCCGCAAGGCGGAGACAGCGGATGGCCGGCCCTACACGCTGGCAGACACGGTGGGCTTTGTCCGCGCGCTGCCCACCCAGCTGGTCGAGGCCTTCCGATCGACGCTGGAGGAGGTCGGCGACGCTGATCTGGTGCTGCACATCGTCGATGGCTCCCACTCCGACCCCGAGAGTCAGATCTCGGCCGTGCGCGCCGTGCTTGCCGAGGTTGGCGGCCACCTGGTCAGAGAAGTCATCGTGATCAACAAGGCCGACGCCGCGAAGCCCGAGGTGCTGGACCGTCTGAGGCGCAACGAGAAGCACTCGATCGTCGTCTCGGCCCGCACCGGTGAGGGCCTGGACGAGCTCCGTGCCGTGATCGCCGACGAGCTGCCGCGGCCGGAGATCGAGGTCACCGTCCTGCTGCCCTACGACCGCGGCGACCTGGTCAACCGGCTGCATCGCGAGGCTGAGATCGTCACCAGCAAGCACACCGAGCACGGCACCCTGGTCGAGGCCAAGGTCAACCAGACCCTGGTCGACGAGCTGACGGAATTCGCGGTCTGAGGTTTCACCGACCAATCTGGGGCTCCACCGCCCAGCATGTATGACGGACACTCGCGCTCTCGCTGCCCACTGGGCTGAGACTCGTCGGCGTTCGGTTATAGCCTGACCCAATGCCCCCGAAAGCCCCTGACCTTGACGCACTCCTGCACGCCGCGGTGCAGGGGATCGGCGGCGTCGAGCGTCCCGGGCAGGTCCAGATGGTGCATGCGGTGGCCGAAGCCATCGCCAAGAACGAGCATCTCCTGGTCCAGGCCGGCACCGGCACCGGCAAGTCGCTGGCCTATCTCATCCCGGCCGTGGCGCACGCCATGGCCTCCGGTCGACCAGCCGTCGTCGCCACTGCGACGCTGACCCTGCAGGCCCAGATCGTCGACCGTGACATGCCCCGGTTGGCCAAGGCCATCGCCCCGATCCTGGGCCGCCAACCGACCTACGCCCTGGTGAAGGGCCGACGCAACTACCTCTGCAAGCACAAGCTCACCGGCGGATTCCCCGCCGACGACGAAGGCAGCCTGCTCTCGGTGGGTGCGGTGGACGCCAACGTCTCGCGACTGGGCGCCGAGGTCGTCAGACTCCGCGAGTGGTCCGACGAGACCCAGTCCGGCGACCGCGACGAGCTGGTCCCCGGCGTCTCCGAGCGAGCCTGGCGTCAGGTGTCGGTCTCAGCCCACGAGTGCCTGGGCGGGAAGTGCCCGATGGTCACCGAGTGTTTTGTGGAGCGGGCGCGCTCGGCGGCGCGGGACGTCGACGTGGTCGTGACCAACCACAGCTTCATGGCGATCGACTCCTTCGAGGGCCGCCAGATGCTGCCCGAGCACGACGTGCTCATCGTCGACGAGGGCCATGAGCTCGCCGACCGGGTCACCTCCACCATCACAGACGAGCTGACCGCGCCCATGATCGCCGCCGCAGCCAAGCGTGCCGGACGTCTCGCGCAGACCGAACAGGTCACCGAAGCCTCCGAGTTCTTCGCCGCCCTCGTCGACGAGCTGCCCGAGGGGCGGCTGAACGGCATACCGGACAACGTGGCCCTGGCGCTCGCACGGGTGCGTGACTCGGCTCGCGCCGTGCAGACCGAGCTGAAGCCGGCATCGCCTGAGGACAACGATGGCGCACGGCAGGTGGCGCGGGCGGCGATCGACGAGATCTTCGAGAACGCCGAGCGGATCCTGGAGCAGCGCGAGCTCGATGTCGCGTGGGTGAGCAAGGACCCACGCCGTGGCTCCGTGCTTCGAGTGGCGCCCATGAGCGTCGCAATGTTGATGCGGGACAAGGTGTTTGGCGATCGCACGGTCATCATGACGTCGGCCACCCTCGAGCTCGGCGGCACGTTCGATGCGATTGCCGGCACCCTCGGACTGCGCGGTGAGGGTGCCCCGACGTGGCAGGGCCTCGACGTCGGCAGCCCGTTCGACTACCCGAGCCAAGCCATCGCGTACGTTGCAAAGCATCTGCCGGCACCGGGACGTGACGGTATGGCGCCCGAGACGCTCGACGAGATCGAGGAGCTGGTGCGTGCCTCCGGCGGCAGGACCCTCGGGCTGTTCTCCTCGATGCGTGCAGCCGTCGCCGCGACCGAGGAGATGCGCGAACGATTCGCCAAGGGCGCGGACAAGGGCACGGGCGTGGACAGCATCGAGTTCCTTTGCCAGGGGGAGGACCAGACCTCGACCCTGGTGCGACAGTTTGCCCGCGACGCCAGGACCTGCCTGTTCGGCACCCTCTCGCTCTGGCAGGGCGTGGACGTCCCCGGTTCCGCCTGCCAGCTGGTCATCATCGACCGCATTCCTTTCCCCCGCCCGGACGACCCGCTGTCCTCGGCTCGCTCGCAGGCGATCGCCCGGATGGGCGGCAACGGCTTCATGGCGGTCTCGGCCACCCACGCCGCGCTGCGGCTCGCCCAGGGCTCCGGCCGGCTGGTGCGCCGCGGTGATGACCGCGGGGTCGTGGCCATCCTTGACCCGCGGATGATCACCGCCCGTTACGCCGGGTTCCTGCAGAAGTCCCTGCCTCCGTTCTGGCCGACGACGGACAAGGCGCTGGTTCTGGCCGCGCTCAAACGCCTCGACGAAACCGCCGACGAACCCCTGCCGGTGCACGTGCCGGCCCCGCGCGGGGTCGCCGGGGCGTTCGAAGACCCCTCGATCGGTGACGGCGATGACGACCGGCCGGTGGAGCCCGCCGCGGACGAGCGGCCGGTGGCGGACGACCCGCCCGTTGCCGTCTCGGCGCGCACGGCGGTCACCCAGGGCCATGCCTGGACCCCCGAGCAGGACACCGAGCTGCGCGAAGCCGTCGATCTGGGGCTGACCCTCGGAGAGCTGGCCGAGCACCTCGAGCTCGAGGAGTCCGTGATCGCCGCCCGGTTGAGCCTGTTCGGCCTCGAGCTGTCGGACTCGCCCAAGATGGCGTTCTGAGCGTGCCTCCTGGCCAGCACCAGCACGGAGCCTGTCGCCGCGGCATGACAGTGTTGGCGCCGTGACCATCCATAGCGCGCATGCCCCGACAACCGGTGTGCCGCCATACGTGCTGATCTCCGGCCCTGAGCGGGTGCTTGCCGAACGCGCGATCGACTCGACGCTCGACGCACTGCGTGACCGCGACTCCGATCTCGAGGTCATCAAGCTGTATGTCGAGGGTTACGAGGCCGGTTCGCTCACCATGCATGCATCCCCCTCGTTGTTCGGCGGGGCCAAGGCGATCGTGGTGCACGATCTTGAGGATGCGCCGGACGAGCTGCAGACCGACATCCTGGACTACATGGCGGCACCGGCCGACGAGATCACGCTGGTGGTGGCGCACAAGAGCGGTATGCGCGGCAAGAAGGTCCTCGACACCCTGAAGAAGGCCGGTGCCCGGGTCATCGACTGCCCGCTGGTCAAGTCCGATGGCGACAAGGCTCAGTTCACCGGCAACGAGTTCCGTCGGCAGGGCCGCAAGGTCACTCCTGACGCGGTGCGGGCGCTGGTCGAGGCCGTTGGCAAGGACCTCCGCGAGCTGGCTGCGGCCTGTGCCCAGCTGGTCTCCGACACCGAGGGTGTGGTCGACGAGGCGATGGTCGAGAAGTACCACGGCGGCAAGATCGAGGCGACCGGCTTCAAGGTCGCCGACGCTGCGATCGCCGGTAACGCAGGGGAGGCATTGCGACTGCTCCGGCATGCCATCTCGGCCGGTGACAGCCCGGTCCCGATCGTGGCGGTGCTGGCCATGCAGCTGCGCCAGATGGTCCGGGTCGGCAGCGCAGGTCGCGGCGGTTCCGGCCAGCTGGCCAAGACCCTGGGCCTGGCGCCCTGGCAGATCGACCAGGCTCGCAGGAAGCTCGGCGGTTGGCATCCCGACGGCCTCGCCTGCGCGATACAGGCGGTCGCGGCAGCTGACTTTGACGTCAAGGGCGGCGGTCGCGATCCCGTCTATGCCGTCGAGCGCGCGATCCTGACCATCTGTGAAGCGCACAACCCGCGCTGACCCTGTCGAACCCACCCGCACCAGACCCCCCACCCCCCACAACCGTCTTCTTGCGGCGAAACCACCGAATCCGGGGTAGCAAACCCCAATTTCGGTGGCTTGGGAGCAACAAGCGCCTGAAGGGGGTCGCGGTTTGGGCAGACGGGGCCGCGGTTTGGTCGAGCGCTCCCCTCGCTGCTAGATTGGACCTTCGCGTGCGCTCAGGTCGTGTGCGTATGCAGTACCACCCAGAGCGGCTCAACCACGGGTATCCCCACGCCCGGTCCCGAGTCGCGTCTGTCGCCCTCATGACAGAGCATCATCGACCTACCCGAATGTGAGAAAGAGTCCTCGTGGCAAACATCAAGTCTCAGCTCAAGCGCATCAAGACGAACGCTCTGCGCACCGAGCGCAACAAGGCCGTCAAGAGCGAGCTTCGCACCTTCGTCCGCAAGTTCAAGACTGCGGCCGACTCCGGCGATGCCTCCGCTGCCTCCGACGCGCTCAAGGTCGCCTCGACCAAGCTCGACAAGGCCGTGACCAAGGGCGTCATCCACAAGAACCAGGCGGCCAACAAGAAGTCGGCCATGGCCAAGAAGGCCGCGTCCCTGTAGGACGTCCCTCAAGGGACCGCGCTGGTTGTTCTTCAGCGGGTTTTCTTAGACCTCTCGAAGGGTCGCCACTCGACAAGAGTGTCGGCCCTTCGTCATGCCCGGCATGGAGTACGCTTCGGCGCCATGACCGCCGTCGCAGCCATCGCGCTCGCCCTGGTCGCCGCCCTCAACTGGGCAGCCGTCCAGCGCCAATGGGTCCTCGTGGAGCGGGTCGCGAAACCCTTGGTGATCGTGGTGCTCGCCTGGCTGGCGGTCACGATGGGCGCCACCGATCACGACGTCGGCCGCTTTCTGCTCGTGGCCCTGGGCTTCTCCCTGGTAGGCGACGTCTTCTTGCTCGGCAAGAACACGGTGGACTTCTCCGGCGGGCTCGTGTCCTTCCTCGTGGCACACATCGCCTTCGTTCTTGCCTTCTTCACCCTGGGCGTCGAGCCCCGGTGGGCGCTGGTCGGTCTCCTGATCGCGGTCCCGCTGAGCCTGACCGCCGGGCGCCGGATCGTGCGGGCTGCCACCCACGAAGGTGGGGCTGCCCTGGGCAGTGCCGTCACGGCCTACCTCGTGGTGATGGTGGCCATGGTCACCGCTGCGAGCGGTACGGCGCTCCCACTGGTGTTTCTGGGTGCGCTGGCCTTCCTGCTCTCGGACACGGTCCTGGCGCTGGATCGTTTTGTCGGGCCACGTTCCAACGCCCGCATGCTCGTGATCGTGACCTATCACCTGGGCCAGGTGCTGATGGTGGTCGGCGCGCTCCGGTAAGCCTGCTCGACCCTGAGCAGGCGCCGCATGGCACGGAGCCGTCTGAGCCTGCGCTAGCCTGTGGCCATGCGAAGCGTGCTGCTCCTTATTCAGCCGCGTTGATCCGACCGGACCTCAACGCGGCAACCCCTCCTGCGCGAGGGGTTTCTTTATGTGACAGTCCGGGTCGGCCGGGAGCAATGCACTCGCAGGACGACGAACGAGGGGACGCGACATGAGCGAGACTCCGTACCGCTATACGGCCGAGCTGGCCGAACGCATCGAGCTGGCATGGCAGGACCGGTGGGCCTCCGAGGGCACGTTCCACGCCCCGAACCCCGCCGGCCCGTGGGCTGACCCCGAGGGTGTGGCCGACCGCGAGAAGCTGTTCGTCCTGGACATGTTCCCGTACCCCTCGGGCGCCGGCCTGCACGTCGGGCACCCGCTGGGCTTCATCGCGACCGACGTCTACGCGCGCTTCCAGCGGATGACCGGCAAGAACGTGCTGCACACCCTGGGCTACGACGCGTTCGGGCTGCCCGCCGAGCAGTATGCCGTGCAGACCGGTCAGCACCCGCGCAAGACCACCGAAGGGAACATGGTCACCATGCGGCGTCAGCTGCGCCGCCTCGGCCTGGGCCACGACGACCGTCGCGCGATCGCCACGATCGACGAGGATTTCTACCGCTGGACCCAGTGGATCTTCGTCCAGATCTTCAACAGCTGGTACGACGAGTCGGCCGAGGGCGGGCGTGGAAAGGCGCGTCCGATCAGTGAGCTGGTCGCGGCGTTGGAGTCGGGGGAGCGCGCCACGGCCTCAGGCGTGCCGTGGATCTGGCTGAACGCCGAGGCGCAGCGCAAGGAGATCGACGGTCAACGGTTGGCGTACACGTCCGAGGCGCCGGTCAACTGGTGCCCCGGGTTGGGCACCGTTCTGGCCAATGAAGAAGTCACCGCCGACGGTCGGTCCGAGCGTGGCAACTTCCCGGTGTTCAAGCGCAGCCTGTCCCAGTGGATGATGCGCATCACCAAGTACTCCGACCGGCTGGTCGACGACCTGGACCGTCTGGACTGGCCCGAGCCGGTCAAGCTGATGCAGCGCAACTGGATCGGACGTTCCTCGGGGGCCAAGGTCTCCTTCCACGCGCCGGTCGCAGACGGTTCTACGAGCATTGCGCTGGACGTCTTCACGACCCGACCGGACACGTTGTTCGGTGCCACGTTCATGGTGCTGGCGCCCGAGCACCCGCTGGTGGATGTGATTGTCCCCGTTGGCGATTGGCCCGAGGGAACGCGCGACGCATGGGTCCCGGGTGGCCACCTGGAAATGACGCCAACGCAGGCGGTCGAGGCCTACCGACTGGCGGCCTCACGCAAGAGCGACGTCGAGCGACAGTCCGAGGGCAAGGACAAGTCGGGCGTCTTCACCGGCGCCTTCGCCACCAATGCCGTTGACGGGCGGTCGATTCCCGTGTTCGTCGCCGACTACGTGCTGATGGGCTACGGCACCGGCGCGATCATGGCCGTGCCAGGCCAGGACGTCCGCGACTTCGAGTTCGCCACCAAGTTCGACCTGCCGATCATCCGCACCGTGCAGCCTCCTGCGGGGCACCCGGACGACGAAGCCTTCACTGGCGACGGCCCAGCCATCAACTCGGCCAACGACGAGATCTCGCTGAACGGCCTGGGTGTCACCGAGGCCAAGGCCAAGACCATCGCCTGGCTGCAGGACAAGGGCTTTGGCGAGGAGACCGTCACCTACAAGCTGCGCGACTGGCTGTTCTCACGGCAGCGTTACTGGGGCGAGCCGTTCCCGATCGTCTATGACGAGGCGGGCCACGCGATCGCACTGCCTGAGTCGATGCTGCCCGTGGTGCTGCCCGAGGTTGCGGACTACTCACCAGCCACGTTCGACCCCGAGGACGCCATGTCCACCCCGGCGCCGCCCCTGGCGTTGGCTACAGAATGGGTCAACGTCGAGCTGGACCTGGGCGACGGCATGAAGCCCTACCGCCGCGAGACCAACACCATGCCCAACTGGGCCGGTTCCTGCTGGTACGAGCTGCGCTACCTGGATCCGGCCAACAACGACACCCTGGTTGACCCCGAGGTGGAGAAGTACTGGATGGGCAAGCACGCCGAAACCGTTGTGGGGGCACCGGTTGGTGCCGTCGACCCTGGTGGTGCCGATCTGTATGTCGGTGGGGTCGAGCACGCCGTGCTGCACCTGTTGTACTCCCGCTTCTGGCACAAGGTGCTGTTCGACCTGGGCCACGTCAGCAGCGAGGAACCGTTCCGCAAGCTGTTCAACCAGGGCTACATCCAGGCCTTCGCCTTCCGCGACAGCCGCGGCCAGTCAGTGCCCGCAGCCGAGGTCATCGAGGTGAAGGGTCCCGACGGTGAGAGCGCGTACGCCTGGCACGGAGAGCCGGTCACCCGTGAGTACGGGAAGATGGGCAAGTCCCTGAAGAACGTGATCACGCCCGATGAGATGTTCAAGGGCTACGGAGCGGACACGTTCCGGGTCTATGAGATGTCGATGGGCCCGCTGGACCTGTCGCGTCCGTGGGAGACCCGAGCTGTTGTCGGCGCTCAACGATTCCTGCAACGTCTGTGGCGCAACGTGGTCGACGAAGAGACTGGCGAGCTGCTGGTCACCGACGATGCCCCGGACCTGGCGACGAAGCGTCTGCTGCACAAGACCATCGACACTTTGCGAACCGACTACGACGGCCTCCGTTTCAACACGGCCATCGCGCGTCTGATCGAGTTCAACAACGCGCTGACCAAGCTGCCCCACGTACCGCGCGAGGCGGCCGAGGCGCTGGTCGTCATGACCGCTCCAGTGGCACCGCACATCGCCGAGGAGCTGTGGGCCAAGCTGGGGCACACCGAGTCGCTGACGTTCGAGAACTTCCCCACGGCCGACCCGGCGATGCTGGTGGACGACACCGTGACGTGCGTCGTTCAGGTCCAGGGCAAGCTGCGCGACCGTCTCGAGGTTGCTCCGGACATCAGCGACGAAGAGCTGGAGGCGCAGGCGCTCGCGAGCGACAAGGTCATCGCTGCGCTGGCGGGCAAGCTAGTCCGCAAGGTCATCGTGCGCGCGCCGACGCTGGTCAACATCGTTGCCAGCTGACCAAGCCCGGGTTCGTTGAGCTGACCGACGTTGTTGACTGGCCTGTAAACCCGTCGGCTGACCGGACATGCTTGCCAGCTGCCCGATGCCGGGTTTGCGAGGCGATAGCCTGCGCACGTGAGCGTTGCGATCGTCACCGACTCCACGGCATACCTGCCCCTGGAGCTCGTGGCCAGCCAGGGCATTCGGGTCGTGCCGCTGCACGTCGTGCTGGGCGGGAAGCAGTTCAGCGAGGGTGTCGACGTCACGACCGCTGAGGTGGCTGCTGCGCTGCGCAAGTTCGTTCCGGTGAGCACCTCCCGTCCGTCGCCGCAGCAGTTCCTCGAGGCATATGAGGCGGCAGCAGCGGGCGGCGCTGATGCTGTGGTTTCCGTGCACATCTCCTCGGACATGTCGGGGACGGCGGAGTCCGCGGCGATCGCGGCCAGCATGTCGCCGATCACGGTGGAGGTCGTCGACTCCCGCTCGATAGCCATGGCGATGGGTTACGCCGTGTTGTCCGCAGCGGAGGCGGCGCGCCAAGGGAAGGACGCCAAAACCGTCGCAGCCATTGCGAGCTCGCGCGCCAAAGCGGCCACCGTCATCTTCTACGTCGACACCCTGGAGCATCTGCGTCGCGGTGGACGCATCGGAGCGGCCTCGGCACTGCTCGGCTCGGCTCTGGCCATCAAGCCGTTGCTGGCGTTGGCTGACGGGCGCATCAAGCCGATCGAGAAGGTGCGGACCGCGGCCCGCGCGTTGAGCAGGCTGGAAGAGCTGGCGCTCCGGGCGGCTGCGACAACAGGGGAGTCGGGGGTCGACATCGCCGTCCATCACCTCGACTCGCCGACCAGGGCCAGCGATCTGGTGGACCGCCTTCGAACGAAGCTTCCGTCCACGGCGACGGTGACGCTGGTCGAGCTCGGAGCGGTCGTGGGCGCCCACGTCGGACCTGGCACGATCGCGGTGGCCGTCTCACCGCGGCCGACGGCCAGCCGGGACTGAACGATGCCGATCTCGTGGATCGCGGTCGCGGTCGCGGCAGTGCTCGGCTTCCTCGTCGGGTCGGTCAACCCGGCGACCATCATCGCCAGAGTTCTTCACAGGGACCTGCACCAGGGTTCCGGCAACCCCGGCGCGACCAACGCCGGTCGGGTTCTGGGCCTCAAATGGGGCGTCATCGTCGGCGTGCTCGACGTCCTCAAAGGACTCGTCCCGACGTTGCTGGCGCTGTTGCTGGTTGACCGCTTCACGGCCTACGTCGTCGGTCTGGCCGCTGTCCTGGGGCACGTGATCTCCCCGTTCCTGCGCGGGCGCGGCGGCAAGGGCGTCGCCACCTCACTGGGCGCCGTGCTCGTTGTCTTCCCCTGGTTCGCGCTCGCCATGCTCGTGGTCTTCGGACTGATGCTGTGGATCACGCGGTGGGTGGCTGGTTCCTCGCTCGTGGCCGCGACACTGCTCGGGCTGTATGCCGGGTTCGCCCCGTTGCCGGAACCGGTCGCCACCGGGAGGTTGTGGGGGATCTGCCTCGCCCTGCTCGTCATCGTCCGCCACCACCGCAACATTCGTGGATGGGTTCTTCGCCGCTCGACCTGAATTGGGTTGGAATGACCTGAGTGCGGACGGTATGCCATGAACTGGGAAATTTTGGTGCGTGATGCGCTTTGTCATCGTTCGTCGTCCTGTATATGGCGTACGGATCCCTCAACTGAATGGATATGCCAAGTCTTTAACATTCGACGTACTTTTTTTTACGTAAGGGCGGCTAGACAGAGCGGCCCACGCGGGAGATCGAGGTTGGGACATGAGCCTTCACGGTGGTCTATACAAGGGGCAGGGCCGGCGGCTCTTGGCATCTGCTGCAGTGGTGGTCCTGGGGTTGGTGATAGGCGCCGCGCCGAGCATTGCGTGCTCGCCGGCCGACAAGGTTGTCTGGGTCTGCAAGGTTGTCGGTCCTCCCAACCACTACCGGCTCGAGACTGGCAACAACCCTATCCGCGTCGCTGAAGGCAGCGCTGAGTACTTGGCCGCGTTCGCGGACTCGCAGCCTTCGTTCGTCGTCGCACACGATAGCTTCGCGCTGTGCGAGGACGGATTCCCTTCGGAGGGTCAGGGCGCGTCCGTGGTCGCACCGACTATCACCACCGCTCCGTCGTGTAATGCGCCTGGCGTGGTTACCGCACTCCCCTCAGATGCTTACACATGGAATGTCTCCACCGATGGCACTACATACACAGCGGTTCCCAAGACCGTTAATGGTCACGACTACATCCTGAGTGGACAAACCGAGTTCGCCTTTGACATCGCTCAGCTCACTGGCGATCAGTGTTCGGTTGCACCCACCTCGGTGACCCCAACGGCAACAGCGAGGCTGGGTTCCTGCACCGAGGCTGGCCACGTTGACCTGGGCGTCAGCCCCGGTTACTCGTGGGGCCCGAACACCGGCACGACAAACGATCCGACCTACACCGCCACGGCCAACGAAGGTTATGTTCTGACAGGAACGCCAGGGTTCACTTTCCACGGCATAAGCAAGTTCGACCCCCAGTCGACCGCGTGCTTCGTCCCGCCGCCGGCTACGACGATTACCACGCTCACGCCGGGGCCGGCGACTGTTGCTCCGGTGGTCACGTCGCCTGGGGAAGTTGAGGGCATCGTCCAGGAAGCCCCCACCGTCACCACACCGGCCGCGACCACACCGGCCGCGACGGCAGCTGCCCCGACGACGTTGGCGTTCACCGGTGCTGAGCCTGTCCCGTTGAGTCTGTGCGGCCTGCTCGCGCTGGTTCTGGGCGCCGTCCTGACGGTCGCCAGTCGGCGTCCGCGGGCTATGCGTCAAAGGGCTCGCCTGGCACGCAAGTAACCTGCAGGGCAACCCGCTGCTGGGCCCGACCGAGATTCCTTCGGTCGGGCCCGGATTCGTTTGTTCACAACGCTCTTCGGGGCCCGTTGGTTTTTGAAATCGCCTTCAGCCGACCACGGTGCGGTGTGTGCTTTGTGATAGTTCGTCGTCCCATATATGGCGTAGGGATCGTCATCCGCATGGATGTGCCAGGTACTTGCCTTTCGCCGTACGTTTTTTTGCATAGCCAAAGACGCGTGGTGTTTACGTGGCTCCAAGCCGGACAAGAGGTTGGGACATGAACCTTGAAGGTGTTTTGAACAGAGGGCACGGTCGGAGGTTCTTCGCTGGCGGCCGGGTCATGGCCCTCGGATTGGCTCTAGGTGGCGCTGTCGTAACGACCGCTATCGACGGCAACCAAGGAGGAATGAAGTGAGAGTCATCAGAGTTCACAGGGCGCCGCTCGTGATCGTGGCAGGGTTGGTCCTGCTGGGGTCAGGTATATCCGTCGCACAGGCATCCAAGCCTGCTCCCGATCACAAGGTCACATTCTGCCACCGCACCGGCTCTGTTGATGGAGGCGACCAGCACAACGGCTACAGCGTCATCACCGTGGACATCGCTTCGGTTGCCAATGCCAAGGATGCTCGCGGACATGACGGTCACAACAAGATCGGCAATGGTCCCGGTGGAGACATCATCCCTGCTTACCGCCACAAGGACTTCACCTATCCCGGCAAGAACTTGAGTGGGGGTGGTCAGGCGTTCCTTGACCATGGCTGCTACAAAGTCACCCCGAAGACCACGACGACGACCACCCCGGTGACCACGACGACGACCACCCCGGTGACCACGACGACGACCACCCCGGTGACCACGACGACGACCACGACGACGACCACCCCGGCCGTTGCTCCGACGTCGGCCACCACTGATCCGGCTGAGGAGGCAGGTGAGGTGGCAGGTGAGGTGGCAGGTGAGGTGGCAGGTGTCGTCGAAGATGCCCCGGTGGCTACGACACCCGCCCCGACGACACTGGCGTTCACCGGTGCTGAGACGGTCCCGCTGGGTCTGTCCGGCCTGCTTGCGCTGGTACTGGGCGCCGTCCTGACGGTGGCCAGCCGGCGTCAGGCAGATAGGCGTCAAGGCGCTTACCGAGCACGCAAGTAGCCTTCACGGCACGCCTCCGGGTCCGACTGAGATTCCTTCGGTCGGGCCCGGACTCGTGTGTCCACATCGGTATGCCTGGTCGTCCCACCGTCCACAGTCCGACTCTTGGCACTGTCAGGGTTGCCCGAACCGCTCCTAACGTGCCCGTATGCCGCGCCGTCGTCTCGAATCACCGTCAGCCGACCGCCTGGCCGCCATACTCGGGATCCCGTCCGCCCCCTCGCCCTCGTCGGCGTCGCCACAGCTCGCCGGTTGGGTTCCGCAACGAACGTCCCTGGACACGTTCCCGGCTGTAACGGTCGAGCCAGCAACGTTCGAGGACAACGGTCGTCATCGACGCCCGGCCCCGCCGAAGCCCGCCATCCTGACCGTCCCGGTGGGCTTGCGTGGGGTTCGCGCCAGACCCCGTCGCCTTGCAGCCCTGGGGGTCATGGTGCTGCTGTTGACCGCTGCTGTTGTGCTTGGGATCCGCGTCGCGTGGGCACGCTCAGTGGCCACGCCCCAGCCGGTCGCGGCCACGGCACACGGTCCGCCCGATGGCTTGGTGTCCAGAACGGTCCCTGCGGCGTTCGCCTCGGGTGGAGCCGCGGGTCTGCCCACCGTCGCCAGTGTGCTGCTGGTTCACGTGGTGGGCCAGGTGCGGCGTCCGGGTGTCGTTCGCCTGCCCCAGGGTTCGCGAGTCCTCGACGCGGTCCGGGCCGCGGGTGGTGCGACGTCGTCCGCTGACCTCAACCATCTCAACCTGGCTCGTCCGGTCGCCGACGGTGAGCAGATCGTGGTGCCCAAACCGGGTGAGAGCATCCTGCAGGGTGGGGTTCCGGGCGTTGGGGGAACCGGGGCGGGATCGCCATCGGGTGCGGGCTCCGTCGGCGGTCTCATCGACCTCAACGTGGCTGACGCAGCCGCGTTGGATTCGCTACCTGGTGTGGGTCCCGTTCTTGCACAACGGATTCTGGACTGGCGCGCCCAACATGGCCGGTTCACGTCGGTCGACGAGCTCGGTGAGGTCTCCGGCATCGGAGACAAGATCCTGGCCACGATCAGACCGAAGGTCACGGTCTGACATGGTCGCCGAGAAGGCAGGCATAACGGATGCCACCGATCGGGCCGTCATGGATCGGGCCGTCACGGACCTGAACATCACAGACGGGATCGGGGTGGAACCGGTCGCGATGGATGCTCGACTCCTGGTGCCGGCCCTGCTCGCATGGATCGCCGTGGCCGCCATGCTGTCCCTGCGGCCGTTCGTCCTGACGGTGATTGCCGCAGCCTGCGCAGGGCTTGGCGGGGCGGTCATGCACCATCGATGGCGTCGACGATCGTGGGTCACCAGCACCGCAGTCACGCTCTTGGGCACCGCCCTCGCCCTGGTCGCCACCGCCGCCCACTCGAGCGTCCGCGAAGCTGGCCTCGTCCCCGGCCTCGCCGCCCAAAGGGCCATGGCGACGATCGAGGCCGTGATCGTGACGGACCCGCGGGTGGTCATGACCAAGGGCGTTCGCCCCACCGAGCTCGTCATTGTCAAGGTGTCGGTCCGCACGGTCGTGGGCAGAGGTCAACGCAGCGAGTCATCGACGCCGGTGATGGTGTTCGGCGACACGTCGTGGGCGCACGTGCGGTGGCGGGAGACCGTACGCATCAGCGGGCGGTTCGACGTTGCCGATCCCGGCGATGACGTCGTGGCGATCTTCAACCCTTCCGGGCCGCCCGCGTCAGTGGCAGAGCCGGGGTTGATCGCCGACGTGGCCGAGCACGTACGTTCGGGCCTCCGCGATGCGGTGTCGGGACTGCCGCTCGACGCACGAGGACTGTTGCCGGGCTTGGTGATCGGCGACACCAGCCGGACGCCGCAGTCGCTGACCGACGCCATGTTGAAGACCGGTATGACGCATCTTTCGGCGGTCTCCGGCAGCAACGTCGCAGTGGTGCTGGTGGCCGCCATGGCGTTGTGTCGAGTCGTCGGTGTGCGGCGTCGTTGGCGCCCGCCGGTTGCCCTGCTCCTGCTGGCTGGTTTCGTCATCCTCGCCAGGCCCGAGCCGAGCGTCCTGAGAGCCGCGGTGATGGGCGTCATCGGGCTCCTTGGCCTGAGCGCGTCCCGACGTCGGATGGGCATCCCTGCACTGTCCGGCGCCGTCCTCGTCCTGCTGTGCATCGACCCGTGGCTCTCTCGATCCTTCGGGTTCGCCCTGTCGACGCTGGCAACGCTCGGCCTGCTGCTCTTTGCCCGGCCGTGGGGTGCGTGGTTCGCCCACTTCCTTCCGCGTCGGCTCAAGGGCCTCGGCGTCGCGATCGCCATTCCTGTTGCGGCGCAGGCGATGTGCGGCCCGGTCGTCGTCCTGCTGCAAGGCTCGGTCACCCTGATCGGAGTGGTTGCCAACCTGCTCGCGGCCCCGCTCGTCGCGCCCGCCACCGTGCTGGGGGTGTCCCTGGCTCTCGTCGCGTTGGTCTCGCATCCGCTCGCGGTGCTGCTTGGCTGGCTCGCCGCCCTGCCCACGCTCGGTATCGCCTGGGTCGCGCGCGCCTGTGCCGACGTCCCGATGGGCACCATGCCCTGGCCGGACGGTGCACCTGGCGCGATCCTCCTGGCATTCTTGACCATTGGCTTGCTGTTCACGGGCCCGTGGCTGATGGCGACGATCCGTGGCCGCCCCTACCTTGCCGTCGCTTTCGTTCTGCTGGCACTGGCGGCGGCATGGCCTACCAGCGGCCTCGTGTGGCCTTCACCGGGCTGGCGCATCGTGGCCTGCGACGTCGGTCAGGGTGACGGGCTGGTCCTGGCCAGCGGCCAAGGTCACGCCGTCGTGGTCGACGTCGGGCCGGACTCCGCGGCTATCGACGGATGCTTGACACGGTTGAAGGTGGAGGTGGTGGATGCCCTTGTCCTGACCCACTTTCACGCCGACCACGTCGACGGGTTGCGCGGGGTGCTGCACGGCCGCATCACTCGTCAGATCCTGACGTCGCCCGTGCCCGACCCTGCATTCCAGACGCGTGAGGTTCAAGGCTGGGCGGCCGCTGCGGGGATCCCCATACAGCAGCTGTATGCCGGGGACCAGCTCACGTGGGGTTCGGTCCAGGCCACCGCGCTCTGGCCGGTCCGGGTGATCCATGAGGGGTCAGTGCCCAACAACGCCAGCGTGGTTCTCTCGGTGAGCGTCGGCGGCTTGCACGTGTTGATGCTCGGCGACATTGAGACCCCGGCCGCGCATGAGGTGCTGCTCGCTCTGAGGCGCGACCCCGTGTTCCTCGAAGGCGACGAGTACGACGTGCTCAAGGTGGCTCACCACGGCTCCCGGCTCCAGGACCCTGCCCTGTTGGCGGAGGTTGCCGCACCGGTGGCGTTGATCAGCGTGGGAGCGGACAACACCTATGGCCATCCTGCCCCCGGAACCCTGGACCTGTTGAAGGCCGCGGGTTCTCAGGTGTTCAGGACTGATCAGCGTGGCGACATCGCGGTGGCGCGAACCAGCGACGGAACCGTCCTAGTCTCTGCCCGCGGTCTGTGATGGCCGGTCGAGCAGGCTCAGGCGAGCAGGGCCGTGATAGCCAGCAGTGCGGGCACGGACAGAACCGTGGTGACGAAGATCGAGTCACGCGCGAGAGTCGTCGAGCGGTCATACCGCGTGGCATAGACGAAGATGTTCTGGGCCGTGGGCAGGGCCGCAACGATGGTCACGGCCAACAGTGCGCGACCGTCGAGGTCGAAGAGCCAGCGTGCGGCGGCATACGCGAGGACAGGCTGCACCAGCAGCTTCAGCAGGCAGACGACGGCGAGCTCCACGCCCGACCCACCGGCGATCGGGCGAGGGCCCAGCCGCAGCGAAACCCCATACGCCAGAGTGACGCCCGGCACCGCCATCCCCGCGATCAGGGCGATCGGGGAGGCGATGGTGGAAGGCACCTGCCAACCCGCCAGCGACCAGAGCAGGCCGAGAAAAGACCCGACCGTGATCGGGTTGCGCAAAGGTTGGGTGAGGGTGCGGAGCACGGACGAGCGACCCTCGGTTGCGACCGTGTCAAGGACTGCGAGAGCCAGCGGTGTGATTACCACGAGCTGCATCAGCAGGACGGGTGCGATGAAGGACGCGGTGCCCAGGACATACACCGTGATCGGCAGGCCGAGGTTGGCCGCATTCACGTAAGCCGACGACATCGCGCCCACCACCGTATCGCCGGTCGATCGATGCCATACGGTCCGCGCGAGAAGCGTGTAAACCGTAGCGGTACCAACGAAACTCAGCGCTCCGACGGCCAGCCCGGAGGAGAAGATCTGACCGACCGGCGCCTTCGAGAGGGTCTGGAAAAGAAGCGCTGGCGTCGCCACGAAGAAGACAAGTCGCGTGAGGAGCTCCTGGCTGTCAGCACCCAGGACACGGAAGTGGGCAAGCAGGAACCCGAGGGCGATGATGGCCCCGAGGGTGGCGAACCCCGCCAGCACTCCTTGCACGGGGTCGGGCTCAGCCGCGGGCGGTCACGTGGGCGATGACGCGAGGGGTCGCAGTCGCCGCTTCGCACAACGCGTCCAACGTGGCCTTGACCGCCGGAACCCGTTGCAGGTCGGACGTGGTGACCACATGGACCTCCCGGCGTGAGGCCGGCGAGATCGGCAGGGTGACGACGTCGGGATGGCTGGCGCTACGCAGGATCAGGTCGGGGATCAGCGCAACACCCAGACCTTCGGCGACGAGTCCCATGACGGCGACGTAGTCCTCGGTCTCGAACCCGACGTTCGGCTTGAACCCGGCTTTGTGACAGAGCTGCAGGAGGTGTCCGCGGCAGCGCGGACATCCGGCGATCCAGGACTCGTCGTCGAGCAGGGACAGGTCCGCGACCTTGGCGCCGGCCATCGGGTGGTCCTTGGGCAGTGCGAGCCGAACCTCGTCGTCGAGCAGCTTGATGGTGACGAACATGTCGAGGTCCTCTTCGCCGCGCCCGACCGTGCCCTCATAGGCAAAGGCCACCGCGAGGTCGCACTCGCCGGCCCGCAGCGCGGCGAGGGACTCCGGTGGTTCGGCCTCGGCGAAGGAGACGGTGATGTCGGGGAACCGTTGCTTCACCAGAGACAGCGCGCGGGGGACCAGGGTCGCCGAGGCCGAGGGGAAGGCCATCAGGCGGACCCGCCCGGCGCGCAGTCCGGCGATCGCGGCAACCTCTTCTTCGGCCGCATCGAGCGCAGCGAGCACCCCGACCGCGTGACGAGCCAGCACTTGGCCGGCCTCGGTCAGGCGTACCTTGCGCCCCACACGCTCGACCAGCGCGGTGCCGGTGCGCTGCTCGAGGCGGCGCACCATCTGAGAGATCGCCGGCTGCGAGTAGCCCATGGACACGGCCGCCCCGGTGAAGCTTCCCTCGTCGGCGATCGCACGCATGACACGGAGCCCGGCAGCATCGATCATGCACTGAAGTCTATAACGCTGAGTTATCGGTTAACCAGATTTCGAGTTCTCGTGTGATCTGGGGATCGTGCTGCGTCGGGGCCGAAGCCGGGGCCGGGGGTGGGTCGGGG
>DASRVZ010000073.1:0-13054 GCA_035654835.1 Dermatophilaceae bacterium | reverse complement strand
GTGGTGGCCAGGGGCGGGGTCGAACCGCCGACCTTCCGATTTTCAGTCGGACGCTCGTACCAACTGAGCTACCTGGCCGTGGGTGAAGCCTTGCATGATGCTGAGTGGAACGGGCACGAATGAGCGACCCCGACCGGGCTCGAACCGGCGACCTCCGCCGTGACAGGGCGGCGCGCTAACCAACTGCGCTACGGGGCCTTGGGTAAGGCCTTACTGCGTATCCCCAACGGGATTCGAACCCGTGCTGCCGCCGTGAAAGGGCGGAGTCCTGGGCCGCTAGACGATGGGGACCCGGAACATCTGTGCTCACCCAGACCCCTCGCCGCTAGCGAGCAGCAGCTCGAGTCCGTCGAGGACTAGGGAAGCATAGGGGAGAGTGTGCGGAATCTCCAAAGCCAGCACAGCCTCATGCCTGGTTTGCCCAAGCGAGCAGCCGGTCCACGTCCCAGGTGTTCACGATTCGCTCGATCGGCACGCCGAGCCGCTCGGCGCGGGCGCATCCGTAGATCTGGAAGTCCAGCTGCCCCGGCGCGTGAGCATCGCTGTCGATCGAGAACAGGCACCCGGCATCCATCGCCAGGGCGATCAGCTCATCGGGTGGGTCGCAGCGTTCGGGACGCGCGTTGATCTCCACCGCGACCCCGTGCGCGGCGCAGGCGTCGAACACCGCCGTCTCGTCGAAGGAGCTCTGGTCCCGGGTGCCCCGCGAGCCTTCGACGAGACGCCCGGTGCAGTGCCCGAGCACGTTCGTGTGCGAGTTCTCGACGGCGGCCACCATCCGGCGGGTCATGGGCGCCGCCGACATCGCCAGCTTGGAGTGGACCGACGCCACCCGCAGGTCCAGTTGCGCGAGCATCTCCGCGCTTTGGTCCAACGAGCCGTCGTCGAGGATGTCGACCTCGATGCCTTTCAGGAGGCGGAAGCCCCCGACCGCCGAGTTGATGCTGTCGATGACGCCGAGTTGCTTTGAAAGACGCTCTGAAGAAAGGCCGTTCGCGATCTTCAGACGCGGGGAGTGATCAGTCAGCACCAAGTAGTCGTGCCCCAGGTCCATCGCCGTCACGACCATCTCCTGGATCGAGGACCCGCCGTCGGACCAGTCCGAGTGCGCGTGCAGGTCGCCACGCAGTGCCGAACGCACTGTGAGACCGCCCGCCATGAGGGGCCGGGTTGCGTTGTCCTCCAGCGACTTCAGGTATGCCGGGACCTGGCCGTCCAAGGCCTCCCGGATGACCGCTTCCGTGGCCGAACCGATGCCCGGTAGGTCCGTCAGCGTGCCGGCAGCAGCGCGTGCCTGCAGTTCGGCGGGGTCGGTGGCGAGCACCGTGGCCGCTGCGCCGCGGAACGCCTGGACGCGATAGGTCCCGGCACGCGAACGTTCGAGCAGGTACGCGATCCGGCGCAGCGCGTCATACGGTTCGAGCGTCATCTGCTCTCCAACAGTCGCACGGCGCTACGGGTTCGGTGTTGTCCGCGGCTCAGAGGCCATACCGGCTCCGCATCGTCGCGTCCCACACCCGGTCGCCGCCAAAGCGTCTCAGACTGACCAGAGCCTTCGCGGCGGAGGTGACCACATAGCGGGAGCGCGGCCGGGTGGACTCGACCGCTCTGAGGATCACCGCGGCGACCGCCTCCGGGCTGGTCGTGATGAAGTCGTTCGCATAGCCGCTGGTCGTCGTCTTGTCGCTCGCAGCCAAGAGGTCCGCGTATGCCCTCTCCTGACCGTGCGCGGGCGTCCCCGTCTCAAGGCTCTCGTTCACGCGGCTCTCGAAGTTGGTGCGGATCAGCCCCGGCTCCACGAGGATGACGTCGATCCCGAACGGCTTGACCTCAACCCGGAGGGCGTCGCTGATAGCTTCCACGGCGTACTTGCTCGCATGGTAGAAACCACCGACGGGGAAGGTGATCCGTCCGCCCATCGAGCCGATGTTGACGATCCGGCCGGAACGTGCCCGACGCATCGCAGGCAGGACAAGCTGGCTGAGTCGGGCGAGCCCGAACACGTTGGTCTCGAACATGGTCCGCACTCGGTCGAGATCGGCTTCCTCGATGGGCCCGTACTCGCCATAACCGGCGTTGTTGATCAGCGTGCCGACCTTGCCGTGGTCTGCCTCGACCGCCTTCACGGCCGCGATCATCGAGTCCTCGGAGGTCACGTCAAGTGCCAGAGCGTGGCAACCCAACGCCTCGAGATCGGCGAGCGTCTCTGTCCGTCGGGCCGTCGCGTAGACCGTGTGCCCGGCCCGGACCAGCATCTCGGCGGTGGCGGCGCCGATGCCTGACGAGCAGCCACTGATGAGGACCGGGTCGTGGCGCGTCATCCCTGCATCCTAGGGCGCAGGGCAGGGCTACCGGGTCCCGATCCTGGTGCCGGGCGAAAACCTCGCTGGCTCATTCAGGAGCCGGTCTGAGCGCGGTCCCTGTTCAGCCATTGAGCTGGCGTCAGCACGGTGCCCTTGTTTGCCAGTGAACGCAGGGTCTCAATGGCCGCCGCCTCGTCTGCAGTGCCACTGAATCCGATGAAGGTCACCTCGCCGGGGGCGGACTCCCAGGCCAGGTATCCGCTGTCCGGACCGAAGGATATCCACTCCGGGTACAGGCTCCGGGAGTAGATTGCAGGCTCGCCGCGGACGAGTCCGGCTGGCTTCGCGTGACCCACGAAGGCCTTGCTCTCCAAGAATGCTCCCGTCACGACTCCGGTCCAGATCTGCCCGCTTCCGAGTGTGCCCTCCTGCCCCAGATCCGCTGTCCCGTAGCGCACATGGTGGATCACCGGGGGGCGGAACGTGGTCGTGGCTTCTGCCGCGAACCCGTTCAAGGGCGAGAAGCGGGGCGCCCCGCGTCCGACCGTGATGCCCATGGCGAGGTCGGCGAGCTGCGCCCGCCCGACGTCTCCGACGATCAGGGCCTGGGAGCCGCCGAGCGGCCAGAGAAGCGACTGCGTATCGGCGAACCACCTCCCGCCCTCTGGCTTGGTCACCGGCGTGCTGGATGGTCCAAAACCCTCGGGCGGAGGGGGGTCCTGGGGCCAGCGGAAACCCAGGTTCACGGGGAACGGGAAGATCACGACTGCACTTCTGACACCGAACTGACCTGTCACGCCGCCGGTCGCTGGCACGCCAGAGGCTCTGATGACCAGTGACCAAGGCCCTTGCGTCAGGGCGTCGCAGTCCCAGACGTCGATCGCCGAGCCACGCACCTTCAGATGGTCGCCCAAAGTCAGAGCGCCCAACGGCAACGGACACCGTTCGGCCGACTCGACGCCGATCGACGTGGCCGGCTCGGGGGCGATTGCGGGTTTGGGTCTGGCGGCCGGGTCCGGGGCGGTGAGCTGTCCGAGCACGACCGCGGCAAGCACAACGCCACTGAGAAGTCCGACAAGGGTCAACCCTGACGAGCGCGTGGGACGTCTGTCCGCGCCGTTGATCTCGTTCGGCTCGCTCACATTCCTCGTCTCCTTCCGTCTCATCAGCCGACCGGATTGCGGTCCCTGCTCAGCCACTGGGCCGGAGACAGCACCGTGCCCTTGTCTGCCAGTGCGCGCAGCACCTCGATCGCCGCCTTCCCCGTCGCGGAGCCGTCGTAGCCGATGCAGGTCACCTCGTCGCGAGCGGACTCCCAGACCAGGGCGCCGGAGCTCTCCCGCGGTAGTTCCGGGTGCGCGGACATCACGCTCAGGAGGTACGGGTTGGTGGTGAAGATCGCCGGCTTGCCACGCACGAGTCCCGCCGGCCTCGCACCATCCTCGAATGCCTGGGCCTCAGCACCTGCCCCCGACATGACTGCGGTCCAGATCACGCCGGTTCCGAGTCTGCCCGCCTCCCCCAGATCCGCTGTCTGGTAGCTGAGCTCGTGGACAGCCGGGGGACGGTAGCTGGTCGCGGGTGTGGCCGCAAACCCGTCCGCTGGCGAGAAGTGCGGCCTGCCCTGTTGGACCGTGATTCGGGTGGCAAGGTCGGAGAGCCGCGTCAGCCCGAGGTCCCCGACGATCTTGGCGTTGTAGCCCTCGTTGATGGGCCAGACCAGGGACCGTGATTCGGTGTTCCACTTGCCACCTTGCGGCTTGGCGACAGGCGTGTCGAGTGGACCGGGCTGGCCGGGGAAGGGGTAGATCACCACGGCGCTCTTGGAGGCAAAGTGACCATCTGCGTCTCTGATGATCACCGACCAGGGTCCCAGTGTCAGGGCATCGCAGTCCCAGTGTTCGATCGCCCATCCGGGGAGTCGCAGATGGTCGCCCAAGGCCAAGGCGCCCAGCGGCACCAGACACCGTCTGAGCGACTCGACGCCGATCGGCTTGTCCGGTGCCGGGCCAGTGGGGTGGTCGGTGGCGGTGGTGGAGGCCCCAGCTGTGGGGGGCCGTGGCTGCGGGTCCGGAGCGGTGAGCTGACCGAGCAACATCGCCACCAACACGGCGCCGCCAAGAAGCCCAAGGAGGGTCAGCCCGGACGAGCGCCTCGGCAGTTCGTCGTCCCTGTCGACGTCCTCCAGCCGGCCCTCATCAGGTTCGCCCATGTCTTCAGCCTGCTCCCGTCACCGCAGCTCACTGCGGCTCAGCTCGGGGTCAGCCTGAACGTCGGGTGGTCGGTGTCTTTCGGCAGCTTCTTCCAGTACCCGTTCACCTCGCGCCCGGCCTTCTTTCGGTATGCCGTGATGATGTCCGAGCGCTCGTCTGCGGGGACCTCAGTGGCGGCATACGTCACCAGCTGGCCCTTCTGGCCCAGTCGGACGATCCCGGCTGCCCGGACGTTCTTCACCCAGTCCGACTCGCCCCGGGTCGACACGATGAAAAGCGAACCGTTGTGCTGCAACGGAATGACTGGAACTCGTTGCGGATCAACGGCATTGCGCCGGGCAACCTCAAGAGTGTGCACGTCCCACAGGGTGCTGCGCATCGCCAAGCTATTGAAGAGCTTGGTCGTCGGCGACGGCTTCAGGTAGGCCATGCCGCCATCATCCAACAGGTGCACCCCTGTCGGAAGTGGTTTCCGTCAGGGGACCTGGGGTCTGGCTCGGGTTAGGCTCCGGACATGGGCTGGTTGAACGTTCTTGGCTGGGCTGGGTCGGCGCTGCTCGTCTACTCGCTGATGCAGGCTCGGGTGCTGCGTTTCCGGCTGCTGAACCTCGTGGCCTGCATCATCCTGGTGGTCTTCAACGCGATGCTTGGCATCTGGCCGATGGTCGCGATGAACATCGTCCTGTCGGGGATCAACCTCTGGTTCATTCGCGCGCTTACCTCCGAACGGCACTCCGACGTTGCGTTCACAGTGCTCGAGGTTGGGCCGCTCGACGAGTACTTGCGCCACACGCTGCGGGTCCACGCTGAGGACATCGAGCGGTTCCAGCCCGGATTCGCGTGGGACGGGGCCGCGGCCGGGCACACGGCATACCTGGTCCAGCACTCTGACGAGACGGTTGGTGTGGTGCTGGTCCACGACGCGGGCAATGGTGTGGCCCAGGTCGAGCTCGACTACGTCACCCCGCGGTTCCGCGACTTCTCACCGGGTGAGTTCGTCTATCGGCGCAGCGGCCTGTTCCGCGATCGCGGCTTCCGCAAGGTGATCACCCCGGTGGGGATGGTTGCGCCGTATTACGACCAGCTGGGTATGCGCCGTGAGGGCGAGTCCTACGTCCTGGACATTGGCTGATCGCCCCGATCTTCAACCGTGGCGGTGCCGGGACTAGCGTGGCGGTCGTGGGGTATGCATTTGAGTCCCGGCCGCTGACGCCGGAGGCGTGGGCCGATCTCGAGGCACTGTTCGCCCTCCCTGGCGGTTCGATGGTGCGAGGTTGCTGGTGCATGTACTACCGCAGGAGCGGGACAGTATTGGTCAACGCCGCTGCCGCTCCGGACAACAAACGGCAGCTGTGTGAGCTCGTCGACGCGGGCGTCGTTCCCGGTCTCATCGGTTACGTGGACGGGTCCCCAGCCGGATGGATCAGCCTCGGGCCTCGCAAGGACTACGCGAAGCTGCAGCGCTCGCCGATCATGAAACCGGTGGACGACAAGGACGTGTGGTCGGTCGTCTGCACGTTCGTGGCGAAGTGCTACCGCGGTCAAGGCGTCCAGCACCGACTCCTGCAGGCGGCGATCCGTTACGCCAGGGCGCAGGGGGTCCGGACCCTTGAGGCATATCCGGTCGACAAGGCTGAGCGAAGCCACAACGAGTTCATGTTCTTCGGCGCTCGATCTCTTTACGAGCGTGCGGGTTTCACCGAGGTCGTGCGCCGGTCGCCCACGCGAGTCGTCATGCGCCGTGAGCTCGGGCCCGTGTCAGCACCACGCTGACCATCCCTCACTCCCGTTCGCCATGGGGTCACTGTCAACAGCTGATCGCCGGCTTACGTTCGCGTCGGATCGGGCAGGGATCGCGGCGAGGGTCGCGGCAGGGGCAAAGGATTGAGCATCGGGACGCTTTCGGGTCCTTGCGGCATGCCCCAGTAGCAACCTTGCGCCTGAACCGCCATGCCCCGGATCGCCGCGAGCTGCGCCTCGGTCTCGACACCCTCGACGACGCAGGGGATGTCGAGCTCAAAGGCCATGGAAGCAATGCCGTGCACGACGGCGGTGTGGGCGCGTTGGTGGGGCAGCCCGGCGGTGAAGGACGTGTCGACCTTGAGGACGTCGACGGGCAATATCGTGAGGTTCCGCAAGGTGGCATAGGCGGTCCCGAAGTCATCGATCGCGACCCGGACACCTTGTTGACGCAGCCTCTCGAGCTCGGCGAGGGCGGAGGGCCCGGCGCGCAGGATGGACGACTCGGTGATCTCCAGGACCAGCCGGGCTGGGTCGAAGTCATGTCGCTGGAGCGCCTGTTCGATGCGGTTGCGCAGGTCCCGGCCGGTGAGCTCACGGGCGCTGATGTTGACCGCGAGGCTCATGTGCGCGGGCCAGGTGCAGGCGGCTTCCAGGGCCAGGTGCAGGACGCGGTCACCGACGGCCTCCGCGAGTCCTGCGACCTCGGCGGCGACTATCGACGGAAGGGTGGGCATGAGCCGACCCTCGGCGTTGCACAGTCGCATCAGTGCTTCGGCGCCGACAACGATGTTGCTGTCGACGTCGACGATGGGCTGGAAGACAAGTGCGACCCGGTCGTGGCGAAGTCCGTCGCGGATCGCCTGCACGAGCACCTGGCGGGCCTCGGTGCGCTCAAGCAGGTCGGCGTCGAAGACGTCGAACTGGTCCCGGCCGCGTTCCTTTGCGCGATACATGGCTGCGTCAGCGCGACGCAGGAGCTGATCTGGGCTCACGTCGGGTTCGTGGGCCAGGTCAACGCGGGCGATGCCGACGCTCGCGGACAGGGCGAGGGACTCGGTGTCGGCGCTGATCTGGCGCCGGATGGTGTTGGTGATCCGCCCAGCGACCGTGCGCAGGTAGGCCAGGCCGTCGTCTTGTTCGAGCAGCACGATGAACTCGTCGCCGCCGATGCGAGCGACGGTGTCGGTGGGTCGCAACATGGATTTCAGGTCGTTCGCGACGGCGATGAGGACCTGGTCTCCCGCGTCGTGCCCTGCTCCGTCGTTGATGGCCTTGAACCCGTCAAGGTCTACGAACAGTGCCGCGACACTGGTGCTTTCGCCGCGACCCGAAGCTGCGTGGGCGAAGGCGTGTTCGCACCGTTCGAGGAGCAGCCGGCGATTGGGAAGGCCGGTGAGCTCGTCGTGCAGGGCGTACTCGTTGAGCCGTTGCTCGGCGGCGCGCCTGGCGGTGATGTCCTCGACCTGGACGAGCAGGACGCGCTCGCCATCAAGCTCACGGATCCACGTCAGCGCGACCAGGGCGCACAGCCGCCGGCCGTCGGTGTCACTCAGGGACATCTCTGCGCGCAGCTCACCCTTGCCGGTCTCGATCAGCTCGAGGATGCGGGCCTGGTCCGGGTCGTCGGCGAAGAGGACGTCGAGAGGCCGCCCGATGAACTCCCGCGGCTCGCCGCCCAGCAGCGTGGACAGGGTTGCGTTGACGCGCAGGATGTTGCCGTCGCTGTTCGTGAGGAACTTGCCGATGATCGACTCGTCGAAGATCCGTCGGAAGCGCTCCTCGCTGTCTCTCAGCGCGGCCCGGTCAACGGCCCGACGCAGGGCGAACCGCAACGCCAGAGCGGTGGCCAGCAGCAGTAGCAGCAGCCCGACACCCACAGTCCGTCGCAGCACGCGCTGGAACGTGGCGGCTGGGGCGAGCGCGACCGCGGACGATTGGGAAGCCGTGACCGTCCATCCGGTCCCGGGCACCGGCCCCGCTGCCTCGAGAACCCCGTCGTGGATGGTGCTGCTGGATCGCCCGGCGAGCGCTTGCGTGGTCGTAGCCGAGACCCGCGCCCGTAGCGGCTGCCCGCGGTCGTCCACGCTCAGGCTTCCGGTCAGCGGCTGCCCTCGCTGGTCGGTGACGGTAATCGTGACGTCGTCGTCCCGGCGGGACCCCTCGGCTACCGTGCGGACGGACTCGAGCTGCCACAAGACGGTCACGTACCCGACGCGTCGAGAGCCGTCGAGCACGGGCGCGGCCACCCCGACGACCAGGGGATGCCCGCTCGCAGCCGAGACGTAGGCCGAAGAGACGTAGGGATGCCCTGTCCGGGCCGCACCCTGAAACCAGTCCCGGAAAGAGAAGTCCTTCCCCACGAGCTCAGGTTGGACCGGGAAGATCGCAACGTTCCGCCCCTTGGTGTCCGACAGGAACGCCGCCGGTGAGTCCTGGCTGCGCGCCAACGCCGACAGCTGGTCCTGCACTGGGCCGAGGCCCTTTGGCGTGGGCGCCCGGAGGCCCTCGATGACCACCTTGTTCACTGACGCGGTCGCCACCGTGCGCTTGAAGTCGTCCATCTCGCGTATGAGCGCCCGCACCGCCGCATCACGGTTGGACCGCACGCGGGCCTGCGCGTCGCGCTGGACCGTGGAGCTTGCCTCATGCACGGCGACCCATCCGACGCCGGACAACAACGCGAGTGCTAGTAGCGCCGCGCCGACGGGAACGGCAACCGGATGCCGGACCCAAGAGGGCACTGCAGAACTCACGCGAACGCCAGGCGAACGTGTCACTTCGAAGCCTTACTGGTCGGCGGCGCAAACAGCACAATGCTCTCATGTGGTGTGCTCGACGACAGGTCACTGACGCGTGGTGTCCCGGCCAGATTTGCCGGGTGCGGGACTGCTGGAGGATTCGCCCAGAACAGATTCAGTAGCCGGGGGCCGGCTTAGTAGCCGGGGGCCACGCGAGGCCAGGGGGCGAGCCGCTCGAGCAGCGCAGCCATGCCGATCAGCAACCGTTCCCCGCCCTCCGGCGCGATCAGCTGCACGGCCATCGGCGTCCCGGTGCGCGGGTGCACCCCGGCGGGCACCGAGACCGCCGGGTAGCCCGCGAAGTTCCAGGGGGCGGCGTACGGCGCGTAGCGGGCGTTGGCGGCGAAGACCCTTGGCCCGAACCGTTGTCCCCATCGCGCAGCCTCGACCGGAGGGGTCGCCAGGGTGGGCGTGACCAGCAGGTCGAGGCTGGCGAAGTACCCGGCCAGTCGGGTGCGGAACTCGTCCCGGTCGGCGTCCTTCACCAGGTTGTGGGCCCGAACGCGGTCGCCCAGCGCCGCGTAGAACCGGACCGCCCGGTCGAGCCGTGAGCGGTCCATGCCGTCGGCGTCGATGGAAATGCCGCCGAAGTATCGGGCCAGCACCGGCAACGGGTTCTTCGGGTACGGCGGGTCGACCCGTTGGACGTGGTGGCCGGCGGCCTCCAGCCGTCGCACGGTCTGGACGACCGCTCGCAGGTGCTCGATGTCGGGTCGCACACCGAGGATGGGCGGCGTTGTTGAGACCCCGATGCGCAGGGCCCGGTCAGGCTCGCGCACCTGGGCGAACTGGGGGTTGTCGGCCATGACCGACAACATGAGTGCCGCGTCGGCAACCGTGGTGGCCAGCGGACCGTTCTCGGCCATGCCGTACCAGTCGTTGGGCCCCAAATGGGCTGGCACGACCCCGCTCCCGGGCTTGATACCGACCAGTCCGCAGCACCCGGCCGGGATGCGGATCGATCCCAAGCCATCAGCGCCGTGGGCCACCGGGACCATGCCCGCGGCGACGGCCGCGGCAGAGCCGCCCGAGGAGCCGCCCGGCGTCCGGTTGAGGTCCCACGGGTTGTGCGTGATGCCGAACGCTGAGTCCGTGGTGGCGAACGCGCACAGCTCCGGGACCCGGGTGATCCCGACGATGACAGCGCCGGCCGCTCTGAGCCGAGCCACGACCGGGTGGTCGGCTGGCTGCGGCTCGCCAGAGGTGAGCGGGGATCCGTTGCGCATCGGTTCCCCGGCTACCGGCACGTTGTCCTTGATCGCGATCGGAACGCCGGCCAGGGGCAGTTGCGCCAGGTCGGTCCGCCGCGCCACCTCGGCAGCATCGGCCGCAGCCTTCGCCCGGCGCACCACCTGGAAGGCGCCGATTCGGTCGTCCCGCGCGGCGATTCTCCCCAAAGCTGCGGCGACGACATCGGGGGCGGAAAGTGCGCCGCTGCGGACGCCGGCAGCGATCTCGGTTGCGGTGGCCGGCAGCGAAGGGGTCATACACCCGAGCGTACGACGGCCGACTCCGGCTCCGGCTCCAAGAGCGAAAACCCCGTGTTAGCCGGCCCGACGGAGGGGCTCGCCACCGCTCCGTTGAGCCGGAGTACCAGCTGAGCCGCACCGTGACCCCGGCGGCACGGCTTCACACCGTAGATGGAGCGTTCTCTATCAGCCATTTGGTGTGGACCGATCTCGTACATGGTGTGGTGCCGGTCCCATGACATGGCGCGCACAGTTGACCGAGGGTCCCCGCTTCGGGTGAGCAGATGTCGGCCTGAGAGGAATTCCTTGTCGTCACGAATCATTACGCTCCGGGCGAAGGGTCAGAACCCCGACCGTGGCTTCACCGTTGTTGACTACAGCCTGATGGTCGGTCTCCTTGCCATCGTCATCATCGTCGCTGTCATCGCCGTCGGTATCTTCGGGAGAAACTGAGCGCCCCCATTCTTGCCCCTAGGGTCTGGCGCTTGTCGGACTCAGCGTTCAGGAGTGCCCATTCCTCTGCCCGCCTGGACAACTTGCCTCGGGCGGGACGAATGGCCCTGTTGGGGAGAATGCCCCTCGGGGTATATAGGTAGCACCGTCAAACATGCTCAACACCCTGTGGCCCCCCGACGTGGCCCCCCGACCTTGGCAAACGTCAAGGCCGTCGCCCGATCCAGGAGGTATCCATGAGCAGGGAAGTCATGGCCCAGATGAGCCGGAGCGTTGGGGTTCCGCCGGCATGGACCTCGGTGCTGGCCGTGATAGCCCATCCGGATGAAGCATCACCCGGTCTCGGCGCGATCCTGGACGCGTTCGTCATCGCCGGGGTCAAGGTCGAGGTCCTCTGCCTGACCCACGGCCAGGCCTGGACCTTGCAGGGGGCCCCCGGAGACCTCGCCGCGCTGAGTGGGGCCGAACTGGCATCGGCAGCCGACGTGCTCGGCCCGACCCGCGTCCAGATGCCTGACTGCCCGGATGGGGACCTCAGCAAGGTGGGGCAGGCGAGGCTGGTCGACGTGGTCGTCGCCGCCGCCGATTCCTGCTTCCCTGACGGGCTGCTGGTCTTCGACACCCCTGCTGAGATCGGCCGCCTCGACCATGTGACCGCGACCTCGGCCGGGCTGCTGGCGGCCGAGACCCTCGGCCTGCCCGTCCTGGGCTGGGCCGTTTCGGGAACAGTCGCGGCACAGCTGGAGCAGGAGTTTGGTGCCGGTTTGACCGGCAACCAGGACGAGGAGATCGACCTGCGGGTGAACGTCGACCGCGCCCGACAGCGCGTGGCCAGCCACTCCTTTCAGGGGCAGGCTCTGCCCGGCAGCGCCCGCTGGCGTCGGCTGGAGCTGCTCGCCGATACAGAGAGCCTGCGCTGGTTGCGGCCACCGCGTGGTGCGGCGGGTCCACCCCGCACGACCTGACCGGCCGGCCGCACGGTCGACGTCCCTGACGAACGATTCGGGTCGATCACCGGGAAGGGGTCACAGGAGTTGAACGGCTCTCTTGGATCGTTAGCAAATCCTCGTTGAGAGTGAACTGTGGGGGAGTGCCATCAACGGTCAACGGTGCGCACGCCCGGTACCGGCTGGAGGCGCTGAAGCGAGCCCCAGGTGGTGTCGACCGCGATGACGTCCGGCTCGTCCGCGAGCGGCCAGGGCACGCTTCTCGGGTCAGCCTGGCGGGTTCGTTGGCGGCGTCGCAGTTCCATGCGGGCGCCCCTCGTCTGCTGCGAGTGGGTCTACAAGAGCACGCAGGGCTCGGACCACGGGAGCCAGGTCGGCCACGGGCGCGTGCGTCCGCACCAGTCGCTCGGCGACGGCTGCCTCGGCGGAGCCTGCGCGACGGAAGCTGCCGAGCGCCCCCACCAGCTTGTGCGCCGCCCATTCCGCCGCGTCCCGCAGGTCCTCGTCCGGCTCCCCCGATTGCGCGGCGGCGACGTACCGCTCGAGGTCGTCCACGCGCTGCCGTGCGATAGGCATGCTCACGGTGTTCTCCTTGGTATGCACGCGGGATGCTCATCGTGATGTGCACGTCGTCAGCGACGCCACCCCAGCGCCCAAAACACCCGTACCGCCAAGCAAAGTCACGGTGGTGGGCGCATCCGCTGCCACGACGGCAGCCGTGGCAGCAGGCAAACAGGTGAGGGTGGCCAGCAGCAGCGGTTGTCCGGCGGAGCCCGCGACAGGCCCGCCGGTGAGCGCGTCGGCGAATCCGGCACCTGTGGTGATGAAGACGCCGGTCGCGCTGGGGAACGCTGACGTGGCGATGGCGGCGGCTGTGGCATATCGGTCTGAGCCCGAGAGCCGGGTTACGGTCGGGGTGTAAGCGCCCAGTTGGGTTTCGACGGCGGCTGACACGGCACCGGTGCCACCGAGGATCGTTATCGATGATGGGGCAAGTGCGGACAGCGCGGTTGCCGTACCTGAGGGAAGCGACGTAGGGCTCGTCAGCAAGATCGCGGCATGCTGGGCGGCTGCAGCAGCAGTCCCGGCAAGGGCGTCGGGGAAGTCCCTGCCGGTCGCGATGAACAC
>DASRVZ010000072.1:0-14385 GCA_035654835.1 Dermatophilaceae bacterium | reverse complement strand
CATTCCGAACCCGGAAGCTAAGCCCTTCAGCGCCGATGGTACTGCACTGGTGACGGTGTGGGAGAGTAGGACGCCGCCGGACATACATTGTGAAAGAGCCCCCACCGGCAACACCGGTCGGGGGCTCTTTTGCGTCCGCCGGCAGTCCTTGGTCCCGAAAGCCTGACGCTCAGGGAGACTATGTTCTGACGCTCAGGGAGACCATGTCCTGACAGTCAGGATTGCAGCTGGAACCAGTTGACGTTGATCTCTGCGAGCATCTCGCGCAGCAACGGCAAGCTGATGCCGACGACATTGTGGTGATCGCCCTCGATGCCGGCGACAAAGGGACCGCCCAGACCGTCGATCGTGAAGCCTCCCGCGACGTTCAGCGGTTCGCCGGTCGCGACGTACGCCGCAATCTCCTCGTCGCTGACGTTTGCGAAGTGGACGGTCGTCGACGCGACGGCGCCCAGAGTCGCGCGGGTGCCCCCGTCGCTGTCGTCCCGGTCGTCGATCAGCCAGTGGCCGGTGTGCAGCACGCCGGAGCTGCCACGCATCCGCTGCCACCGAGCGGTCGCCTGTGCTTCGTCGGCTGGCTTGCCGTGCAGCTCACCGTCGAGCTCGAGCACTGAGTCGCAGCCGAGGACCAACGCGCCGATGGGGGCGTCCTCGGGGCGGGAGTCATCGGACAGACGACCGGCGACGGCCTCGCACTTGGCCCGTGCCAGCACGAGCGCGACGTCCGGTGGCGTCAGCTCGCCGAAGTGTGAAACGGCTTGTGCCAGAACGAGATCCTCATCCACATCGCTCACCAGCACGTACGACGTCACGCCAGCCTGTGCCAACGTCGATAACCGCGCGGGGGAAGCCGAAGCAAGAACGAGGGGCACTTCAGGAGAGACCATGCGCGCAGGCTATCCGAGCACTGCCTCGCGCAGGGTGTCGAGGCCGACGCCGCCGATGTCGAGCGCGCGACGGTGGAACGCCCTGATGTCAAAGGCATCTCCCTCGCGGGCCTTGACCTCGTCGCGCAGCTGGAGCCAGAGCCGCTCGCCGATCTTGTAGGACGGTGCTTGACCCGGCCAGCCGAGATAGCGATCGAGCTCGAAGCGCAAGAAGCCCTCGGCCATGTTGGCGTGGTTCTGCAAGAACTCCCAGGCCTTGTCATAGGTCCACTCGCCACCGCCGACCTCTGCGGGAGCCTCGAAGCCGCAGTGGACTCCAATATCGAGGACGACGCGTGCTGCACGCAGCGACTGGCCGTCGAGCAGGCCCATGCGGTTGCCGGGGTCGTCCATATAGCCCAGCTCCGCCATCAGACGCTCGGCGTAGAGCGCCCAGCCCTCACCATGGCCGGATGTCCAGGCGTCCATGCGTCGCCAGCGGTTGAGAAGCTCGGACCGGTACACCGTCTGGGCGACCTGGAGATGATGGCCGGGGACGCCCTCGTGGTAGACGGTCGTCAGCTCGCGCCAGGTACCGAACTCGCTGATGCCCTTGGGCACGGACCACCACATGCGACCCGGACGACTGAAGTCCTCGGACGGCCCCGTGTAGTAGATGCCGCCCAGCTGGGTAGGGGCGATCATGCACTCGATGGTGCGTACCGGCTCGGGGATGTCGAAGTGCGAGCCGGCCAGGTTGGTGATGACCTCGTCGGCCTTGCCCTGCATCCACGCCTTGAGCTCGTCGGTGCCATGCAACTGGTATCGGGGGTCGGAGTCCAGGATGGTGATGGCCTCCTTGATGGTGGCGCCGGGCATGATCTGCTCGGCCACGGCCTCCATCTCGGCGGTGATCCGGGCCAGCTCCTGTTGACCCCACTCATAGGTCTCCTCGAGGTCGACGGTGGAGCCGAGGAAGTCCCGTGACATGAGCTGGTAGCGCTCGCGACCGCAGGCATCGGCTGCCTGGGCCTGCGGCAGCAGCTCGTCGAGCAGGAGCTCGCCGAGCCGGGTGTAGGCAGAGGACGCCTGGGTTACTGCGGTGCGCAGCGCGTCCGCGACGTCGCCGGTGAGCGCGGCCTTGCCTGTCTTGGGGTTCTCGACCAGGTTGGCACTGAGCAGATTTGAAAAATAGCCCTCCGTGGCGGTTAACTGGACACACTGAGCGGCGCAGGCCTCGACCTGCCGCTTCGGGCTCACCAGGCCCTTGGCCGCGGCCGAACGCAGCGACTCGACGTAGCTGTCGAGCGCTGCCGGGACCTTTGTCATGCGTGCTGCGAACGTCGCCCAGTGCGCGTCCGTCTGGGTGGGCATCAGGTCGAAGATGCCGCGGATCGACTGAAGCGGAGAGGCCAGGACGTTGAGGCTCATCTCGTCGAGCCCGGCGGCATAGGTCTCCTCTGCCAGGCCGAGACGCTCGGTCATCGCGGAGATGGTCACGCGATCGATGGCGTCGACAGCCTCGGCCCCGGCCAGTGCGTCGAGGGTCGCGCGGCGAAGGTCGGAGAGCGCCGCGTAGCCGGCCGGCGAGAAATCGTCGAGGTCCTCGTCCCGGCCGGGAATCCCCAACATGGTCGCGGTGATGGGACTGAGCTCGACAACCGCGTCGAGGTACTCGTTCGCGATGCGGTCAACGTCGGTGGTGCGGCGCGCGTCAGGCGCGGGAGCGTCAGTGGTCACCGGTGGAACGTACCGCAGTCTCCCGTCGGGAGAGATGTATCAGCGGGGGCGGGTCGATGCGCGCCAGCCGCCGGGACCGTGGGGGGGTGTCGTACGCATCATCCGGCGGGGCGAGCCCCAAGGCGGTTGCTTGAACCTCGCATTCGCCATGGGAAGGCGATCCGTTGGATCAGGTGCGCCGTTGCTGCTCGCTGCGGCGAAGATGGTGACGAGGGCAGCGAGCTCCTCGGGTGAGGCGATGCCACGGACGAGGCACACCGGCGTGGCGGTCGCCTCCAGCCGCTGGGTGCCTTGTGAGCCCCGAAAATTGTTGTCAGTCATATGGATTCGCCCCATCAGAGCGGTATGTTCCCGTGCTTCTTGGGCGGCAACGTCTCGCGCTTGTTGCGTAGTGCGCGAAGCGCCTTGATGACTGAGGATCGAGTGTGTGACGGTGGGATCACCGAGTCGACGTAACCGCGTTCCGCGGCTATGTACGGGTTGGCCAGGGTGTCTTCGTACTCCGTGATGAACTGCTGACGTATGGCGTCGACATCACCACCGGCAGCAATGACCTCGGCGATCTCTTTGCGGTAGAGGATGTTGACTGCACCCTGAGCGCCCATGACGGCGATCTGCGCCGTGGGCCAGGCAAAGTTCATGTCGGCGCCGAGGTGCTTGGAGCCCATGACGTCGTAGGCGCCGCCGTAGGCCTTGCGGGTGATGACTGTCACCAGCGGGACCGTGGCTTCGGCGTAGGCGTAAAGGAGCTTGGCTCCGCGACGGATGATGCCGTTCCACTCCTGGTCGGTGCCCGGCAGGAAACCCGGGACGTCCACGAACGTGAGAACAGGGACGTTGAACGCGTCGCACGTCCTCACGAACCGTGCGGCCTTCTCGGAGGCGTCGATGTCAAGGCAGCCGGCCAGCTGCATGGGCTGGTTGGCGACCACACCCACCGCACGGCCCTCGACCCTGCCGAAGCCGCAGATGATGTTCTGGGCGAACAGGGCATGGACCTCGAGGAAGTCGGGGGAGCCGTCGTCTGTGGTGTCGACGATGTGCTCAATGATGGTGTGCATGTCATACGGCTGGTTGGCCGAGTCCGGGATGAAGGTGTCCAGGAACGCATCGTCCGTGTCGACCTCGCCGGCGGTGTCGTCGACGTCCGACTCGAAGGAGGGGGAGTCCTCGAGGTTGTTGGACGGCAGGTATGACAACAGCGCCTTGACGTAGTCGATGGCGTCGTCCTCGTCCAGACCCATGTAGTGCGCCACACCGGACTTGGAGTTGTGTGTGTGGGCGCCGCCGAGCTCCTCCATACCGACGTCCTCGCCGGTGACGGTCTTGATGACGTCGGGGCCGGTGATGAACATGTGTGAGGTCTGGTCGACCATCACGGTGAAGTCGGTGATCGCGGGGGAGTAGACCGCGCCGCCGGCACAGGGGCCCATGACCAGGGAGATCTGCGGGATGACGCCGGAGGAGTGGACGTTGCGACGGAAGATCTCCGCGTAGAGGCCCAGCGCCACCACGCCCTCCTGGATGCGGGCGCCGCCGGAGTCGTTGATGCCGATGACCGGGCAGCCGATCTTCATCGCCAGGTCCATGATCTTGACGATCTTCTCGCCGAACACCTCACCCAGGGATCCGCCGAAGACGGTGAAGTCCTGGGAGAACACGCAGACCTGTCGACCGTCGACCGTGCCGAAGCCGATGATGACGCCGTCGCCATACGGCCGCTCTTTCTGTTGACCGAAGGCCGTCGACCGGTGGCGGCCAAGCTCGTCGACCTCGACGAAGGAACCCTCATCCATCAGCTGGTCGACCCGTTCGCGTGCTGTCTTTCTTCCGAGGGCATGACGCTTTTCGACCGCCTTGGTCGACCCGGCATGCAGAGCTTGGTCGTGACGCCGGAGAAGGTCAGCGAGCTTGCCGGCCGTCGTGTGGATATCCGACGCGGAGGCGGCAGGGTCGGGCGCGGAGGCGGCAGGGTCGGGCGCGGGGTCGGACCCGGCCACGGAGGGGCCGTCGTTGAGAACTACATCAGCCATGGCGGGAGCCTAGCCTTAGGTCTGTGCGCGAGCCTCTCGAATCCCAGTCCGTGAAAGCGGCATCGACCAAACCGCCAAACCCGTGGCTGGAGGTCGATGTCCATGCCTCCCTCGACTCCACCAATCGTGAGGCGCTCCGAGCCGCACGAGCGTGGCGCGTCGTGCTGGCCGATCATCAGAGCGCCGGCCGGGGACGACTGTCGCGTCAGTGGCAGGCGCCTGCCTGCGCATCGATCGCCGTGTCATGCCTGGTTCCCCTGCCGGTGGACCGAACCGGCGACGCGAGCTGGCTGCCGCTGCTGTCCGGTTTGGCCATGCGGCAGGCGTTGGCGGACGTCGCCGACGTGGCTGGTGGGCTCAAGTGGCCGAACGACGTATTGGTGCAGGAACAGCCCGACGACCCGGAGGCGCCTTGGCTCAAGATCTCGGGTGTCCTCTGCGAGACGGTGCTTGGCGGTGGGTTGGTGGTCATCGGGGCGGGCGCCAACATCGACCAGACGCGCGCCGAGCTCCCCGTGGAGACGGCGACGTCGTTGGCTCTGTGTGGCGCCGGGAACGTCCGTCGCGAGGATGTCGTCGTGAGCTATCTCAGCGCGTTGGCCGCCCTCCTGCGAGCCTGGTCGGGAGGCGGCGGCGCGCTGGATGCCGTGCGTGCGGCATACCGCTCCGCTTGTCTGACGATCGGACTGGACGTGGACGTGCACCAACCCGATGGCCGGGTTACCCGGGGCGCCGCGACGGGGGTCGATGACGCGGGTCGACTGGTGGTTCGGGTTGGGGGGTTGAGCACCGCCCATGCCGCCGGAGACGTGGTGCATGTGCGTCGGTCGCCACCGCTGGCGGGAAACACGGCATGATCGGGTCATGATCGTCCCGACGGCACGGAGTGGGTGCACCTGAGATGCCCCGTGCCGGTCGCCATCGCCCCGGTCTGCCCGACGAGCTCGCTGGTGGACTATCGCCAGCAGCCGACGACGTGGAGGCCCGCCTGCTCGGTCAGGGGCGCTCGATGCGTCCTCGCGAGGTCAGCGCCCGGGCCTCGGTGTCCCTGCGAAGCGCTCGCAAGTTCTGGCACGCGCTGGGGTTCCCCAACGTCGGGGACGAGGACACGGTGTTCACCGAGACGGACGCGATGGCATTGCAAACAGTCGCGGAACTCGTGCGTGATGGCGTCTTCGATCAGCGGACGGCGCTGTCGATGACGCGAGCGTTGGCCCGGACCACCGATCGGCTGGCCGTGTGGCAGACCCAGCTGATGGCCGAGGCGTTGGGTGAGGCCATGGGTGAGGCCATGGGTGAGCTGCCCCCCACCACGCAGGGCAGGGCCTCCGAGGGCACAGGTGCTTCCGAGAGCAGAGGTACCGGCGTCGAGCCGGACACGACGCGCGCCGTGCCGGATCCGGCGACCGCTCGCGCAGCTGCCAGGAAGCTGGCGGACATCGCCGATGATCTGGAACCGCTGCTTGTCTACGCCTGGCGCCGCCATCTGTCGGCCGCGATCTCGCGCATGCTCTCCGACTCAGAGCCGACGATGGACAGCTCGGGAGTCGTGCGCTGTGTGGGCTTCGCTGACCTCGTCTCGTTCACCCGCCTCGTGCGTCGACTTTCCGAACGCGACCTGGCACGTGTGGTGCAGCGCTTCGAGGCGCTGGCGTCTGACGTCGTGACCGCGCACGGGGGCCGGGTCATCAAGACCGTGGGGGACGAGGTCCTGTTCGTGGCCAGGGGCATCGCTCCTGCTGCTGCGATCGCGCTCGACCTGGTGGAGGCCATGACCGAGGACGACCTCCTGCCGGATGTCCGTGTGGGTATGGCCAGCGGGCAGGTGGTGTCACGACTCGGTGATGTCTTCGGGATCACCGTGAACCGCGCCAGCCGGCTGACAGCGGTCGCGAGGCCTGGAACGGTCTTGGTCGATGATGCGATGGCCGCCTCGCTGGCGAGCACGTCCGGCTTCGAGATGTCCCCCCTGCGTCGCCGGACGCTGCGCGGGATCGGACCGGTGACCCCCTGGAACCTGCGACGAGCTGATCCGTCGGGGCGCCGCGGCATGATGCCCAATGACGAGGCCGGCGACGATGACGAGGCCGGCGACGATGGCAAAGACCAAGGAGATCTGGGTTGATGAGTGAGTCGAGTACCCCCACCCGACCGATGGTGAAGATCACCCGGCATGGCCCCGGTGGCCACATCGCGGAACTGGCGCTGGATCGGCCCGAGGCCATGAACGCCGTGTCGACGCAGATGGCCCGAGAGCTGGGCGCCGCCTGCGCCGAGCTCTCGGCCGACCCTGATGTTCGCGTGGTGGTGATCACGAGCACCAGCCCGAAGGCTTTCTGCGTGGGCGCCGATCTCAAGGAACGCAACTCGTTCACCGACGCCGACCTGATGGAACAGCGGCCGGTGGCGCGTGCGGCATACGGCGGCGTATTGAACCTGCCGATGCCCTCGATCGCCGTGGTCGAGGGGTACGCCCTCGGCGGTGGCCTCGAGATCGCGCTGTCCTGCGACCTGATCATCGCCGGATCGGCCGCGGTGGTCGGCCTGCCCGAGGTGTCTGTGGGCGTCATCCCCGGTGGCGGCGGCACCCAGCTGCTGACGCGTCGGATCGGCTGGTCCAGGGCGGCCGGGATGATCTTCACCGCTCGTCGGATGCCGGCCAGTGAGGCCGCTGCGCTGGGCGTTCTCGATGAGGTGCTCGACGCGGGTGCTGCCCGTGACCGCGGACTCGAGCTGGCTGCCCAGATCGCGGCAAACTCGCCGGTCGGGCTTCGCCAGGCCAAGCGTGCGATGCGGCTCGGCAGCGACGTCGATCTGGCGACCGGGATCGAGGTTGAGGACGGCTGCTGGCGTGCCACGGCCTTCTCAGGCGACCGTGCGGAAGGCGTCGCAGCCTTTGCCGAAAAGCGACAGGCCCGCTGGCCTGGTCGCTGAACGGCAGAATGGTCTCTACGATGCGATCATGACCCGTGTTCTGCTTGCTGAGGATGATCCGGCGATCTCGGAGCCACTGGCCCGCGCTCTGCGGCGGGAAGGCTACGAGGTCGACGTCCGCGCCGATGGCCGCGCCGCGCTCGAAGGTGCCAACGAGAACCCCGACCTCGTCGTGCTCGACCTGGGTCTGCCGTACGTCGACGGGCTGGAGGTCTGTCGACGAATCCGCGCCGACGGGCGCAGCGTTCCGGTACTGATCCTCACGGCCCGGGCCGACGAGGTGGACCTGGTGGTCGGGCTCGATGCCGGCGCTGACGACTACGTCACCAAGCCGTTCCGCCTGGCCGAGCTGCTGGCCCGTGTCCGTGCCCTCCTGCGGCGCCACCCCACCGAAGTCGGCTCGGCCGGCGCAGTGGTGCGCATCGACCCCGATGGCCGTCGTGCCTACTTCAACGATGAAGAGCTCCAGCTGACCGCCAAGGAGTTCGACCTGTTGCGTGTTCTGGTGCGTGAGCAGGGCAAGGTCGTGTCTCGCGAGCAGCTGATGCGCGAGATCTGGGAGACTGCCTGGTTCGGGTCCACCAAGACTCTCGACATGCACATCTCCGTCCTGCGCCGAAAGCTGGGCGACGATGCCGCCCAGCCGCGGTACATCGCGACGGTGCGTGGCGTCGGCTTCCGGTTCGAACGCGACGGGAAAGGCTGACCACTTCGTATGCGCCGCCAGCTGGTTCGGTCGACCTTCGCGGCCGTCCTGCTCTCGGTGCTGATCATGAGTCTTCCGCTGGGGGCGGCCGGCTGGTGGGTGATGGCCGACCACGCCACGCGCCTGCGCGGGTGGCTCGACCGGCCAGACCTGCCGCCGGTGCCGGTTCGGCTGCTGGCTGTCATCGCGGCGCTGTCGGTGATGGCCGTCCTTGTGGGCGTGATCGTCGCCTGGTTGCAGGCCAGCAGGTATGCCGAGCCGATGGCCCAGCTGGCAGATCGGGCCGAACGCTTCAGCGCGGGCGAGTCCAGGTTCCAGCCGCTGGTCACCGGCATCGGCGAGGTCGACCGCATCGCGGAGGTCTTGTCGCGCAGCGCCCTGCAGATGACCCGCTCACTTGCCTCGGAGCGTGACTTTGCCTCGGACGCCTCGCATCAGCTGCGAACGCCATTGACCGCGTTGCTCATGCGCCTTGAAGAGATCGGCGTGACCGACGACCTCGCGGTTGTCAAGGAAGAGGCCGGTATCGCGATCGCGCAGGTCGAGCGCCTCACCAAAGTGGTGGACGAGTTGTTGTCGAGGAGTCGGAAGGGTCATGTTGCGTCACCGCCCTCGGTGTCACTGGACTCCGTGATCGCCGCCCTCCAGAGGGAGTGGCAGCCTGCCTTCGAGCAGGCTCGACGCAGCGTGCGGGTCCATGGTCAGCGCGGTCTCCGGGTGCTGGCCACTCCGGTGGCGCTGTCGCAGGTGTTGTCGACGCTGTTCGAGAACTCCCTGGCTCACGGTCGTGGCACGGTGGATGTGCACGCCCGGCGCAGTGGCCCCTCGGTGGTGGTGGAGGTCAGCGATCAAGGAGAGGGGGTGGCCGCGGCGATTGCGCCGCACATCTTCGAACGATCGGTCAGCACGGCGAAAAGCTCCGGTCTGGGGTTGGCCCTGGCGCGCGACCTGGCCGAGGCCAACGGTGGTCGCCTCGAGCTGATCCAGGCTCAGCCGGCGATCTTTGCGCTGTTCCTCTCCGAGGCCGATCCCGACTCACGAGACTAGCTCGGACCAGCGGACCAGCCCGGACGCGGACCGACGCGGACCAACGCGGGCTAACGCGTGTCGATGTGCTCCACGAGGGCATCGCCCCCGAACACAAACTTGCGATAGGTCCAGAACCGGAACAGGGTGCCAATGCCGATCCCGATGATGTTGGTGATGTTGTCGGACAGCTGGGTGTGCAGGTCGAGCACGTAGCGAGAGAAACCCAGACAGACGACGGCGATGACCATGGCGACGACGTTGAAGAACACGAACAGCGCGAGTTCGTGGCTTGCCTGCCGGTTGCGACGGCGCCGGAAGGTCCACAGCCGGTTGCCGAGCCACGCCACGACGGTTGCCACCGACGCGGAGATGATCCGGGCCGTGAGGGGCTTGTCGTTGAGCACCCCGGCCGTGTCCCCCTCGCCGAGCAACCCCAGCAGATGCGGCCCGAAGACGAGGACGTTGTAGCCGCCCAGATCGATCACGAACGCCAGGGCGCCGACCATGCCGAACTTGAGCATCTCGCGCACGAGGACGTCGATCGCCCCGCGAGCGCGGTCGAGCAGTCGAGGGCGGTCTGTCGGCACGGTAAGAGCCTAGCCTCCGAAGCCGGAACGACCTCCTGGGTCCCCCGGCCTGGGTCGCCCCCGGCCTGGGTCGCCCCCGGCCTGGGCTCGCCCCCGATAGGCTGCCGTCCGTGAGACGCCCGCAACGTGCACCTGGTGGGTTCCCCGTCGTCGGCATCATCGGTGGCGGTCAGCTCGCGCGAATGTGCCAGCCGCCGTCGGTCGGGCTGTCGATCACGCTGTCGGTTCTGGCGGAGTCAGCCGGCGAGTCCGCGGCGCTGGTGATCCCCTCCTCTGCCGTTGGAGATCACCACGACGTCGAAGCCGTGCGTGCCTTCGCGCGCGAGTGCGACGTCCTCACCTTCGACGACGAGCATGTTCCGGCCGAGGTCCTGTCTGCGCTTCAGGCCGACGGCGTCGTCCTGCATCCCTCGCCAGCCGCCCTCGTGTTCGCCCAGGACAAGCTGGCGATGCGTCGGCGGCTCACCGAGCTCGGGGTGGCATGCCCACGCTGGGCGCAGGTCAGCGACTCCGCGTCGTTGCAGGCCTTTGGTGACGACGTGGGCTGGCCCGTTGTCGTCAAGATCCCCAGGGGCGGGTATGACGGCAAGGGGGTTCGTGTCGTCGGTTCCCCTGACGAGGTGGCCGACTGGCTCGCGGACGTGGCACGTGATGTCGGGCGGGGCAGCGGGCAGCTTGTCGGCGGGCTGTTGGCCGAGCAGAAGGTCGACTTCGTCCGGGAGCTGGCGGTGCTGATTGCCCGCAGCCCCTCTGGTCAGGGCGCCGCGTGGCAGATCGTGGAGACCGTCCAGACCGAGGGCATCTGCACCCAGGTTCTTGCACCGGCGCCAGATCTCGATCCCGGTCTTGCCGCCATGGCCACCGAAACGGGTCTGCGCATCGCCGGAGAGCTCGGGGTCACCGGTGTGATGTCGATGGAGATCTTCGAGGTGAGGGACGCGCAGACCGGCGACCCGGCATACGTGGTGAACGCGCTGGCGATGCGGCCCCACCACAGCGGGCACTGGAGCATCGACGGCGCGGTGACCAGCCAGTTTGAACAGCATCTGCGGGCGGTGCTCGATCTTCCGCTGGGAGACACCAGCCCGCGCGCGCCGTGGACGGTCACCGGCAATGTTCTGGGTGGCGACCACGTCCAGCTGTATCCGGCATATCGTCACTTGATGGCGCGTGACCCCGGACTCAAGATTCACTTGTACGGGAAGGGCGTCCGGCCCGGTCGCACGATCGGACACGTCAACCTCAGCGGTGCCGACCTCGATGACCTGAGGTCGCGCGCCAACCATGCGAGCGACTATTTACAGGGAGTGATCACCGAATGAGCGACCCGACCGCAGTGGTGGGACTGGTGATGGGCAGCGACAGCGACTGGCCTGTCATGGAAGAAGCCGCAAAAGTGTTGGAGGAGTTCGGGATTGGCTACGAGGCCGATGTCGTCTCGGCGCACCGGATGCCCGAGGAGACGGTAGCGTACGGACAGAGTGCCGTCGATCGTGGCCTGCGGGTGATCATCGCCGGGGCGGGGGGTGCCGCCGCCCTGCCCGGGATGCTGGCCGCGCTCACTCCGCTGCCGGTCATCGGGGTCCCGGTGCCGTTGAAGTACCTCGACGGGATGGACTCGCTGTTGTCCATCGTGCAGATGCCTGCGGGTATCCCCGTGGCGACGGTTTCGGTGGGGGGCGCACGCAACGCAGGGCTGTTGGCGGTGCGGATACTGGCCGCGGGAGTGGATGGAGACGCGGTCTCGCTGCGCGCGAAAGTGGTTGCCTTCCAGGGCACGCTGCGTGATGAGGCACATGCCAAGGGTGAGCGGCTGCGGGCCAGGCGTGCGCACCCCACCGGGTTCGGGATGCCGCTCGGCTGAACGCCTTCGCCGACCCTCCTCGCAGTCGGCACTCACCTCAGCTTGGGGTACTCGATCATCGGACACGCGTCCATCACGACGTCCAGACCTGCGTCGAGTGCGCGTTGGGCGCCGTCCTGGTCGATCACCCCGAGCTGGAGCCAGACGGCCTCGATGCCCAGCCGCTCCTTGTTGGCGATCGCCTCATCAACGACCTCGCCGACCCGCAACGAGTTGACGAAGCAGTCCACCACGGCGACGACGGTGCCGTCCGGGATTTGCGTCAGGGCGCGGTAGCCGGGCTCGCCCCACACCTCCGCAGCCCGTGGGTGCACCGGGATGATGCGATGTCCCAGGGCGGCATGCATCCACCCTGCCATGCCGTATGCCGTCCGGGTGACGTTGGTGGACAGCCCGACCACGGCCCACGTGGCGGGAGTGGTGAGAAGCCTGCGGATCACCGCAGGGTCCGAGACCGGGTTCGGGACACTGCCTGAGATCGTGGTCGCCATGGCCGCACAGTAGCCTTGCCGTCTGGTGTTGTTCCGTTGAGTGAGGGAGAAGTTCAGTGCGATTTGGCCTCTTTGTTCCCCAGGGCTGGCGGATGGATCTCGCGGGCATCGAGCCGGACCAGCACTGGGGGGTCATGGCAGGTCTGGCCGAGCGCGCCGAGATGACCCGCCTGTGGGAGTCGATCTGGGTCTACGACCACTTCCACACGGTGCCGGTCCCCTCCCAGGAGGCCACCCACGAGGCGTGGACGCTGATGGCCGCGTTCGCTGCCGTGACGAGCCGGATCCGGCTGGGGCAGATGTGCACGTGCATGACGTACCGCAACCCCGCCTACCTCGCCAAGGTCGCTGCGACGGTCGACATCATCTCGGAGGGTCGTCTCGAGATGGGCATCGGCGCGGGGTGGTACGAGCACGAGTGGCGGGCCTACGGATACGGCTTCCCCTCAGCCGGCGACCGGCTCGGGGCGCTCGAAGAAGGGGTTCAGATCTTCCGCGACATGTGGACCAAGGGATCGGCCACCCTGGACGGAAAGCACTATCAGGTCGACGGGGCGATCTGTGCTCCACGCCCGCTGCAGGGGACGACCCAACCCGGGTCCGCGCTCAACGGCATACCGATGTGGGTCGCCGGTGGCGGCGAGAAGAAGACCCTGCGTATCGCCGCGCGGTACGCGGACTACACGAACTTCGCGGCCGCCGAGTTCGAGCACAAGAGTGCGGTCCTTGAGGCTCACTGCGCGGATGTCGGTCGCGACTTCGGCGAGATCACCCGGTCAACCAACATCGACGTCGTCATCGGCGACACCGAGAAGGACGTCAAGGAGCGCTTTGCATGGCTGCGGGACCACTACCTCAAGGCTGGGGTGTCCGAGGCGGTCGTCGACAAGCAGATCGCCGGGCAGATCGGGGGCGCGGGTGTTGGCACGCATGAACAGGTCGTCGAGAAGCTCCTCGCGCTGAAGGCACTGGGGCTCGGTTACACGATCGCCTACTTCTCCGAGGCGGCCTACGACACCTCCGGAATCCATCTCTTCGAAAATAAGGTCATGCCGGACCTCAAGTAGCCCTCCGCGGACTACTGTGGCCATCGTGAGCACAGACAAAAGCGACTTTCCGTTCTTCACCATCTCCGAGGACCACGAGGCGCTGCGCGAAGCGGTCCGCAACGTTGCCGAGGACAAGATCGCCCCGCACGCTGCCGAGGCCGATGAGACGAGCACGTTCCCGCAGGCGTCCTACGACGCGTTGGTCGCGTCGGACTTCCACGCGCCCCACATCGCCGAGGAGTACGACGGCGTTGGCGCCGATGCCCTCGCCACCTGCATCGTGATCGAGGAGATCGCCCGGGTCTGTGCGTCCTCGTCCCTGATCCCGGCTGTGAACAAGCTGGGCACGATGCCATTGATTCTTTCGGCATCCGATGAGCTGAAGGCGAAGTACCTGCCTCCGGTGGCCCGCGGTGAGGCGATGTTCTCCTACGGTCTCACGGAGCGTGAGGCCGGCAGCGACACCGCCGCGATGCGGTGCCGCGCCAAGGCTGACGGCGACGACTGGGTGCTCAACGGGCAGAAGGCGTGGATCACCAACGCGGGCATATCGGAGTACTACACGGTGTTGGCGGTGACCGATCCCGACGGCAAGCGGGGGTCGAACGTGTCTGCGTTCGTGGTCGAGAAGTCCGATCCCGGGTTCACCTTTGGTGAGCTCGAGCGAAAGATGGGCATCAAAGGCTCGCCGACCCGAGAGCTGATCTTCGAAGGCTGCCGTATCCCGGGGGACCGGATGGTGGGTGCGCCCGGCGAAGGGCTGAAGATCGCGTTGAAGACGCTGGACCACACCCGGGTCACGATCGGGGCGCAGGCCGTGGGGATCGCCCAGGGTGCGCTGGACTTTGCCTTGGGTTACGTCAAGGAGCGCTCGCAGTTCGGCAAGACCATCTCCCAGTTCCAGGGCGTGCAGTTCATGTTGGCGGACATGGCCATGAAGCTTGAGGCGGCCCGTCAGATGGTCTATGTCGCGGCGGCCAAGTCCCAGCGCGGCGATGCCGATCTGAGCTTCTTCGGCGCGGCGGCCAAGTGCTTCGCGTCAGATGTGGCCATGGAGGTCACCACCGATGCGGTCCAGCTCCTCGG
>DASRVZ010000071.1:0-12854 GCA_035654835.1 Dermatophilaceae bacterium | reverse complement strand
CTAGGTGCCCGGGCCAGCAAGGGCAGCCGGCCCACGACGTTGGGGTCTGGCCCTAGATGAGCGAGAACGCGGCTCAGGCGGCCGACGTGTTGGTGATCTTCGGGATTACCGGGGACCTGGCGCGCAAGATGACGTTTCGTTCGTTGTATCGCCTGGAGGTGGCGGGCCGGCTGGACTGCCCGATCATCGGCGTGGCGATGGACGACTGGTCCGAGGACCACCTGCGCGCCATGGTGCGCGAAGCCGTGACGGCGGACCAGGACGTGGTGGACGAGGTGGCGTTCCATCGTCTGGCCGGGCGGCTCAGCTATCTGAAGGGCGACTTCACCGACCCGGCCACCTACGAGGAGCTGGCCGTTGCGTTGGGCGCCTTCCCCCGGCCGCTGTTCTACCTGGAGATCCCGCCCTCGCTGTTCGCTCCGGTGGTGGCGGCTCTTGGCCGAGCCGGTCTGACCGAACACGGCCGGGTGATGATCGAGAAGCCCTTCGGCCGCGACCTGGCCTCGGCCCGGTCTCTGAACGCCGAGCTGCACGAGGTGCTCGCCGAGGACCAGATCCTGCGCATCGACCACTTCTTGGGCAAGCAGCCGGTGCTGGACATCCACTTCCTGCGATTCGCCAATACGCTGCTCGAGCCGGTGTGGAATCGCGAGCATGTGGCCGCTGTGCAGGTCACCTTGGCCGAGGACTTCGGCGTCGAGGACCGGGGCGCCTTCTACGACTCGGTGGGTGCGCTGCGTGACGTGGTCCAGAACCACCTCCTGCAGGTGCTTGCCCTCATCGCCATGGAGCCGCCGGCGGGGTCCGGTCACGGTGCGCTGTGGGACAAGCGGGTCGAGGTGTTCCGGGCAATGGCCGACGTCGACCCGTCCATCTGTGTGCGCGGGCAGTACGACGGGTACGGCGAGGTTCCCGGCGTGCGGAAGGCATCCGTGACCGAGACCTACGTGGCGCTGCGCCTGGAGGTGGACAGCTGGCGTTGGGCCGGCGTGCCGTTCTTCATCCGGGCCGGCAAGGCATTGGCGACGACCGCCACCGAGGTCAGAGTGATCTTCAAGCATCCGCCACGCCTGGCCTTCCTCGACGAGCCGCGTCACACAGCCCCCAACCAGCTGGTCTTGCGTGTCGACCCGGACGCCGGACTGCGTCTGGCCATGCTGTCCAAGGGCCCGCAGGGCTCGGAGCCACGGGACGTGCACATGGACATGGCGTTCGCCGAGGAGCTCGGCAAGCCCCGCACCCCCTACGAGCGCCTCATCCACGACGCGCTCGCCGGCGATCTTTCGCTCTTCACCCGCGAGGATGCCGTCGAAGAGACCTGGCGGGTCATCCAACCGCTGGTTCAGCACCCGCCCGCACCAACGCGCTACCCGCGCGGGTCATGGGGACCGCCGGCGGCAGACGCACTCCTTGCCGGCCATCCGGCATGGCAGCTGCCGTGGCTGCCCAGCCCGGCGGGGAGCAGCAGCTAACCGCAGGGCCCGGGCAACAGTCCCAGGGCGAGCCCGACGTCAGGCACCAGGTCCCGATGAAGCTCAGAGACACCCGATCAAAGGAGACACCACGATGACAACAAACACCCCGATGCAGCTCGGCGTGGTCGGCCTCGGACGGATGGGGGCGAACATCGTTCGTCGCCTGATCCGCGATGGCCACAGTTGCGTGGTCTTCGACATAAACCCCGACGCGATCAAGGATCTGGAGAAGGAAGGGGCGACGGGTGCGAGCTCGGTGGCCGACCTCATCCAGAAGCTGTCCCAGCCTCGCGCCGCGTGGGTCATGGTGCCTGCCGGTGAGATCGCCGGCAAGGCCATCGAGTCACTGGCCACCCACATGGTCGCCGGGGACACGATCATCGACGGCGGCAACTCCTACTACAGAGACGACATGCGCCGCGCGAGCGAGCTGTCCGAGCACGGTATCCACCTGGTCGACTGCGGGACCAGCGGCGGCGTGTGGGGGCTGGAGCGGGGCTACTCGCTGATGATCGGCGGCGATGTCGACGTGGTTGACCGCCTCGGTCCGATCTTCGCGACCATCGCGCCGGGCATGGGCTCGGTACCGCGGACCGCGGGGCGAACCGGGGACCCTGATCCGGCCGAGCAAGGGTTCTTGCGTTGTGGTCCCAACGGTGCCGGGCACTTCGTGAAGATGGTCCATAACGGCATCGAGTACGGGATGATGGCCTCGCTGGCCGAAGGGCTCAACATCTTGCACAACGCCGACGCCGGCACGCGCGTCGCCCAGGCCGATGCCGAGACCGCGCCGATGTCAGAGCCGCAGTTCTACCAGTTCGATATCGACACGGCGGCGGTGGCCGAGGTTTGGCGCCGGGGCAGTGTCATCGAGTCCTGGCTGGTGGACCTGACCGCGGCTGCCCTGCTCCGTTCGCCCGACTTGGACGAGTTCGCCGGGCGGGTCTCGGACTCCGGCGAGGGTCGGTGGACGTCGATCGCGGCGCTCGAGGAGGGTGTGCCCGCCCCGGTGCTGTCCAGCGCGTTGTACTCCCGTTTCGCCTCCCGTGGCCTCGACGACTTCGCCGACAAGGCCCTGTCGGCCATGCGCAAAGGCTTCGGTGGCCACGACGAGAAGAAGCCCTGAGATGCCGGCCACGGCGAAGCCGACGCAGACGGCCAAGCCGGTCGTCGTGCTGTTCGACGTCGACGAGACCCTCGTCCATACCGGGGGTTCGGGGACGAGAAGCTGGAGGGCGGCGTTCGACAAGCTCTACGGCATCCCCGCCGATATCGGCGAGCACAGCTCGGCGGGGGAGACCGACCCCCAGGTGGCCCGCGCCACCTTCAACGCCGTGCTTGGTCGCGACCCGAGCGATGACGAGCTCAGCCGGCTCTACGCCCAGTACCTTCTGCACCTGGCCACCGACATCGGGGTCTCGCGGGGCTACCGGGTGCTGCCCGGCGCCGAGAAGACCCTGCTCCGACTGGGAGAAGCCGGCGTCATACTCGGCCTCGTCTCTGGTGCCATGGAAGGCGCCGCGCGCACCAAGCTTATCCCAGCCGACCTGAACCGGTTCTTCGTCTTCGGCGCCTACGGCTCGGACTCACCCGACCGCACCGAGCTGACCGGCCTCGCCATCGAAAAGGCCACCCGCCTGTACGAGCGGCTCAGCGCCGACCAGGTCTATGTCGTGGGCGACACCCCCCCACGACATGGAGGCGACCAACGCGTCGGGCGCGGTGTCGGTCGGGGTGGCCAGCGGTCACTACTCGGTCGCTGAGCTCGAGGCGGCCGGAGGCGCACACGTGCTCCGCTCGCTCGAAGACGGGTTCCCGGGGCTGTGACGACCGGGCGGGTACTGCCTCGGCAAGGGTCGCCCCGGCAGGTGGTGAGCCCCCCTGTGGCAGGCGGAACGCTTCCCTGCCACAGGGGGGCCCGACGGTCATGTCCGCTTCCACGAGTTCGGCTGCGGCTTCGCGGCGAGGCGCTTCTTGGTGTCGATGGATCCCTGGTTGTCGTTGTCTGTCATCTCAGCTCCCTATCTCGACTGTTTCCCCTCCCCACTCGATGGAAGCGGCCTGCCGAGTACCACCAACCGATGAAGAAGGATTGCCATGACCTCACCACGTCGCCCGTCAGGTGACGTGGTCGTGGGGATCGTTCGCCGGCCGGATCCGGTTCCGTGCCCCGCCTGCGCGCTCGGGGGAGTGGGACATGTGCCGTAACGGTCATTACACCGAGCACGGCATCAAGGGGCGGCACGGTTTCGCCCGTGACCGGTGGAGGGCCGATCCGGATGGTCTGGTGCGCCTCGACCCGGGGTTGGCTGATGTCGGGGTCCTCCTTGAGCCGGCGACCATCGTGGCCAAGGCGTGGGAGCAGATCGACAGGATCGGTGCTCGCGCCTTCTTTGACCCGACGGTGGCCGTTGTCACCGGTGCCGGGCCGGTCGGCCTGCTGGCCGCTCTCCTTGGTGTCCAACGAGGGCTGGTGGTCCATGTGTTCGACCGGGTCACTGACGGCCCGAAACCGGGCCTGGTCCGCGATCTCGGAGCGGTCTACCACACGGACACCCTCACGGACTCGGGCGTTCGAGCGGATGTGATGGTCGAGTGCACGGGGGTCAGCTCGGTGGTTCTGGAGGCGATGAAGTGCGGTGCGACCGATGCCATCACCTGCCTGACCGGGGTGTCTCGGCCGGGTACCAAAACGCCGGTTGACATCGGGCTGGTGAACAGGGGTGCGGTTCTGGGCAACGAGGTGATCTTCGGCAGTGTCAACGCCAATCGACGCCACTACGCCGCGGCGGTGACGGCCCTGGAGCAGGCCGACAAGGGCTGGTTGGCTCGGCTGATCACCCGTCGGGTCGCCCTGGCCGACTTCGCCGAGGCCTTTACTCGCCGCAAGGATGACGTGAAGGTTGTCCTCGAGATGAAAGGGCGGTAACCATGGCGAGGATCGAGGACTACGCGATCGTCGGGGATCTGCATACCGCTGCCCTGATCGGCACGGATGGCTCCATGGACTGGCTGTGTCTGCCGCACTTTGACTCCCCGGCCTGCTTCGCCGCGCTGCTCGACTCACCGGAGGCCGGCCGGTGGCTGCTGGCCCCCGCATCAGGAGGATCCTGTACCACTCGCCGATACCGTCCGGGGACCTTGATCCTGGAGACGGAGTGGGAAACTGCTGAGGGACGCGTACGGGTCACCGACTTCATGCCGCCTCGCGACGAGGTTGTCGACATCGTCCGGATCGTCGAAGGTCTGAGCGGGACGGTGCGTATGCGCGGTGAGCTGGCGCTGCGCTTCGACTACGGCCAGGTGGTGCCGTGGGTCCACAAGCACAGACAGGGCATCCGGGCGGTGGCCGGGCCGGACGCGGCCTACCTGGACACACCAGCTCCCCTGCGGGGCGAGAACCTGCACACCGTCAGCGACTTCACGGTGCACCCGGGGGAACGGGTGCCCTTCGTGCTGACCTGGACGCCCAGCCACCTGCCCCGCCCCAGGTCGGTAAACCCTCAGAAGGCCTTGCACGGCACCGAGGAGTTCTGGACGGAATGGTCGGGAAGGAGCCAGGCTGCGGGCCCTTACAAGGACGCGGTCCAACGCTCCCTGATCACCCTTAAAGCCTTGACCTACGCACCCACTGGCGGCATCGTCGCCGCGGCGACGACCTCCCTGCCCGAGCAGATCGGTGGCCCACGGAACTGGGACTACCGGTACTGCTGGCTCCGGGATGCCACGCTGACCCTGCAGTCCCTGCTCGCGGCCGGGTACAAAGATGAGGCCGCTGCCTGGCGGGAATGGTTGCTGCGCGCCGTCGCCGGGGATCCGTCAAAGCTGCAGATCATGTATGGCATCTCAGGGCGACGTCGGTTGCCCGAGACCGAGCTGACCTGGCTGGCAGGCTATGAGGGTTCTTTACCGGTGCGTACCGGCAACGCCGCTGCCGGCCAGCTCCAGCTCGACGTCTGGGGTGAGGTCCTGGACGGTCTCTCACTGACGCGCGACGCCCTTCTCACCTCCGAGGACGAGTCCTGGGACCTGCAGACCGCCCTCATGGAGCACCTCGAAGGGGCCTGGGACCAGCCGGACAACGGCCTGTGGGAGATGCGCGGGCCCCGACGGCACTTCACCCACTCCAAGGTCATGGCCTGGGTCGCGGCCGACAGGATGGTCAAAGGGGTCCGCGACTCCGGGCTCCCTGGACCGGCCGACCGCTGGGCGGCGCTGGGCGAGACGATCCACGCCGAGGTGATGACCCGCGGGTTCAACACCGAGCTGAATAGTTTCGTGCAGTCCTACGACAGCACGGACCTCGACGCGAGCCTCTTGCTCATCCCGAGAGTCGGTTTCCTGCCCCCTGACGACGAACGGGTCATCGGCACCATCGAGGCCATCCAGCGGGACCTCACGCAGGACGGTTTCGTCCTGCGCTACCGGACGCAGGACAGCGTCGACGGGCTGCCGGGCGGTGAAGGCGTCTTCCTCGCGTGTTCCTTCTGGCTCGTGAACGCCCTCCAGGGCGCCGGACGAAGGGACGAGGCTGTCGCGCTCTTTGAGAGGCTGCTGAGCCTGCGCAACGATGTCGGGCTCTTGAGTGAGGAATGGGACCCGGCCGCGAACCGGCAGCTGGGCAACACTCCGCAGGCATTCAGCCACTTCGCCCTCATCTACAGCGCCCTGCTGCTTCATCATGGCGGGGCTGAACACGGCCACAGGGCGGTCGGCGCACCGCGCCCGCTGTCAGGATCAGGACTCTGACCTCATCTCCCGGGGCGGTATTCGCAGCAACAGATCGGCTCGACAAGGTCTTTGAGGTGGGCATCCTCCTGAAAGGCCTCGACGGACTGCTCGAGATCCCTGCGTGCCAAGGCTAGTTGAGGCCAACGGTTCATAGCAGGGTCCGCGAAGACCCGTACGTGGGCATCTTGACGCGAGTGTTCGTGTCCCTTCCGGGACGTCCGCGCAGGCGTGAAAATGGGGTGGGTTGCCTGCCGACACCGATGTTTCCTTGGGTCCTGAGCCCGTACGTGAGTCTGGTGCCGAGGCTCGAGCATGAGGGTTGCGCACTGTTGCCATGAGCACGTCGATCAGACTTCGGTTTCCCTATCGAGCCTCCAGGCAGCCCGCCTCGTTGCCAGTGACGTCCGAAGGAGGGTGAGTGAGCGATGCAGGCGAAAGGAAAGCAGGTCCACGTCGACTCGATGGACGAGGAAATCGTGGCACGGGTTGCTGCGATCGACGTGGCCAAGGACTCGGGCATGGTGTGCACGCGGGTGCCCCATTCGACCCATCCGGGTAAGCGGACGACCACGGTGTGGAGTGTTTCGGCGAGAACCAGCGCGATCATCGAGGTAGCCGACCGGCTGGCTGAGGAAAGCGTTGAGCGGGTCGTCCTCGAGGCCACTTCGGACAGTTGGAATATCTGACTCCGCCATAGAAACCGTTCTACTACCTTCGGGAAGCACGCGGCCTGGTGGTGTGGGTGGTCAATGCCCGACAGGTCAAGAACGTCCCGGGCCGCCCCAAGACCGACAAACTCGACGCTGTCTGGCTGGCGAAGCTTAACGAGCGTGGCATGCTGCGGGCTTCGTTCATCCCGCCCGTCGAGATCCGGCAACTGCGTGACTACACCCGATTGCGGGTCGACCTGACCGCCGAACGGTCCCACCATATCCAGCGGCTGGAGAAGTGCTGGACCCGGCATCCTGCAAGAGCATTTCGAGTCGTTGGATCTCGGCCGAGCGGGCCCGGGTGATCAGTGTCCGGGTCCGGGTCAGATCCCGCAGCACCCGGATAGGCGGCGGTGGCACGAACGAGCCGGCGACCAACCCGTGGGCGCCGAGCTGGGCCAGCCAGGTCGCGTCCGAGACGTCGCTCTTGCGACCAGGGATGTTCTTGACCTGTCGGGCATTGACCAGCATCAGCTCGAACGGGCAGTCTTCGAGCAGGTAGTAGAACGGTTTCTATGGCGGAGTCACCGGTGGCCTCCATCACCACCAACGTCACCCGCTGGCCGCTCAGATACTCACGCAACGCCAACACCTGGTTGGTCATCGCTGACCACGTGGTGACCGTTGACTTCGTCCCAGCCCTGCCGCCGCCGGCGATCCGGACACAAACCTTGGCGTCACCCTTGGAGACGTCCAGGCCCGCACATCGAGGATGTATCAGCCCCATCACCGCTCCCTTCAGCCCATCACCGCCATGGTGATGACGATGTCCGTCCCGGGGAGGGCAGGGAAAACAGCTGGAGTCTGACGCTCGTGCTCAAAGGCAACAATCCACGGTTCCCGTGGAAGCCCTCCACCACCACGCTGAAGTACAGGCTCACAGGCACCACAGGCCGATCGGGGTTGACCAGAACGAACCCCTCTAGTGTCCCAAGTCAGCAGCACACGACGCCAGCCCATCGACAACTGGACCTACCAACTCATCTTCCCGAGCCACCGCGCGGACCACGCCCCACCGCTGAAGTGAGATTCGCCCGGGTTTGGCACCCTCGCCCGCAGTGCCTGGAGTTCGTGACAGAGGCCCGCCCTGGACCGGTGTCCAGACGCCTCGTCCTGTCGCTTGGAAGCTGGGCATCATGCGATCGCCCGATGGCCGGAGGTCGGTTGCGGACCGCAGCGATCAGTCGGCGGTGCGGTGCGGACCGTAGACTCCGGACCCGGCTGCGCATAGCGGTGACAGCCTGATCGGAGGACTGATGGACTGGTTGGCCGCCGCAGCAGGAGCCGTTCTGGTTCTCCTCGTGCTCCGCGACATCTTCCACACCTTGGGTCATCCCGAGGGGCAGGGCAGTCTGAGCCGTCTCGTGCTGAGGACGAGTTGGCGACTGTCACGGCCCCGAGGCGGGCGCGGGCGCATGGCCCGGCTGTCTGGACCGCTGGCGTTGTTGGCCGTCATCATCGTGTGGGGCACATTGGCGGTGGTCGGTTGGGCACTGCTCTACTGGCCCTCCATTCCCGCCGGCTTCGCCTATACCTCCGGGGCCGCCTCCGGCAGCACCAACGACCTTCTGGACGCCCTCTACCTCTCGATGGTCACAATGTCGACGCTCGGGTTCGGCGACATCGCCCCGGCTGCCGGCTGGCTGCGTATCGCCACTCCGCTTGAGGCACTCTTCGGGTTCGCGCTTCTCACCGTGACGGTCTCCTGGGTGTTGCAGATCTATCCTGCCTTGACCCGGCGCAGAGTGCTGGCGATCCGGCTGTCGTTGCTGCGTCGCGCGGACGTTCTCACCGGACTACGGGATGCTGATTCCGCCCTGCTGCCCGGGGTTCTGGAGCGTCTGTCGACCGACATCGTCCAGGTTCGGGTCGACCTGAGTGAGTACTCGGAGACCTACTACTTCCGAGACGCAGACCCGGACGCCTCGCTCGCGGCAACGCTGCCTTACGCCGCGGAACTGGCCCGGATCGGGATTACATCGCCGCGGGCCGATATGCGGCTAGCGGCAAACCTGCTCACCTATGCACTGGACGAGTTTGCCGGGGTCCTGAAGGACCGGTTCCGGCACTCGGGGCCCACCACGTCCGACCTGCTCGCCGTTTACGCCACGGACCACGGGCACCGTCCCACCAACGGGCAAGACCACCCATAGTCCCGCGTCACACGGCACGTAACTTCGGGTCAGCCAAGGGTTAGCCAGGGTCCCCCAACGCATCTCCGGGTGCATTCTCGGGTGCAGAGTGCACCCGTAGATGCGTTGCTGGACTGTCGGTGCCGGTGCATACGGTTTCGGCATGTCGTCGGTGGGCAAGCGCTGGAGCAAGGCGGGGGTGGTGGAGTTGATCAGGATCATGTTGAGCTTCTCGCTGGAAGCCGAGATCGACGGGGCTTGGCCATGGAACCGGTGGCGGCTCCAGCTGGCAGACCGGGCCACGAAAACGCGCCGTGGCACCGACGACTGAGTTCCGCGCGTCAACGTACTGATTGGCGGGGCGAACGCTTCGTCCACGTCGGCGGTTCGAGCCGCGGCCCACGAGGTGACCTTGCGTGGTGCCAGCTCGAGGAAGTCCACCAGCACGTTGTGGGCTGCTTCGACGTCCTGCATGCTGGCGTCGGCTCGAAGGCCGAGACGACCGAGCAGCTCATGCTTGAACGGGGCCGCGTCGACGCGACCTTCTACGGATACCGGATGACGACTCATTCTTCTCTTCCTGTCTCTTCGTTCAGGTGGACAGGTGGTTGTGGACCTCTTCGAGCAGGTCGTCCGGGGAGATGAACATCGAGGGGTATTCGCCGTACCAGCGCTGGTTCCCGGCCTTGTCGATCAGGATGAAGCTGTGTCCGGGGAGGCCGGCGTGCATGCCCTTGCCCATGGTCCCGTAGGCCGTCGACACGCTGCCGTCGGCGTCGAGCAGGAACGGTGTTCGTACTCCGTTGATGGCCATGGCTGCGGTGATGTCATCCTTGCCGTCCACCACGATCGGCAGCACCGTGAGCCCTTCGGCGGCGAATCTCGGGTCTTTCTCGATGATGCCCATCTGGGTGATGCAGGCCTCGCAGCCGGCACCCCCGCTGAAGTACAGCAGGACGTTCTCGCCGCGCAGGGCTGCCAGACTTACCTGCGTCCCGGAGGTGTCGGTGAGGGTGAAGTCAGGGGCGACCCGTGTTACGGCGGAGGACTTCTGACCTGAGGTCATCATCATTGCCACGAGGACCCCGATCACGGCGAGTGTGGCGCCCACCGACGCGAGCCGGACCCACAGCCGCTTCCGTCGCTCCTGCTCGACCTGGGCCGCTCGCAGGGCGTTGATGTGCTCGTGGCTTGTCTGGGTTGGGCCTTGTCTGCTGGTTCCTGCGGTCATCGTGGGTCCTTACTTGTGGGTCGAGGGGACGTCGGTGGCGTCCGCAGACTCCGAGTCCTCGGCTGGTGAGTCGGGCTGCCCCCGACGGGGGCGGTTGCGAAGCGTGGCGTAGACGAACACTGCTGCCAGCGCCAGGACGACCAGGCCGAGGGCAGCTTCCGGGATCGGGGCGGTGATCTTCTCCACCCAACCGAAGGTCGAGGCCAGTCGTTTGCCGAAAGCGACCTGGAACCCTGGGCCGGAGGTCATGTTTCCGCTGCCGGCCAGGTACATCACGAAGATCCCCATGACGGTGAATGCCGCCGCGACGACGAGGTTGACGGTGTTGGTCGCCAGGATGTGGCCGCGCACGTGGATCCGGACCGGCCGCGCCTTGAGGAACTTGCGTTCGCCGAGGTGGAACCGGTCCCACAACAGCGCCATCATGAACAAAGGGAAGGCCATGCCGAAGACGTAGGCCAGGCCCAGGATCACGCCACCGACGGGCGACCCGGACAGAGCGGAGAGGGTCATCACCCCGACCAGAACGGGGGCGCAACAGCTGCTGGCAAGCCCGGAGAACACTCCCAGGGCGAAGAAGCTGGCCGAGTCCCCGCGGCTGGTGTCCGGCGCCCGGACGAAGTTGGGCAGGCTGACCATCCGGCCGGACAGGGTGAACACGGCCAGGGCCAGCATCAGCACCCCGCCGGCGTAGTACAGCGGCTCGTGATAGTTGGCGATGGTTCCCGCGATCAGGCTGACCCCCAAGGTGATGGGGATCAGGATCACTGCGAGCCCAGCGGCGAAGACGAACGTCAGTGGCAGTAGTCGCCAGCGGCGGTTCTTGACCGCCACCGCAAGGTAGGACGGCGCCAGGAAGACGATGCAGCAGGGCGCGAACAGCGCAACGCCGCCGGCGAAGAAGGCGGCCAGCACGGAGCCCGTGGTCAGCAGGTCACCCATTGGTCTCACCGCGCATCGCCTTCGACAGTCGCCGTTCGAGCTTGCGCCGGGGGAGCCGGCCGGAGCTGAAGTACTCCCCATCCAGCAGGACCAGGGGGCTCATCGGCGCGCGGTGCTGATCCATCAGTGCGCGACCGGGTCGGTCCCCGATGGACAGCACATGGACGGTCATTGGGAAGGACTGGGCCAGGACGGTCAGGGCGGACTTCGCGTCCTCACACAGATGGCACGCGGGAGCCTCCACCACAGTGATCACAACCTGCGTGCCCACCTCGTCGTTCGGCGGACCGTCACGGTCCGGGTCTTGGGTCCCCGTTGCGGGGGTCGTCTCAACTGAGGTCATGCCTTGACCGTCCGCCAGATTCATGAGGGTTCATGCGGGATTTCGATGAAGGTTTGCTGAAGGTCCTGTCGACAGGGTCATCCTTGCCCGACTGGCTGCTGGAGGAGGAATGCGCTTGTCAATGGCGACACTGCCGGGACCATGGTGGTAGTCACCTCCAGCAGCCAGTCGGAGAAGGAGAGCTGGTGAAGCTGGTCGGTCTTTTGGGATCACCGCGGTCAGGGCAAGGTGGGGGTCTTCGTGGACCGAGGGGGGGAAGTTGGGCGAGTCCTGCCACGTTTCACGTGCTTGGGGGTCGCCGCGGTCAGTGGCATCGTTGGGGGCGCGTTGGTCGGGAGCATCGGTGCCGCGCTGCTGCCCGTTGCCGCCCCGCATCATGAGCATCATTCCGACCATCATCAACGGGCTGGCCAAGAAGAGCGCGAGCGGCAAAGCCTGCTGGAAGGAACGTCCGGTGCCGAGCAGGACGACGAGGACAAGGGCCGCGATGCCGAGCATCCCGAACAGATGGCACTTCGGCCGTGGTTATGACCTTGCATGTTGGGGTTCATGTCCTGGGACTTTCCGGTTGGTGGTCCGGGTCGACTCGGGGTGTGGCGGCCCGGGTGCGGGGGAAGACCTGGGACACCGCCCACATCGCGAAGGCGACGTAAAGCAGACAGAGCACGCCGAGGGCGAACCATGTGCTCATCGCCATTGGGCGCCTCCTTCCGGTTTCCTGTCACCTCAAACGTGCACGTCGAACACGCGCCAATTGGTATTCGGATGGTGAAGAAACGCTGAAGTTTCACACCGGTCTCAGGTGGATGACCCTGCCGTCACTACCTCTTCGGCGTTTGCCGCTTGAACCGCTGTTCGTGGTGGACGGTTGAGGAACTGGGTCCGAACAGTCAGGACGACGCCGGTCAACAGGCTGACGAGCGCCCACAGCTGGGGTTGGGTCAGCCCGAACAGGGCAGGTTCGTTGATGCGCAGGAACTCCACGAAGAACCGGGAGATCCCGCTCAGTGCGAGGTAGGCGCCGAATACCGCGGGCGGGTTCCATTGCTTGCCCAGTGCCCACAGAATCGTGGCGATGACGATGGCGGCCAGCGCTTCGTACAACGGGGTGGGGTGGACGGGCACGTTGGTGGGTACCACCCCGTTGGGGAAGGTCATCGCCCAGGGCACAGAGGTTGGTTTGCCGTAGGTGCCGTCGCCGGCGAGCAGACAGCCGAGGCGGCCGATGCCATAGGCGACGGTGAGGGGGACTGCGGCGGCGCCGGAGACTGCGCCGAGCGGGAGCTGGTG
>DASRVZ010000070.1:0-3037 GCA_035654835.1 Dermatophilaceae bacterium | reverse complement strand
GGTGATGACAATGATTCGCAAAGTGGGCAACACGGCCAGCGATGGGTTGCGGGATGTCTTCGCGGCGGTGGAGGCGGCCTTCGTTCAACTCACGGCTGCGGACGCTGTGAAGTGGCTGCGGCGCGCCGCGGTTGGCTGGGGCGTTGGTGAATCAGTTGTGCATAGCGCCGCCGCTGAAACCGCGATGGAGGCGATCGCAATCCTGACGTCGCAGGATCACGCCGACGCGCTCAGCTTCACGCGTACGAGTTCGTTCCTATTGGGTAACCGTAGAATCGAGGTTGTCCTGTGTCAGCCAAGACAGCTGTCTTCTGACGTCGAGGCGGCAGCTCTTGAGCGTGCCCGGTCTGTTGCCGCTCGGCGAGGGCCGCAGTCGGACCTCACCGTCTTGCTGTCCGCAGCGTCGATGAGGGATCGGCCGCGCCAAATCGTTGAGGCGGCCGACGTGGTTGACCCAGATGCGCCAATCGACGGGTTGATCGACGGGCCGGCCAGTGTCAGTGTCAATCTCATCTTCGCAGACGAGTTGCTGAGGTCGGCATGATCGAAACCGAGTTGCAGTTCGATCCCGCTCTACTAGGCCTCGCGCACCGCGTACTGAAGCGGCGCGGCTTCCTGGTCCGGGAAGGTGCGTTGAGGGGCCTAGCCGACGCACCTTGGCTTCTGGCAGAGAGCGACGATTTCGTTCTAGCGGTCGTGGCTGGACGGGGCATAGCGGACCTCGAACTGTTGGAGTCTCACGCTGCGCCAGAACTGGGCGAGATGCTCGCACAGGGAGACCTAGGGCCCAAGCGGTGGGATGCGTACCTGGTGCTGATGGCCTCGGGCGACTCGGACGAGCGCGGAAACCGTGAAGTGGTGGACCTCCAATACAACACGCGCGCATTGCGCCGGATTGTCGCGCTGGGCGTGTCCGCCGACGAGGAGGCGGTGTTGAGCGTGCTGGCGACCTTCATGCCACTGCCGGACCCGCCTTCTGCTGACGTTCCGCACTTCTCCGGCGAGTTATCTCGTCGATTTGCTGGCGGGTCCCTCGGCCTTGTTGAAGGCGTCCAGGGTTCGGGATTCGACGTCGGTGACGATGGCGCGTAGGCGTCGGGCGTTGTCGAACCACGCCTGGTAGCGAGTTGCTTGGTCCTCGGTGAGGGTCCGAGTCACCGTCTTGCCAGCGACGGTGCGGGTCCAGTGCAGGTACGGGCCGTGCAGGGCCGGAGGGTCGGCCTTGCATCGGCAGTTGTTCTTGCCGCAGCGCATGAATCTGCGGGAGAGGGTGCCGGGTAGCGCGTAGTCGACGTCTGCCAGCTCGGTGCTGATCCGGTCGCCAGGTGGTGGCTTCTTGGCCATTGGGTGGTCCCTTCTGCGTGTCGCACTGCCCTTCGATTGCCAGTCGAAGGATAGCATGGGGCGACAACGGACAAGTCGAAGAGATCGGGGTGTCGTGATGGACGAAGGCAACGACTTGGCCGGCGAGGTGGTCCGCGACGCGGGGGGCTTCGGGCTGACCTCACGCACCCTTGGCGGTCTGCCGATCGTGGACCACGTCTTGGGCCGGCTCGGGCTGCCCGGGCTGCTGGGTGCGGCCTTGGGCGAGGTCGACGGCCGGACCAAGCTGGCACCGGCGGCGGCGATCCGGCTGGTGATCACGAACCTGGTGCTGGGCCGGGAACCGCTCTACGCGTTGGGCGAGTGGGCGGCCCGCTATGACCCGGCGCTGCTGGGCCTGTCTGCCCGCGAGGCCGCCGCGGTCAACGATGACAGGGTGGGCCGGGCGCTGGACGCGCTGTTCGACGCTGACCGGGCCAGCCTGCTGACCGCGGTCCTGCTCGCCGCAATCAGCGAGTTCAGCATCGAGACCACCCGGCTGCACAACGACTCCACCAGCATCAGCGTGCACGGCGCCTACCGCGACGCCGGGGACGGCCCGTCGTGGCAAGGCGACGCCGGTGATCACCCACGGGCATTCCAAGGACCACCGCCCGGACCTCAAGCAGCTGGTCTGGATCCTCACCGTCAGCGCGGACGGGGCCGTCCCGATCACCTACCGCTTGGCTGACGGCAACACCGTCGATGACCCGACACACGTCCCGACCTGGGACGGCCTGGTCGCGCTGCTGGGCAGGGTCGATTTCCTGTACGTCGCGGACAGCAAGCTGTGCTCACGCCAGGCGATGGGGCACATCGCCGGCCGCGGTGGCCGGTTCGTCACCGTGATGCCCCGCTCTCGCAAGGAAGACGGCGCCTTCCGTGGCTGGCTGCAGAGCCACACCCCGGTCTGGACCGAGGCCGCTCGAGGGCCCGGCCTGCGACTGGGCGAACCCGACGAGGTCTACTCCACCACCCCGGCACCGACACCGTCGGCGGAGGGCTACCGCATCGTCTGGGTCCACTCGACCGCCAAAGCAGGCAGGGACGCAGCCAGCAGGATGGCGCGCACCGAAGCCGGGATCGCCGCGATCGACGCCCTCGACGCCAAGCTCGCCGGCCCCCGCAACCGCCTGAAGACCCGGGCCGCGGTGGAACAAGCCGCCGCGGCCGCGTTGGTCGACGCCCGCGCCGAGAAGTGGGTCACCTGCACCATCAACGAGACGACCACCAAGACCTACAAGCAAGCAGGACCCGGCCGACCAGGCGCCACGACGAACTACCGGGAGGTCCTCACCACCCGCCACACCGTCAACGCCGACATCGCGCTGGAGCGCATCGCCTACGACGCCGCCAGCGACGGCTGCTTCCCGCTCATCACCTGCGACCGGGACCTCGACGATGCAGCGGTCCTCGCGGCCTACCGCTACCAGCCCAACCTCGAACGCCGCCACCACCTGCTCAAAAGCGTCCAAGACGCCGCGCCGATCCTGCTACACAGCGCAGCCCGGATCGAAGCCCTGTTCTGCTGCCAGTTCCTCGCCCTGCTCATCGCCGCCCTCATCGAACGCGAAGTCCGCCACGGCATGACCCGCGCGGCCTTGGACACCATCGAGCTCTACCCCGAGCTCAGAGACTGCAAAGCCCCCTCCACCGAACGGATCCTGGAGATCTT
>DASRVZ010000069.1:0-3342 GCA_035654835.1 Dermatophilaceae bacterium | reverse complement strand
CCGACTTCTACACCCGGCTGCACCCGGACCGAGCCAAACGCCGCGCCCTCGACCAGCTACGCACCATGGGCTACCACGTCACGCTCAACCCCCTGGAGGCCGCCTCGGGCTAGGAAATCTTCGCGTCAGAGGGCACTTTTCGCGTAGGCGGACCCGTTCTCAGCCAACCTCATCGGTGGATCCCGGATCAAGCGACGGAGAGCCTCAAGTGGGGGAGCCGGCTTACTCCCTGGACGGCACCATCTTGTTCACCTCGCTGGTTACAAGCAGCACGCCAAAGTCGTCTTCACGCCGAGCAGGGGCGAAGCCTTCGCTGAGGGGCTACAGATTCCAGATTGGGAAGGGCTCGATCCGACTCCCGTACACCGACCCCATACCGACCTAGCTGCTCGGCAGGATGATCGAGTACCCCGCGGTTGGCCGCCCCCAGGAGGCGCTGAACTTTTCGACCCCCTCCCCCTCGGGGCGGGCTGTCGGTCGGGGCCTCCCAGTCGCGTGATGCGGTGCAGCCCGGGCCTCGGGCCCCGCGGGCGCCGTCGCTGCTGTTACATGCGAGGTGGGCAGCCTCCAAGTTGCCGGGGTCATTGCGGCGTGGGGGTGATCGTTCCACGACTTGAGGCGCTGCACGCTGAATGACTGCGGTTGTGGCCAGACGAGCGTGTAGTCGATGGGCTGGTGGCAGATGCAGCAGGGTCGTCGCTGGGGCGCCGGGTTCTTGGCGAGGGTGCGGAAGCGGCGGCTGGTGCGCCCGGCGGTGGACACGTCAGGTCTGGGGCTGGTGTCGCCGAGGCGCCGGCGAGCGGCTGGTCGAGGTGGCGACGGTGGCGCTTAGGATCGACGTTTCGTGTGGCGGTGTTGCACGTCGGGTCGAGGTATGCCGTCCGTCCTCGGTCGTCGTTGACCGTGGATCGGTGGCCGGTCACGCGGATGCGCACCATAGGGGTGGGCTGAGGCGCCGACCGTTCCCCGGCCCACTCCAACTCGGCCATCCAGTCCGTCTGCCTGAGTGGTCGAGGTCCTGGTGGAAGCGGAGCAGGCCGTCGTGGTTGATGTGTGGCCCGGTGAACCTGAGGACGGTCGCCTTCTGCCTGATGGGGTGACGCCCCTGCTGCGGAGCACGTCGATGACCTTCGGGGTGGCGTTCCTGCGGATGATGGTGGAGCACAGAGGGCAGACGAACCCGTAGTAGCTGCCGTCGGGCTGATCGATGACGTGGATGCGGACGTCAATCGGGGTGCGGCTGACTGCGTGCGCGGCAGTCGCCGCACGTCGCCTTTGTCGTGGTCATGGGCCGTCCCCCGTGCTGGGACAAACCGACAAACCCTTGATGTTGTGCAGGGTTGCATGTAAACTCTTGCCAACGGCAACGGATAGGTGCGACAATGGCAGAGACGGATCGGCCCGGCCCAGGGATCGACAAGGACTACCGCAAGGTAATCGTCACGCTGATCGACGAGCAGGGCTGGCGCTACGACTCCAGCGGCCAGGGGTACCCCCGGCTCTTCCCGCCGGACAAGAGCAAGCGCGCCATCGCCGTCCCCAAGACTCCCGGTGGCGGCCGTGGGTTCAAAAACTGGATCGCTCAGATCCGCAGGGCCGGGGGCCGTGTCTGACCCCCGGTCGCATCCCCTCCGCACCGCAGACGACGACGAAAGACCTGACGATGGAAGACATGGGCTGGACGATCCACGTGGCCGCTGCTGCACCTTTTGCAGCTGACGACCCGGTCGACGAGCAGGACCTCGACGGTCTGATCGACGTCCTGGAGGGCCACGGCGCCGCTGTTGCCGGTGGCCCCGGCCGGTATGAAGCTACCTTCTCCCTGAGTGCCGCGGACCTCAACGATCCGTCCTCCTTCGGCGATGCGACTGAGGTCGGCGTTCAGAAGTTCCTGGAAGCTGTCAACAAGGTGGGCCTGCCGGAGTGGCCGATCGTCCGGCTCGAAGTCCAGACGTGGGCTGAGCAGGACGCCGAGCTGGCGCAGCCGGTGATGCCGGCGCTTGCCGGTGTTGCCGAGGCTGCTGTGATCCTGCGTGTCGCTCGTCAGCGGATCGCTGAGCTCGAGCGTACGCATGAGCATTTCCCGCGGCCTCTTGCGGAGCTGGCGGCGACGAAGGTGTGGGATGCCGCTGCGCTGCGGGCATATGACGAGGCATGGGAGCGCCGGCCGGGACGGCCTGGGGCGACAGTGGCGAACCGGTCGGCGGCGTCTGGGCAGTCCTTGACCAAGGCGGCGACCGGCAAGCGGTCACCGGTCAAGGGTTCGCGCATGACGAAGGGTTCGCCGGCGAAGGACCCGTCCGAGCGCAGCTGACCCGTCACCCAGAAGGCGGATCGGACCTCTGTGGAGCGACATCGACGTCAAACTCGAGCAGCAGGACCGTGGGGGCTTCAGGAATGGGGGCTTTGTGGCAGGTCCTAGGATGGGAGACGGAAGCGCTTGAGGCAGCCAACCGGCTTGGGCTCGCGGCTCAGGAGTTGGACGGGCCCGCCCAGAGATTGGATGCGATCCGTGCGTATGACCTGTTGGTCCCCGCACTGGGCGACCACTTGGATCCGCAGTTGGAGGACTACGTCGACGACCGCCCGGATGCGAGGGGCAGCCCTAACGCCTCGTGAGGGGGATCGAGAGGAGTTGAGCGGTCTTCGCGGACTTCTGGGATCGCCATAACAGACCCCGTGACGAAGAAGCAGCCTTGCGAGTCGTCATCGACGGTCCCTCGCGCGTGGAATTAGAAGGCGCTGGGCCGGTAGCCTGAAGGTATCCCAGCGGCTGCGGGACATGCTGGACCAGTTCGTGTCGTTCCCGTCCCAGCACATCCAAATACTTGTTGATGGACTACGCGGCGACCATCGTCACGGTGAATGGTCGTGAGAGCGCGGGGATCTCGGACGTGCAGATGTAGCGCTGGCGGGAGAACTGGGACTTCTGAGAAGCACCCTAATCCCAGGGAGGGTGGGCGTTGGCCTTGGGATGACGGCAGGGTTCCAAGGGCTCCTTGCAGCCGCGTCGACCAGCCAACTGAGAAGCAAGGTAGTGGTTACGCCGCTGTGAGTCCAAGTGGCCTGAGCGCGCCTTGACTGACGCTTGGAGGCCCACGATGGACACCGCCATGGTCATCTTGACCGCCGCCCTTGTCGGGATCACAGCGTACTACGCAAAGCAGACCAGGGCCACGGTCAAGGAAATGCAAACCGCGAGGTACTGAGTTAGCGTGCTTTTGGCGGTGGGCGCGGGGGGTTGTGGACCGCGTCTGTGATGTAGGCGGCGAGGCGGTGTTGTAGGAGGGGGTCGCCGTCGTGGTCGGTGTCGGCGGTGATGCGGGTACCGCGCAGTGTCGC